>CAIYOB010000736.1 GCA_903927685.1 uncultured Planctomycetaceae bacterium
CAGCGTCCGGCGATCATCGCCTTGGGGCAAGCTCGCGAGTTGATTCCCGCGATTCTGGCGCGTTCGTCCGGAGCGGGGCTGGAAATCGTCTTGGAGGAATGGGCAACCCAAAAGGACGAACGGGCGCCGCTGCCGCCGGGCGTCTCGTTGCCTGCGACGCTGACGGACCTGGGCGACCCGCACCTGGGGCCGGAGCCGATCGACGCGGTGTTCTTCCTGGACACGTACCATCTGCTGTTCCACGGCAAGACGCTGTTGGCCAAGCTCCAAGAGCGGTTGACGCCGAACGCCCGCATCTACGTGCTGGATCGCGAAGCCAAAACGCCGCAGTCCCGCCGCGACGCCAGCCACCGCCGGCAGATCGAGCCGGAGATGGTCAAGCAGGAATTCGCAGCGGCTGGGTTCGTCCTGCAGAGCGAAGGCGAGCGGCCGGCGGAGGATCGTTTCTTGCTGGTGTTCGGCAAGGCAACGGCGGAGTGAGTGTTGGAGGTTTGCGCCCGATCGGAGAAAAGCATGAACTCGGAACTGCCGAACGAGTTGTTCATCGAACGAATTGAGCGGGCGCGGCGAACGCCGCCGGATCAGAAGATGTGGGACGGGCCACGTCTGTTTGCGGAAGCGTGCGAGCGAATGAAGGATGGCTTGAGGTACCGTCATCCTCAGGCCAGTGAAGAGGAAATCATGGATCTGCTGCGCCACCAATTGGCGCGACTCAGGCGGCTGCAGCGATGAAAACCAGTATTGAAGCGATTCAACTGCTGATCGATTTGCTCGACCAATTGGGGATCGAGTACATGCTCGTCGGTTCGCTGTCGTCAAACTTCTACGGCGTCGCCCGAGCTACCAAAGATGCGGATTTCGTCGTTTCTCTCCAGTCCGAACAATGGCGTGCGCTGCTCGCCCGACTGCCGGACGATTTCCGAGTTGATCCGCAGCGATCGTTTGAAACGGTCACGCTCACAACGCGGCGGATCATCGAACTGCCGTCCCTGCCATTTACGATCGAGTTGTTTGACCTAAGCGACGACGAGCACGATCAGTTGCGTTTCCGGCGCCGGCTGAAGGTGACGACTATGGGGCGACTTGTGGATCTGCCCACGCCCGAGGACGTCGTCGTGCAGAAGCTGCGTTGGTGTCGGGGGAGCCGCAGGGGAAAAGATTACTCGGATGTCGTTGAAGTCCTTGCTGTGCAGGGGGGGATTCTGGATTTCGAGTACATTGAACTCTGGTGCGTGAAGCATGGTACGTCTGATATCCTGGCCCAAGCGATGAGCGACGCCGCTGTTTCGGATGGTGAGGCGTAGGCGAATTGGGCGGTTCAGGAGACGGGAGCTGCAAACATGCGCGAATGCGTGTTGGTGACCGAGGCGGAGTATGACAAGGGGCAGGATGTCTTCGCGGGCGTCCTGGACCTGGACCTCGTGCGGATCGGGGCCGCCGAGCCGCTGTTGGCCAACACGATTGCGGCCCGCCGGGTGCGGGCGGTGATCATCGGCCACAACCGGTACACGGGGCCGTTGTACACCGCCTTGGGGCGCAACGGTGGCGAGTCGGGGGCCCTGCTGGCCCGGTTCGGCGTGGGGCATGACGGACTGGACAAGTCCTTGGCTCGCACCCACGGGATCGCCGTCACGAACACCCCCGGCACGCTGGACGCCAGCGTGGCCGAACACGTGTTCTGGTTGCTGGGCTGCCTTGCCAAACCGATCGTCCGGCTGGACGGCCAGTTTCGCGCCGGGCAGTTTGCGGGGCAGACCGGCCACGAGTTATGCGGCCGGACACTGGGCCTGCTCGGCTGTGGCGGCATCGCCCGACAGGTAGCTCGCATCGCCCACTTCGGACTCGGTATGCGCGTCCTGGCATGCGGCCGCCGCAACCGCGACGAACTCGCCCGGGACGAAGGCCGGATGATTGGGCAAATCCTCGATCGCTGCGGCCTGGATCACTACACCACCGACATTGATGCCGTGATCGCCGAATCCGACGTGCTCAGCATCCACTTGCCGGCCCAGCCGGAAACGCTTGGATTCGTCGACGCGAGGCGTTTGTCCTTGCTGAAGCCGACCGCCTGGCTGATCAACACGGCGCGGGGCAGCGTGGTGGACGAAGGGGCTCTGTACGACGCACTCTGCGCCGGGCGGCTCGCCGGGGCAGGCCTGGACGTGTTTCAGGCCGAGCCGTATGTTCCGGTGGCGCCGGACAAGGACCTGCGGCAGTTGGACAACGTGATCCTGACGCCGCACGTCGGCTCCAATACCCAGGCGGCGAATCGGCGGATGGCCGCCGCCAGCCTGGCCAACGTCCGGGCGTTCTTCGCCGGACGCTGGGAGGAACTGACTCGCGTCGACGGCTGACTGCCGAGGCGAGCGATCCCCCGGTCCCCTGCTTGTATCTTCGGCTCGCGCGTGGTGATAATAGGACGCCGGTCACGAGTCGGTGGCGAACCGACCTGGACCGGGCCCCCACCCCCGTGAGCATCGCGCGAGTCTCACGAGCGTTTACCCACCGCGATTGCCACCGCTTCGTCGATTTGGAAAGGGAGACCATGAGACGACCTGCATCGTTAACCGCGTACACCGCCTCCGCAGTCTGTTGGCTCGCCGCTTGGGCCGCCGGACTAGCCTCCTCCGCGGCCGCTGCGCAAGGCGATGTTTCGCCGGAGGACCTGGAGAAGATCGAGGCGGCGCTGCCGACCCGGGCGGTCGCGGCGCCGGTCAAACCTCGCAAGCTATTGATCTTCGACTTGAACGTCGGATACGGCGGACACGGATCGATCCCGGCAGCGAACGTGGCCTTTACCCGCATGGGCCAGAAGACCGGCGCATTCGAGACGGTGGTCACCCGTGATCCGGCGGTCTTCCAGCCGGACAGCCTGCGCCAGTTCGATGCCGTGTTCTTGAACAATACCGTCGGCAATTTGTTCGAGGACCCGGCCCTGCGGCAGAGCCTGGTCGAGTTCGTCTACGGCGGCGGCGGGTTGCTGGGCGTCCACGGCACCACGGTCGCCTTCACCCGCTGGACCGAAGGCGGCCGGGACGACTGGCCGGAGTTCGGGAACATGCTCGGCGGCCGCGGCGCGGCCCACAAGGCGGCGGACGAGCACGTGGTGATCAAACTGGACGACCCGGGGCATCCCGTCAACCAGGTGTTCGGCGGCCAAAGCTTCGACTATCGCTCGGAGTTTTTCCGCGTCCATGACCCCTATTCGCGCGATCGCGTGCGAGTGCTGTTCAGCATCGACACCCAGCGGACCGACATGAATCAACCGCCCGGGGGCGGGCCGCTGCGAACCGACGACGACTATGCCCTGGCCTGGGTGCGCAACTACGGCCGCGGCCGCGTGTTCTATTGCACGATCGGCCATCAGCCCGCGGTTTTCTGGGATCCGAAGATGCTGCAGTTCTACCTGGCTGCCGCTCAGTTCGCTTTGGGCGACCTGCCCGCGCCCACGCTGCCCAGCAACCGGCTGACCCCGGCGATCCGAGCCCAGGAGCAATTGGGCTGGCGGCTGGGAATCGAAGCGTACACGTTCCACAAGTACACATTGTTCGAGGCGATCGACAAGACGGCTCAACTCGGCCTGCCGTACATGGGCGGGCTGAGTTTTCAGAAAGTCAGTGCCGATATCCCCAAGGATTTCGATCCGCAATTGACGGACGACGAATTGCGGCAGATCCGCCTGAAGCTCGACGCCGCGGGCGTGCGGCTGCTGACCTATTACATCCACTCGATTCCCGGCGATCCGGAGGGTTGCCGACGGGTCTTTGAGTTCGGCCGCAAGATCGGCATCGAGACGTTCATGTCCGAGCCGGCGCCCGAGGCGCTGGACACCATCGAGAAATTCTGCGACGAGTATCGGATCAACGTCGCCCTGCACAACCATGACCAGAAAGCGTCGCCGCAGTACTGGAATCCGCAAGGCATCCTGCAGGCCTGCCAGGGCCGCAGTCCACGGATCGGCGCCTGTGGCGACATGGGGTATTGGATGCGTGCAGGCATCGACCCGATCGAAGCGGCCCGCCTGCTGAAAGACCGGCTGCTGACTGTCCAGATGCACGACTTGCACGAGCGCACCCCGGACGGTCACGACGTGCCCTGGGGCACCGGTAGTGGGCAGACCGAAGAGTTCCTGAAAGAACTGCGACGTCTGGGCGTGCATCCGACCATGTTCGGACTCGAGTATTCCTACAACTGGCTCGAGTCGCTGCCTGAGATCGCTCGCTGCATCGAGTTCTTCAACGGAGTCAGCCAGGCATTGGCACAGCGAGGTGAACCATGAGGCCAGGAACAGCCAAAGCGAATCCTGGCACGCGACCGCTCACACGGCGGCACTTCTTGGGCGCGGCCACGGCGGCGTCCAGCGTTCTCGCCGCACCTTGGATCGTGCCGGCATCAGTCTGCGGCGCCGACGGGGCCGTGGCGCCCAGCGAGCGGTTCACGGTCGGCCTGATCGGCCGGGGACTGATGGGACGCGGCCATCTGCACAAGCTGGTGGGCGAGGCGAACGTGCAGGTGCTGGGCGTCTGCGACGTCGATCGCTCGCGATGCGAGGAAGGCGTGCGATTGGTCGACGAGACGTACAGTGCCCAGCGGGCGGCGGGGACCTATCGCGGCTGCGTGGCGTGAAATGGGATCCGGTCCGGGAACAGTTTTCGGGCGACGATGAAGCCGACCGGCTGTGCAGCCGGGCGCGGCGTGAACCTTGGCGCATGTGAAGAAAGTGACTTCCGATGAGAATCCCGCTGTGTCTCGTGTGTCTCCTGGCCTGCGGCTCCCTGACCGGCGGCGTGCCGGCCGCGGAGTCCGAGTCGTTTGTCGCCGGCAAGTCGTTTGCTTGCGGCGACTATTCCGGCAAGAAGATCTTCCTGGTCGGGCCGGACGGCAAAGTCGCCTGGGACTATGCCAGCGGCGTCTGCAATGACCTGTGGGTTTTGCCCAACGGCAATTTCCTGATGAACACGGGCTTCGGCGTCCGCGAAGTGACCCGGGACAAGCAAGTGGTGTTTGACTACCAATCCAAGAGCGAGATCTACGCTTGCCAGCGACTGGCCAACGGCAACACGTTCGTGGGCGAGTGCAACAGCGGCCGGCTGTTGGAACTGGCTCCCGACGGCCGCGTGGTCAAAGAGTTGCGGTTGCTGGCCGCGGGCGAAGACGGCGGCCATGTCTACATGCGGAACGCGCGGCAGTTGGCCAACGGGAACTACCTGGTGACGCATTACGGCCAGGAAAAGGTGTGCGAATACGATCCCCAGGGCAAGTGTGTCTGGGAAGCGGCTGCGCCCGGCGGCCCTCACACGGCGGTGCGGCTGCCCGACGGCCACACGCTGATCGCCACCGGCGACAAGCGAAAGGATCCTCGCTTGACCGAGGTGGACGCCGGGGGCACGGTGATCTGGGAGCTGAGCAACCAGGACTTGCCCGGTGCACCCCTGCGGTTCCTGACCGGATTTCACCGCCTGCCCAACGGCCATACGGTGATCAGCAACTGGCTGGGGCACGGCCAGTTCGGCCAAGCACCCCATCTGCTGGAGATCACACCCGACAAACGCATCGTATGGTCGTATGCCAACCACACCGACATGCGGACGATCTCCGCCGTGCAAGTCCTCAATGCCCAAGGCCAGCCCTTGCCGGGGGAAACGCTCCGCTAGTGCCAAATGGAATCTAGGGGGTCCGTCGGGGCGTCCATGAAATCACGGTTCGGCCCAAGGGGCCGACGTACAGAATTCAGAATTGGCCGAGCACGGTTCAAACCAATGTCTGGCGTCAACCGAGGTTAGTTTTGAATTCTGTACGTCTGAGCCGGATCTGCGAAGGGCGTGACGACCGGAAGCGTTTAACCCGGTTTCGGTCAATTCGCCGCCGGTCCTCCAGCCTTCATTCCCTTGGATCGACAGCGCGCGGCTTGTTCCGGTGGCCGTGGGCACGGCGCCGCCTCAGTCCTGATTTGGAACCTCCTCCCAAGCAGAATCGCCGCGCCAATCGGACTGTCGAGTTTCCGGCAGCAGGACAATATCGGCGTTCAGGGCCGATTGACGACTTGGCCACACAGCCGCTGCTTGGTTGCCCGCCGACCAGGATTTGCTTGTCCGTCCCTTTCCGCGCCGTGATCAGCTAGCCCGTCCCCCCCGGAAACCGAATGACCACTTCGGCGCCCGCCTTACTTCGATGTCTGCAGTTCTGCGGGGGCCAGGCGACGAAGGAACTCGTTTATCTGGTGGAGCCAGCCACGAGAGCTTCGGGTAGTGGACGTCGGCAACTTTGCGTTGCGACGAAAAC
>CAIYOB010000737.1 GCA_903927685.1 uncultured Planctomycetaceae bacterium
ACATACACCGTCTCGCCTTGCACGGTAACCGGCTTGGGGTCGCCGACCGCGTCGCCCTGCTCGTTCAGTTCCAAGAATTCAATCTTGGAGAACTTGCGTCCGCTCGCTTCGTCCACGCCGGTCTCCAGCACTCGGATCTGTGCCAGGCGACGTTCGAGTTTATGCAGCCGCAAGGCCGTATCGAGCCGCTCGATTTCGAGCTTCTGGCGGGTGACCTCCAGGTTCAGGTTCTCGATCTCGGTGTCTTGCTTGGCGATGCGGGCGGACTTGTCGGCCAGTTCCTGGTCCTGCCGTTCCATCCGCAGCCTGGCCTCGGCCAATTCCTGCTCTTGGGCCTGCAAGGCGGCGTCTTTGCGCTGGCTCTCGATTTCGGCGGCGTTGTACGTGGTATAACCGTACCAACCGGCGGCGCCCACGCCGCCGCACACCCCCAACGCCAGCACCGTCCGGATAAGGCTGTTGATTGTCTGCAGTTTTTCAAAGGTACCGGCCATGAGTCGCCTCCCGGAGATAACCGCCCAGCCAAGACAAGTCGCCGTCCGCATCTGTCCACCGCGCCTAATCTTAGCTTAAAGCCGGTTGCATGTCCGCACCCACAGGGGCGGAAAGGCGATTTGGCTCGACTTTTCCGCCGGCCGGCATTTGCCCGGGCTCTCTGCGGACGATGGGCTTTCCGCCGCTCCTCCACCCGGTACAATCTGCGCTATGCCTCGCACACGTTTCCATATCGCCGGTTTGTCGCGGCTGCTCGCGTCCGCCCCTCAACCCGTCTACGCCTTGGACGCGGAACGTACGCTCGCCTTTGCCAATGCGGCCTGTGAAGCCTGGACGGGCCTGCCCGCCGCCTCGCTGCTCGGCCGCCGCTGCGACTACCAGGCAGGCTATCGCAGCGATGGCACTCCCGACCCCGTGCACGCGCTGTGTCCGCCGCCCGAGGCGTTCCAGGGCACGCACACCAGGATCGCCGTGGCCGCGCGGGACGCCGCCGGGCAATGGCAAACGCGTCCTGCGGATTGCCTGCCCCTGGGCGACGAAACGACGGGCTGTCTGGGCGTCCTGGTGGTGGTTCAATCGCAACCGCCGGCCGAACACCTGCCGCCGGACGAAGCGGAGCGGACACCGACGGACTTGCACCAGCGCCTGCGCGCCGTGCTGCGCCAGTCGTACGAGAGCCTGGCCTTGTCCCAGATCGTGGGTAGCTCGCCCGCTGCAGCCCGGGTCCGTCAGCAGGTCCAATTGGCCGCCTCCGTGGACGCCCGCGTGCTGATCGTCGGTCCGCCAGGCAGCGGGCGCGAGACGATCGCCCGGGCGATTCACTACCGCGGAACACTGCCGTCGCCCCTGGCCCCGCTGGCCTGCAATCTGCTGGATGCCGACTTGCTCGAGTCCACCATTGCGTCGTTTGTGGCCAGCTGTGCGGAGCTGCAAGTCGAGCGGCCCGCGGCACTGCTGCTGCTGGAGGTCGATCAATTGCCGCCGGATGCCCAGCAGACCCTGGCGGGCATCCTGAGCATCGGCGAGCTGAACGTCCGCACGTTGGCGACGGCCCGGCAGAGCCTGGTTGACCGGGCCGCTCAGGGCACGTTCCACACGGACTTGGCTTATCTGCTCAGCACCCTGACGATCCAGGTCCCGCCGCTCGGCGAGCGGTTGGCGGATGTGCCGCTGCTGGCTCAGTTCTTTCTCGAACGGTTCAACGCGAGCGGCGGAAAACAGCTCTCCGGCTTTGCCGCCGAGGCCCTGGACCAGCTGGC
>CAIYOB010000738.1 GCA_903927685.1 uncultured Planctomycetaceae bacterium
CGCTGGGGGCTCGCTGCGCTCGACCCCAGGCACCCCAACACTTAGCCTGGGCGGCCGTCGCTGGCGGTCCTGCCCGTCATCGAGGGGGCGACCAACTCAAGGCGATACGTTCAGCACCTGGTGGCGGAGTTCGGACGCGAGGAAGAACGAGCCGGTGACGCAGACCAGGTCATCTTCTGCCGCCAGGCGGCGAGCCAGCTGCCAGGCCGCGGCCGCGTTGTCCTCGGGCAGCAACTGGCACGTATCAATCGCCTGCTCGGCCAGCACGCGCTCGGCCTTTCGCACCAGTTCTGCCGGGTCCGCAGCTCGCGGGTTGTTCAGGAAGCGAGTCAGGATCGCCACGTCAAATTCGGGCAATAGGGGACGGAAAATGGACGCAACGTCTTTGTCCTGGCTGGCTGCAAAAATCAGGATCCGTCGTCGAACTCCGGCGCGGGGATAGGTTTCCCGGAGCACCTCGATCAGGGCTTGTGCCGAAGCAACGTTATGGGCGGCATCCAGGATGATCGTCGGCCGCTGCTGCAGGACTTCGATGCGGGCCGGCATGTCCACGCGGGCCAGACCGGTGCGGATCGCCGCCTCGGTCAGACGCCACCCGCGTTGCCGCAACTGGCTCAACGCCGCCACGGCCACCGCGGCGTTGGCGGCCTGATGCCGTCCCATCAATCCGGTCCGCAGCTGTCTCAACTCATGGCGGCCCTCCGCGGTGTCCTCCCAGTAGTCGAACTCGGACCAGCCGTGAGGCCAAGTCGCGGAGGGCACCGAGGCTTGTTCCGGCGGATGCGTGCCGAGGTAGTGATGGCCAAAGTGTTGTCCGGCGGCATAGCAGGCGCACCCGTGGCGTGCCGCCGTCTGGCGGATCACGTCCAGCGGCTCCGGCTCGGTCACGCCGGTCACGACGGGCACACCCGGCTTGATGATCCCCGCCTTTTCGCCGGCGATGGCGGCCAGCGTGTGGCCCAGCTGACGCATGTGATCAAAGCTGATGCTGGTGATGACAGCCACTTCGGGCCGGCAGATATTGGTCGAATCCAGGCGGCCGCCGAGGCCCACTTCGAGCACGGCGGCGTCCACCTGGCGGCTGGCAAAATACACCAGGGCCGCAGCCGTCGTGATCTCGAAGTACGTCGGTCCGGATTCACCGCCGCCCCGGGCTGCGGATTCGCGGTCCAGCGCGTCGACCGCGGGGCGAACCCGGCGGAGCAAGTCCACGAACTCGTCGGCCCCGCAGCGCCGGCCGTCGATCTGCAGCCGTTCTTCGACGCACTCCACGTGCGGCGACGTGTACAGGCCGGTGCGATAGCCGGACGCCGTCAGGACTGCGGCGATCATCGCCGAGGTCGAGCCCTTACCCTTCGTTCCGGCGACATGCACGACGGGGTAGCAGTATTGCGGGTCGCCCAGGCGGGAAGCCAGTTCGCGCATGCGGTTCAGGTTCAGGCCACGCGAAAGGCGCGGGAGCCGGTCGGCGCGCTCGTAGTCGATCCGGCCGTACAGATAGGCCAGAGCCGAGTCATGGTCGTCGATGTCCGGAGAACGAGCCATAGAGGGATAGTCCTGGAGAATCCGCGGGCGGTGCGCCGCCCGGCTCAATCCGCCTTGTCGTCTGCCCGGGCCGGCCGGGCTGCCAGGGCGACTCGATAACGCCAGCGCACGGTGGACGGCAACGGTAGTCTACCCCAGTCTGCGGTGAGTGCCACGTGGGTGCCGCTGACTTCGAGTCGGACGGGAGCGGCACCGTCCAGCGTCTCGCCCGACAGGATCAGGTCCACTCCCGCCGCCACTGCCAGACGCACGCTGGCCCCGGACAACGCCTGCAGCGGGTGAGCTGCGCAATAGCTGCTGCCGAGCCAGAGCGGCTGCTGCTGGACGCGGCAGGCGAGCTCGAACACCAAGCCGAGCGCGGCCGGGTCGGCTTCGACACTCTGCGACCAGTGGCTCTTGCCGGCCATGCCGACCGCCAAGCCCAGTTGGCGGCCGCGCGTCGCAGATTCCACGCTGCACTGCTGCAACGGGGGGCTGGCGGGCCACGGATCGCGCTCGCGGCCCAGCTCACTGGTCAGGCACGCGGTCGCCCGGGCGCCCGTCACATAGGCAATGACATGCCCGTACCGATCCTCGTCTCGCTGCCAGGTGACCCGCAAACCGCATCCGTCGCGATCCAGAACTTGCAGGACGCACGGCGTCTCAGTCGTCGTCACTGTCGGCCACCTTTGCCGGCGACTGGTCCTGCCGGACCCGCCACCGCAAGTACGAATCCAGAAAGCCCTGCAGATTGCCGTCCAACACGCTGTGGAAGTTGCCCACCATAAAGCCCGTCCGCGAGTCCTTGACGCGCTGGTCGGGGTGCAGGAAATAGTTGCGGATCTGGGAGCCAAACCCCACGCGGGCTTGCTTCTGGTACTTGGCCGCCTGCTCGGCTTCGCGCTTCTCCTCTTCGATCCGAGCCAGCCGGGCCCGAAGCATCTTCCAGGCGGTGGCGCGGTTCTTATGCTGACTGCGTTCGTTCTGGCACTGCACGACAATGCCGGTGGGGATGTGCGTCAAGCGGATCGCGCTGCTGGTCTTGTTCACGTGCTGGCCGCCGGCGCCGCTGGCCCGAAAGACGTCCTCGCGAACATCCTTTTCCGCCACTTCGATGTCGATGTCATCCCGCACTTCCGGCGAGACGTCGACCGCCGCGAAACTGGTCTGCCGCTTGCCTTCCGCGTTGAACGGGCTGATCCGGACCAGCCGGTGCATGCCCGTCTCGCCCTTGAGGAAACCGTAGGCCATCGGTCCGCGAACGGCGATCGCCGCACTGCTGATCCCCGCCTCTTCGTTGTCGTTGCGGTCCAGTAGGGCCGCTTCATAGTCGTTCTTTTGCGCCCACTGGATGTACATGCGGAGCAGCATTTCGGCCCAGTCGGCCGCGTCGGTGCCGCCGTCGCGAGCGTTGATGGTCAGGATGGCGCCGCAGTCGTCGCGGGGGCCGTTCAGCAGGGCGCGCAGCTCCAACTCGTCCAATCGCTGTTCCACGCGATCGATTTCGGCCAGCACTTCGCCAGCCAACGACTCGTCCTCGTCCGCCATTTCCAGCAGCGCCCCGAGGTCCCCGATGGCTCGGATCAAATCCTCCAGCGGGGTCAGAACGGCTTTGAGCGATTTGAGTTGCCCGACGGCGCCCTGAGCCCGCTCTTGGTTATCCCAGAAGCCGGGAGCGGCCATGCGCGTTTCGATTTCAGCGACTTGTTTTCGTTTGTTGTCGTGGTCAAAGACTGTCTCGAAGTTGGACGAGCCGTTCCTGAATGGATTTCACGCGTTCGAGGACTTGCGATTCCATAGCTTCCCCACAATTCTGGTTGTCATTCGCTCGTTCCAGCCCAAGTCGCTGGCCGCCGTCTCCGAGCTTGCCGCCCTGTATCTTATCGGGAAACGCCCCATCATGAAAAGGGGCGGCACTTCGGAGGTGACACTTCGAGGGCGGCGTTGCATGGCTCCCTGCCGGTTGTCAGTGCGAGCCCCCCAGCCTACACTGCGGACAGGGTGAGCCGGCACGGACCGGACGAAATGCTCCCCCCAAGGCGATGACACGTCGCCCCTGTTCAGGTTCACTGGTGCGAGGCAAGGTCAGGTCTCTATGGCCCGAGTCGTGTTGGCTATGTCCGGCGGCGTCGACAGCAGCGTGGCCGCCCATTTGCTATTGCAGCAGGGGCACGAGGTCATTGGGGTCTTCATGCGGCACGGCGTCCACTCGCCGGCCGCAGCCTGTCCGGTCGGGGCAGGGCCGGCTTTGCCGCTCCTGGCCGGTGTCCGCTCGGATCGCAAACAGGGCTGTTGCAGCGCAGCCGACGCGGCCGATGCACGCCGGGTCGCGGATCGTCTGGAGATCCCGTTCTATGCCCTGGACCTGCAGGAGGAATTCGCCCGGATCATCGACTATTTTGTCGCCGAGTACACGGTCGGCCGGACGCCCAACCCGTGTGTCATGTGCAATACGTGGCTGAAGTTCGGCAAGCTGTTTGACTATGCCGACAGTGTCGGGGCCGAATTCGTCGCCACCGGACATTACGCCCGACTGGTTCCCGGGCCCGACGCCGACCGCCCGCAACTATGCCGCGGCGTCGACGCTACCAAGGACCAGACCTACGTCTTGTTCGGCGTCGAGCGTCGCCTGCTAAGTCGCATGCTGCTGCCGGTGGGCGAATACGCCAAGCCGCACATCCGCCAGTTGGCGGGCGAGTTGGGGCTGCGCGTGGCAGACAAGCCGGACAGCCAGGAGATCTGCTTCGTCACGACGGGGGAGCATGACCAGTTCGTGCGGCAGCACCGCTCGCCGGACATCGACACGGCGGGCGAGTTGGTCACGACGGACGGGCGGGTGCTGGGCCGCCACGCGGGGATTGAGAGCTTTACCATCGGCCAGCGGCGCGGCCTGGGCGTGGCTCTGGGCCAGCGGGCCTTTGTCGTGCGCATCGAACCACAGACGCGCCGCGTGGTGCTCGGCCAGCGTGAGGAGCTGGCTCGCTCGGCGCTGACCGCCGAGCGCACCAACTGGCTGGCCGATCCGCCGCCGGGCCCGTTCCGCTGCCAGGCGAAGATCCGCTACAACGCGCCAGCCGCTCCAGCCACGGCGGAGGTGCTTGCCGCGGGCCGGTTGGTCGTGCGGTTTGACGAGCCGCGGTACGGGGTCGCGCCAGGGCAGGCGGTCGTGTGCTACGACGGCGACCGCGTCCTGGGCGGCGGCTGGATCGAAGCGTGAGTTCAGGCGTCTTTGCG
Source organism: uncultured Planctomycetaceae bacterium (assembly GCA_903927685.1). Next base: position 4,759 of record CAIYOB010000738.1, read on the forward strand.
GATCTGCACCTGCAGCGCGCCCAGCATCTGGGTCACCTGGGCTTCCTTGCGGTCAATGAATGGCACATTGTCCAGGATAATGGCCTTGCGGTCGTCGCTGGAATGCAGGATCAGGCGTCCGGATCGCAGCAGGAAGTACTCGAAGACGTCGTTGATTTCCTTTTCGATGCGCAAGTTCGGGGCCGACAGCCGTTCGAGATTGGACAGCATGCCGTGGTGATGCAGCAATTCGTTGGGGCGGATTTCCCAATAGTCGAAGCGGATCGAGACGAAGACCGCCAGGTAAATCGCCGTGATCACGGCGGCCACGCCCCAATAGAACGTCGCGTTGGCCGCCGGATGCCATCGGTCCACGGTGTCTTTCAAGAACGGCATGACCCCGGGCTTGAACGTGACCAGCAGGACGAAGCCCAGGATGATCGCCACGATGAAGAAGAACAGGGTCAACGAGGTGGTGCGCGGAAAGTCGAAGGCCAGGACGACCAGATTGGCGGCCAGGATGCCGAGAAAAATCTCTGCGATCATGACGGCGCCCGGCCCGGGCGTCTTGTCGCCGGCTCCTCCCAGGACGTGCATCGCGATCGCCGCAGCGATCGAGGCGACGAGAATCGGATACAGCAGGATGATCTTGGGATAGGGCACCAGGAAAATGCTGGACGGGGCCTGGGCCGCGGGCTTGTCGGCCGGCGGGGCGGCTTTCGCGGTCGCAGCCGGGGGCGTCTTCTGGTCCGGAGTCGAGGGGGCCGCCGGTTGAACTTCGTCGGGCATGCGTGGCTCCTTGTGCTGGGAGGCGGGCGGGGCGGCACGCCGCCGGTTGTTGGGAATTGGCCGCCAATGTTGCTCCACCGCTGATTCTACGGCAAGGCCACCGGAGAAAGCAACGGCGCGAGCCCCCGTCTACCGGGGAGAACTGTTGTCGCTCCTCCGCTGGCTTTGTCCGGCCGGAGGGGCTACACTAGGGTGTTCGCACGGAAACAGGCGATCTTGGAGAGGTGATGCCATGTCTCAGCCAAATTCGACTTACGCGCCGCAGGATCCGCACACGCCGGGCTGGCAAAAGAGTGCCGCGGCGGGGGAACTGACGCCGGGAGCGGACGCCTCGCGGCTGCGCTTGTCCGAAGTCGACCACGTCCTGTTTCCCGTCGCCCCCACGACCGTGAAGGAAACCGGCGTCGATCTCGATGTGCTGTTCAACCTGGCGCTGAAACTGGCCTGCATGTCCCCGCATTTCGATACCGAGTGGGCTACGCGGCAGCTGCGTCTGCCGCTGGCTCTGACGGCGGAGTTGCTGGAGGAGATGCGGATTCAGAAACTGCTCGAAGTGCTGGGCGGCGCCGGCCCGTTCACCTATCGGTATCGCGTCACGCAGGCGGGGCGCGAGCGGGGCGAGTGGCTGATGGCGATCTCCGGCTACGTGGGGCCTGTCCCGGTCTCGCTGGCGGACTATACCGAGATGCTCCATCGGCAATTGCCGCGGTTGCCCGACGCGACCCCGACCACGGTCGCCGACGCCCTGGCAGACCTCGTGCTGCCGGACACGACCGCCGAACTCGCCGGTCTGGCGGCCCTGTCCGGACGCAGCCTGTTCCTGTACGGTCCGCCGGGCAACGGCAAGACGAGCCTGGGGCGGTTGCTCCATCAAGCGTTGCCAGGCGGTCTGTGGGTGCCGTATTGCATCGGCGTGGAAAACCAGGTCATTCGCGTGTTCGATCGCCAGTGCCATCGGGACGCCACGGGGGAATTGCCGGACGAAGTCACGCGCCGGCACGACGAGCGGTGGATTTACGTCCGGCGGCCGTTCATTCTGGTCGGTGGCGAATTGACCCTGGAAGACCTGGACCTGATCTACGATTCGGCCCGGCGGTACTACGAAGCCCCGCTGCACTTCAAAGCCAACGGCGGCATCTTCCTGCTGGACGATTTCGGCTGCCAGCGGACCCCGCCCAATACCCTGCTGAACCGCTGGATCGTGCCGCTGGAACAGCATGTCGACTATCTGACGCTCCGCACCGGCCAGCAGATTCAGGTCCCCTTTCGCAACCTGCTGGTCATTTCCACCAATCGCGATCCGGAGGAGATCATGGCCCCGGGGTTGCTGCGGCGGATGGGCTATCGAGTCCGGGTGGGCGACCCGTCGCCGCAGGACTACGCGCTGGTGTTAACACGCTATGCCGCCCGCTGTGGACTGGAAGCGTCCCCGGACCTGATCGCCTGGCTGCTCGCCCGCTACCAGGCCGAGCGGCGGCCGCTGCACAGTTGCGAGCCGCGGGATCTGGTCGAACGCGCCCGGGATATCTGCCGCTATCGCGGCTGGCCCATGGTGCTGACGCAAGAAGTGTTGGCCCAGGCTTGGCAAGGCTACTTCGGCAGCGACGGCAGCCCCCGGCCCGGCGGCGGGACATGACAGCCCCAACGAGCTGTCCCGCATTGGTGGTGTCCCAGGGGGAATCGTGCACAAGGGGCGCTACCCGCTTGTGACCGGATCGGCCTTTGGTGTATCCTGTGTTCTGGGCCGGGTCGATCTGGCGTCGCGTGGATCGGGCTGGCCGGGTCGTCGTCCCCCCGCAATTCGGTGGGCGGCGAGTACTCAGCGACGTTCCGTTTCTACGAAGGAGATGTTTTGTGAAGGTCACCGTTGACGAATCCCTGTGTTCGGGATGCGGCGTGTGTGAAGAAATGGCGCCCGACGTGTTCGAAATGAACGATTCCGGCGTGGTTGTGGCCAAGGTCAACCCGGTTCCCGAAGACTTGCAGGCATCGGCTCAAGAAGCCGCGGACGGCTGCCCGTCCGGCGCGATCACCGTCGAGGCCTAGTGCCCCGTCGAGTCGATCTTGTCGAAGAGCGTTGAACGGCCCGCCGACGGCGTCGGCGAGCCAGGTACACAGGCGCCTTCGACTGGCCGTTAAACAAGGCAGTTCTGGCTCGCCGGTCACCTTCCGGCGGGCCTTTTTGTTGGGCCCCATGGCGGGCAACAACACGGGCTTGTTCTCGGCCCCGCGCCTGGGACCCCGCCGATCGCGTGTCTGGCGGAGGCGAACAGCATGGACAAGTCTAGCAAAGAGCTCGCTCCGAAGAAGCCCCAGACCGACTTTCCCTCCCCGACTGCTCCCCTGGTCCCGCACCAAGGGACGAACCGCTGGGCAGAGAGATTGGCCGGGAACTCCGGACGCGGTGGCTCGGGCTACCCCGCCTGTCGCAGGCTGC
>CAIYOB010000739.1 GCA_903927685.1 uncultured Planctomycetaceae bacterium
AGACGACTGTGACCTTGCTCGAAGGTGTTCAAGTCCTAGCCATGGAGGAAGCGGGCAAGCGGAATCCACCGGGCGTGAAGCTGGAGAACCGGGTTACGCTGGCCGTGACTGCCGACCAGGCGAACGCGTTGAAGATCGCCGAAGGACGTGGGACGTTCGCCCTGTCCCTGCGCAACCCAGACGACGTCGAGATCGCGGCGAGCAGCGTTCCTCAAACACTCGACCGGCTGCTGAACCTGCCGGTTCAAAACCAACACGTCACAGCCATCTTTCGCGGCGGTAGCCAGCCCCAGTCGGCCTCCTTTCCTGGCCAGACGATTACCTCGCAGCCTGCCGTAGCGCTGCCCGTCGCGGGCGTGCTCCAATTGCGTGCCGCCCAGCAGGCGACATCCGTGGAGGCGGCGGAAGGCGACCCGAGCGAGGAATCCGATCCGGCCGCATCCGAAGTCCCGTCTGCGGCGCCCGAGTCCGGCAAAACTGCCCCTCGTGAACGTCCCGCGGCGCCTGGCAAGGCGTCCCCTCCGACGATATCGACACGCATGGGCGATGCAGCGGTTGCTGTACAGGCGAAACCGGCAGACATCCAGGACACAGTAACCGTCCAGATTCCTGTCAGCGTACTTCTGGGAGCGACTCGGCAGGGAGCTGGACTGGGCATCGTCTCCGGCGCACCATCCGGAACCGTGCCGCCGGCGCCGAGCGTGCCGATCGCGTCGGTTCAGACTGACCCCTTGGTCGGTCCAAATGCCGCCGACAGTGCGAGTGCAGTTCTCAGCTCCTCACGGCCGCGGAAAATGTTATCCGATATCGGTCGCGACTACTGGGATCGGACGCCAAAGTACAGAAGTCGTAATTGACGAGTGAATGGAAGACGGATTAGGCAGACCTGCTGCGAACCAGATGGAACAGTCATGATACTCGCAACGACATCCACCGAGCCCCGCTCCAAAGGGCGACGCCCCAAACCGGAAGAGCAGGCTTTCCAGCGGCTGAAGACCAGCATTCACGAAGAACTGGTCGAGTCGTTGGATCTGTCCCTGATCGGCGTCATCGATCGTCAGCGGTTGGGCACGGAGGTCCACCAGGTTGCCAGTGATTTGTGCCGTCGGCGTACGGACGGCTTGGATGAGGCTGCTCGGCGACGAATGCTCGACGAGTTGATGGACGAAGTGTTCGGTCTGGGGCCGCTCGAACCTCTGATGGCTGACCCCACCGTGACGGACGTTCTGGTCAATCACGCCAATGAAGTGTACGTCGAACGGCATGGGCGATTGGAACTGACGGATGTGATTTTTGCGGACGAGCAACATGTGCTGCGCGTGATCCAACGGATTGTCGCCCGAATCGGCCGCCGAATCGACGAAGTCTGTCCCATGGTGGACGCCCGGCTTCCGGATGGCTCCCGCGTCAATGCCGTCGTGCCGCCCCTGTCGCTCAAAGGTCCGACGCTGTCGATTCGCCGGTTCGGCGAGCGCCCGATGGACCTGAACGACTTGATGAGTAATCGGTCCGTCCTGCCGGAGATCGTCCAGTTGCTGTCAGCCGCAGTGGACGCGCGCTTGAGCATCCTGATTTCAGGCGGGACCGGCTCCGGCAAGACGACGTTGCTGAACGCGTTGTCCATCTGCATCCCGCCGGGCGAGCGGATCGTGACGATCGAGGATTCGGCCGAACTGAAGTTGCAGCATCTGCATGTCGTCTCACTGGAAACGCGGATTGCCAACACCGAGGGGGCGGGGGAAGTCACGCAGCGAGATTTGGTCCGTAATTCTCTGCGCATGCGGCCTGATCGGATCCTGGTTGGTGAAGTCCGCGGCGCCGAGGCGTTGGACATGTTGCAGGCGATGAACACCGGACACGAGGGCTCGCTAACCACGATCCACGCCAATGATACGCGGGATGCGTTGTCCCGCCTGGAAATGATGGTCGCGATGACGGGCCTGGAGCTGCCGGTCCATGTCGTGCGCCAGTATATCGCCTCGGGGATTAAACTGGTCGTGCAATTGGCGCGTTTGAAAGGCGGTATCCGACGCATCATGCGCGTCTCGGAAATTGCCGGCATTCGAAACGGGGATTATCACCTCGAGGATATCTTCGGATTCGAGCAGCAGGGCGTAGACGAGAATGGAAACGCGTTCGGCCACTTCTACGCTACGGGGTATCAGCCTCAATGCGTCGAACGGATTGTGGCCTCGGGCGTGGAACTGCCGGAGGACTTGTTTGAAAGCAAGAGATTCGGAGTTTCGTAGCTGGCAGTTTAGGCCTAGGCGAAATTGGACGTTGACCGTGTTTCGGCTCGCACAAGTTGTATCATGAGGCGGGGTGTCTCGCGCGGAGCAAGATGCCTGCGGTGAGGAGCGAACGTGAATCTGGCGGCTCTGACGATTGTCTGCTTCGGGTTTCTCGCGTCGCTGATCGCCGTCGCCGGGTTGCTGCTGCGCGACCTTGTTCTTCGCCGCGCCGAGCCGGTGGCGGGCGGCGCGGAAGAAGCCCTGCCGCGGCTGGGGCGGTTGCCTTTGGCCAGGGATGCCATTCCCCGCACCGGCGTGGTCGGCCGAATCGATGAACAGTTTGAGCGGCTGGTCGTGGAAAGCGGGATCCCGGCTGATGGTTTGACGGTGACCCTGATCCTGATCCTGACCGGATTGGTGTCCGGCGGCGGGGCATTCCTGTGGACGGAGGACCTGCTGTCTGGAATCGTTGCTTTCGCCGTGGGTATGGTCCTTCCGCTGCCCTACCTGTCGTTGCGTCGCGCCAGTCGCCTCCGCGAAGTGCAGTCCCAATTGGCCGATGTGCTGGACATGATGTCGCGGGCGACGCGGGCCGGCGAGAGCCTCGATCAGGCGATCACGCTGGTTGGGCAGAAGGCTTCCGACCCCTTGGGGTTGGAGTTCCGCCGCTGTGCCCGGCACTTGGAGATGGGCTTGTCGGTTTCGGCTGCTATGCGAGCCCTGGTCCACCGCTTGCCGTTGATGGACGTCCGCATTTTGGCGACGACTCTGTCCGTGCACCGGCAGGCGGGCGGCAATCTGGCCTTGACGTTGGAGCGGATGTCCCGCGTTGTCCGCGACCGGATGGTATACCGCCAGCAGATGCGTTCGGTGACCGCCGCAGGGCGCTTTTCCGCGATGATGATCGCCACGGTCGGTCCGTTGTTGTTCCTGTACATGTTCACGTTCCAGCGCGACTACGCCGGCAAACTGCTGGACCTGCCGCTGGGCAACATGATGTTAGTGATCGCCGTGATCCTGGAGGTCGTCGGGTTGGTGTGGATCAGCCGCCTGATCCGTACGGAGTATTGACGTGCAAGACATCACCCTGCCCCTGTCCGCGTTCCTCGTCCTGGCAGCCAGCATCTGGCTGTTGGGTCGGTTCTTCTTGCAGGATGCCTATCAAAAGGCCACGGAGGGAGGCACTGACGTCGAACAGGGCCGCAGCCGCCCTGCGTTCGGGATGATGACCAATGTCCTGGCGGCTTTGTTGCCGACGTCAGACCGAGCCAAGCGAATGATTGATCGGGAACTGAA
>CAIYOB010000740.1 GCA_903927685.1 uncultured Planctomycetaceae bacterium
ACGTGGTACTGCTGGACGTCGCGGTCGATGTCGAGACTCGCGACGGCCGGCGGGCAACCGGGTTCGGCTCGATGCCGCTGGGCAACGCCTGGGCCTGGCCCAGCCCGCACGTCTCGTCCGAGCAGACTTTGGCGGCGATGGTCGCCCTGGGCCAGCGGCTTGGGGCCGTGGCTGACGGCTATCGGGAGCCGGGCCATCCGCTGGAAATCACCCATGATTTGGCGCAGCAGTACCAGCCCCTGGCCGATGCGGTGACTCGCGAGGCCGGGTTGCCGGAGTCCATGCCCAAGCTCGCCCAGCTGGTCGTCGCCAGCCCGCTCGAGGCGGCGATCCACGATGCTTACGGCCGAGTTCTGCAAGCCAATTCGTACAACCTGCTGGGGCCGGAATTCGTCAACCAGGATCTGGCTCACGATTTGACGCCGGAATTTGCCGGCGAATATCTGGATCGGTACACCCTGCGCCAACCCAAGCCCCAGCTGCCCCTGTATCACCTGGTCGGCGCCCTGGATCCCTTGACCGATGCGGATGTGGCACAGCAGGTCGCCGATGGGCTGCCGGAGACGCTGGGCCAATGGATCCTGGCCGACGGCCTGACGCACCTGAAGATCAAACTGGCCGGCGACAACCTGGCCTGGGACGTCCAACGCGTCGCCGCGGTGGAACGCGTAGCCGCCGAGACGCAACCGCGGCGCGGATGCCGGCTGTGGCAGTACTCGCTGGACTTCAACGAGCGCTGCCCGAACGTCGATTATGTGCTCGATTTCCTGGCTCGACTTCGGGAGGCCGCCCCGGCCGCCCTGGATCGCGTTCAGTACATCGAACAGCCGACCCATCGCGATCTGCGGGCCAATCCCGAAAACAAGATGCACGCCGCCGCCAAGATCAAACCGGTGGTCATCGATGAATCGCTGATCGATCTGGACAGCCTGCTGTTGGCCCGCGAGTTGGGCTACTCCGGCGTGGCCTTGAAAGCCTGCAAGGGCCACAGCGAAGCCCTGTTGATGGGCGCCGCCGCTCAGAAATACGGCCTGTTCCTGTGTGTCCAGGATCTGACCTGCATCGGCCGTTCGTTCCTGCACTCCGCCAGCCTGGCAGCTCGAGTCCCCACCGTCGCCGCGATCGAGGGCAACGGCAGGCAATACTGTCCGGCCGGAAACGAAGCCTGGAAGACCCAATTCCCCGGGATGTTCTGCATCACCGAGGGAGTCGTCCGAACGGGCGAACTGAACGGCGCCGGACTGGGATTCTAACGCGTCGACTCGGCCGGTTTCATGTTCAGTACATGCCCCGAGCGCGGGCTGCGATAAAAGTGGAAATAATGCCCGTAGGGCTGTTCCGTCGGGGTGTGCAGGTAGATCCCCAACGGTCCCCACTTGCTCTCGACCAGGACCAGTCCGTCGGCGCCGACAAAACGCACCAGACCGGTATGGCAGACGCGGTCGAGATCGTCGCGGTAAATCACGATGTCGCTTTCCTGAGCCTCCTCGACGATCCGATAGCCGTTATCGGCCAGAATCGTATCCACGTCTTCCGAAGCGACACCGAAACGGCCGTCCGTGAAAACCCAGCCGTGGCAGTTGCAGGCGGCATCCGGGCCGGCAACCCGAATCACTTTCTGCGTCAGGTCTTCCTGTTGCACCAGGATGTCTGCCAGAGTCTCGGGGGACTTGCTGGCGTCGTACTGGAACAACTCGATTTCACGCCCCAGGTCCGTCACCGCCCGTGGATACAAAGGGCCGTGAAGCTTGCTTGGACCCGACTCTATGAGCATGGGGGGAAGGGTGTCCGGGCGATTGATCCGGTACGCATACACGATCGAAAAAACCGGACTGACCACCAGCAGCAGCCCCCACACGACGTTCGGCCTGAGCAGCCGGCTCATGCCCCACCGCACGACGCCCGATTCCGCAGCGAACGCGGCGAAACAGGCCGTCGCCAACGCTGCGAACGGTGCGATCACCCCCACCGGCTGTGCCGCCAACCACAGGGCCGTCGCGGTCAACGAGAGGGTCAGAAACAACGCTGCCACCACAATGCGATTTGCGCGGCGTCCCCAATGCCTTTCCAGCCAGAAGCCGGCCAGGGCCAGAAGTGAACCGCCAACGCCGATCCACAGCACCGTGAACAGGGGGAATTCATTCTGGCTGGGAGCCATCGTGGTGAGTCTCTTCGGTCGAACCGGGAAGCGTTGCTCGTCTCGGGCGATCGGTTGCCGCCAGGCAAGGGAAGGCGTGCGAAAGCGGCGGACGTTGTGGCTGCTCGCTCGTTCGCGCTGGCGGATGGGTGGGCAATTTCAATCTCGCATAGATTATACGCTTTTCTGTCCGTGCCGGACAGATCCGTCCGCTTACGCGGGTGCCTTCGTCGTAACACCCACAATAATCTGTCGTTCAGTGGCATTTGTGACTCGCTGCAAAATGAATCAGGGCGAGGTCTTCGGCGGCAACTACCCGCGTTTAACGGCAAGCCGCAGGCGACGGCGTTTGCGAGCGGCGCAGCGAGGCCCCAGTGACAGAAGCCTTCGAAGTTGGGTGCTTTCGGCCCTTGACTTTGGCCGAGGGCCATGTTCACCGCAGGCTGGGGCGTTGCCCCAGGCTACGGTGGGAGCTGGCCTTCAGCCAATCACGCGCGGACTGCCAAACTCGCGCCTTCGGCTTGCCGTTCAACGAATTGCGCGCAAGACGTACGCATTCTGCCCCGTTCGCGATACTGCGAACCAGTCACTGCTGAAATGGGTAATTTAGGATGATATTGCCGACTGTCTTGAATGCATCGATTGTGCAAAGTTTTCCGCCTGTATCGCCGATAACGTCCGTAACGTCGCGGTTGCCTCGTGCGCGTGTCTGGGGCTCGCGGTGCAAGTGACTTGATTTCGACGGCAATGACCATGCGAAACTTGACGACAGCCATGCTGGCAGCAGCTTGTGCGTTTCCGGTTCTGCTGATGACGACGGGCGGAACAGCGACGGTCGCGGCCGAGGTGAAACCGCGGCCCACGCCAGCCGTGGCGATGGACGAGCCTCTGACGGAGGAGGAAGTCTGGGTTGACGACTCCGCGGTCATCGAACCCGACGGCGAATTCGGGGGCTGTCTCTTGACCCCTTGTTCTATTCTGCCGCAGGGAGCCTTCTGGATCGAGGCGGAATATCTTTTGTGGTGGACCAAGGGCCTGGAATTGCCGCCGCTCGTCACGGCTGGCACGACGGGAGCGTTGGACGCCGCCGACACGCGAATTCTGTACGGCAACGACACGATCTTCGACGAGGCGAGATCCGGGTTCCGGGTGGGGCTGGGGACTTGGTTTGACTGTGGCCGTTGCGTTGGTCTCGAAGGCGACTTCTGGGTGCTGGGCGAGTCCTCGGAACAGTTCCGAGCCGCGTCCGACAGCGCCGGCAGCCCGCGGTTGTTCCGGCCATTCTTCAACGTCAACCCGCGCGATGCCGAGGGCGAATTCGATCCGCCGGCCCGTGAGGATGCGGAAATTGTCTCGTCGCCGGGAAGTCTGGCCGGGTCCGTCGACGTCGCCAGCTATACCGAACTGCAGGGAGCAGGGCTGAGGATTCGCCGACAACTGTGCTGCGCAACCACGTGCGGCAACGAGTGCGACCCCTGTTGCCCGGCGGTAGAACGTAGCTCGCGTCTGGATCTACTTGTCGGCTATCGCTATGCCCAGCTGCGCGAGGGAATCACGATTCGGGAAGACTTGACCTCGCTGCTGTCGACCCCGGAACAGGGTAGTTTTGATCTGGTCGATCAGTTCGCGACCACGAACAGCTTTCACGGTGCCGACTTGGGGGTCACCTGGCGCGGAAGGTCCGGACCTTGGCTGGTCGACGTCTTGGGCAAGCTGGCCCTGGGTGGGGTCCAACAGACGGTGCAGATCGACGGCCAGACAGTGATCTCCGGATCCCAGAACGATGATGGCAGCTATCAGGGCGGGCTGCTGGCACAGCGCACCAACATCGGAGAATATCGCCGGAGCGCCTTCGCAATGCTCCCGGAACTGGGCGTCAACTTGGGATACCAGTTGACACCCAACCTGTCTGCCAGGGTCGGCTACAGCCTGTTGTACTGGAGCCGTGTCGTCCGGCCGGCGGAACACATCGACCTGGACGTAAATCC
>CAIYOB010000741.1 GCA_903927685.1 uncultured Planctomycetaceae bacterium
AGTTCATAGCCGTGCCCCGTGCCGTCGGCCACGGGTGTCAGACTGCCCCCGTACGCGCCGATGGTCACATTCTGCCCACTCTTGATCTGGGTTCCAGGCGCGATGTCGAGGGACGCATTGCTGTGCAGTTCGGCGTCTGCCTCGGAGTGCGGGACGGCGATCAAGGCCCGCACGTAGCCCTGCGCGATCGCCCGGCCGCTGAGCGACGTCTCGTAGAACCCGGCCGAGTCCTGTCCCGGCGTCAGATTGACGTTGCCAAAAGCCTCCAGTTGCGTGCCGCTTCCCACGCTCACCGCCTGATCGGTGGTGATCTGCAGGGACGCGTCGGCAACGCCCACCCCGGCGACTCCCCACGTGCTGATCTCCGCATTCGCCTCGGCCGAGGCGATGGTCCACGTACCGGCTCCGATGTTGCCCGTGCTGCGGAACACGCCGTTCGCGCCCAGGTCGACCGAGTTGGTCAGCGTCGCTTCCAGGGACGAATCGACGCCGCCGCCGATGATCGCGCCGCCCGTTTGCAGATTCACGTGGTCGGAACTGAACAGCAGGCTGGAGGCGCCGATCCAGATGCCGCCCGGGTTGATGACTGGATCGGTGCCCGAGTCGACCGTGACCCGATCGCCAAACGTGACGGTGCTGCTTCCCGTGATCGCGGCCTGGCTCTTGGCGGCCGAACCGCTGATCACGCCGCCGCTGCCGCATTCCGTGTTGTTCTGGTCCGACGATTCCGTGGACTCGTTCCGCGACGAAACCAGCACGGACCCGCTGGCCGTAATCGTCGCGTCGTCTCCGATGTCCACGCCGGCCGCCGCCGCGACGGTCGATTCGGCATAGGCCCCGCTGCCGCCGACGACGGCCGCGTTCAACGAATCGGCGTGAGTCGCATAGCTGCTGGCGTGCTGGGCGGTGAGCGTGACGCCGCCGGCGTCGATACTGGCATCGTGCCCCACGCCCGCAGTCACCAGCGACGCATCGCTGGTCGTGGCGTGGACGGCATTGCCCGACACCACGCCGCCGCTGCCCGCGGTGCCCGTGGCCCGATTCTCGTCCGCGCCCGCGGCCGAGACGGTCAGGTCGCCGCCGGTGAAGCTGACGCCCGCGCCCAGCAGTGCGCGGGTGATTCCCACGGATCTCGCGTTCGCCTCGGCCTTGCCCCCGGCGATCAATCCGGCCACGACGTTGGTGGATTCCGCCTGTTGCCGCGAGTTGCCGAGCGCCACGATCGCCGCCGCGTCGGCGATGTTCAGTTGGGCCAGGTCGCGCACGCAACTGGTGACCACGGCTTGGCCGGTGGCCGTACTGGTACTGGCGTCCACGCCCAGCAGCAGCCCGCCGCTGGCGCCCGAGGCAAAGGCGTCGGCGGTCGCGAGGTCCTCGCCCGGCAGCACCTGTTGCGCCAGCACGCTCAGGGTTTGGGCGGTGATCGTGCCCCCGATCTCCGCCGTCACTGTCGGCGAAACCGTGGCGTTGGCTTTCGACACGCCGACCGCCAGGCCGGTACTGACCGTTACACCGTGGGCGTCCGAGTTTCCTTGAGGCGTGACGGTGGCCGTGACCGCGACGCCTCCCGCCTGCACCGTGCCGCCCGTGACCGTCGCCGCTACCGTGGGCGTGATGGTGACGGTGGTGACGGAGCCCGCGGTCGCGACCCCGCCCAGCGCGCCGGCGACCGACTCCACATCTACCTCCGCGCCGGCCGTGGCGGTACACGCCGCGCTGACCGTGAGGTCGCCGCTCACCGTCACCTCGCTCGCCAGGACCTCGGCCTCGATCGCCGTATCGACTGTCGACGTGACTTCCGCTCCGCCGCCGGTCACCCCACCGCCGATACTGAAGGCCGCGGCCACCGCGGCCGCGTGGGCACTGGCGTCGATGACGGCATGCTCCACGGCCAGCACGCTCAGGCTGCCCGCGTTCAGCGTGGTGTTGTCAGCCCGGGCCTGCACGCTGTTGGTGATCAGGTTCTCCGCCAGGGCGACGCCGACCGCCACGGACGCACCGGCCACGCCGCCCGATGCCGCGACGGATGCGGCCAGCCCGCGGGCATCGATGGTGGAGGTGTCTGCGGCGGAAATCGTCACATTCCCGGCGGCCCGGATCCCCGCACTCCTCCGGCCTGCAATGAAGGCCTCGACCTCGATCGCCACCGTGTTGTCCGTCCACACGCCCGCGCCGCTGACGCCGACGCCGACGAACCCGCCGCCGATGGCCACCGAAATGGCGTCCACCAACGCATCGACGGTGGCGTCCGCGGTCGCCGTCACGGTGATCGCGTCCGCCTGGACGTCGGAGTCCTCGATCCAGGCTCCCACCCGGGCCGGCGTACGCTCCTCGTCCCCGTTGTAGCCGATCCGGTTGCGGGCCGACGAGAAGCCGAGCGACACGCCGACGCCGACGAAGCCGCCGGCGACCGACGCCGCAGCCGACACCACGCGGGCCGTGATCTCCGCCGACTCGTCAGCCGAGACCAGCACGTTGCCGGCGGACAGGACGTTGCTGCCGTCGATGTACGCCTCGACCGAATTCAAAATCACGTTGCCGGCGTCCGCCCCGCCGCCGGCGACGCTGACGCCGACAAAACTGCCGCTGACCGCCACCGACGCCGCGGCAGCCACCGCGTGGATCGAAGACGTCTCGGCCGCCGTCACGCGGATGTCGCCGCCCGTGCTCTGGACGCCGTCGTCCGCACCCGTGATGTACGCCGCGACCGTTCCCGTGATGGTGTTCTGCGCCATCCCGATCCCGATGGACACGGCCACGCCGACCAGGCCGCTGAACGCGGTGGCCACCGCCGCCGACCCGGCCACGGCGAAGATGTGCGAGCTGTCCGTGGCGCTGACGGTCAGGCTGTGCGCCCGGATGCCGAACGCCTCGCCGGAGCCGATCGCCAGATCGCGATCGAGGTGGGCCGTGACGTGGGTCCCGATTTCGTTCCCCGCGTAGACGCCCGCCCCGGCCACGCCGACGGCGACGTTGCCGCTGATGCCGACTGCCACCGAGGCGGCGACGACGACCGAAGTAATGTCCTGGTCCCCGGCCGCACGGACCGCCAGGTCGCCGCCGACGGCGGCGGACGAGTCGGCCAGGTAGGCTTCGATCTCGGCCTCGTCGTCCTCCGAGCCGATCTTGTTCTTGGCTACGCCGACGCCCAACGACACCCCGACGCCTACGGCCCCCATGCCAATTCCGACCGCCAGCGAGGCGGCCACGACCGTCGCCGCAATCGTCGCCGTGGAGGCCGCGTCGACCGTCAGATCCGTGTCGCTCGCCAGCCGGCTGTCTTCGGCAAAGGCCCGCGTGTCGGACAGGATCACGTTGCTGGCCAGCGCTCCCGCGCCGCTGACCGCGACGCCGACGTTGCTGCCGGACGTAGCGGAAAACGCCGCGGCCGCCGAGACGGCGCTGATCGACGTCCCGGACACCTGCAGTTCGTCCAACACGGCTTCCAGCACGTGAGCGTCGCCGAATTCGTTGACCAGCAGCCAGCGGCTGCCCGCGGCCAGCGTGGTCAGGCTCAGGTTGCCGGCCACCTCGATCCCGTGATCGTGCAAAGCCGTACGCAGCGCTTCCAGGATCTCGCCGTTGTCCGCATCGTCGACCAGGGCCTCGTCGATGCCCGCCGTATCCGGGTTGTCCTCGTCCTGCGTGGCGGCATCGTCCAGTTCGGCGGCGGTCACGCGCCCGGCAAAGTCGAACTTCGTCACCGGCCCGCCGGCCGTGGTGGCGACGATCGTGATGGCGCCCGACGTGGCCTGGACACCGTGATCGGCGTTACGAATGAACGCCTGGACGTCGTTGTCGATTTCGTTGAAGGCCAGCGACAAGCCGACGGCGACCGCCACGCTGACCTGGCCGCCGAAGGCGCCGGCCAACGTCGCCGATGCGGCCACGGCGGAAATGGCCGAGTGGTCCGTCGCCGCGACGTTGACGGTCCCGGCGGAAATGCCCGTCGCGCCGTCCCCGTCGATGTAGGCCGCGATGTCTCCGGCGATGCGGTTCTGGGCAAACACGCCCGCCACGCTGACGCCGACGCCCGTCTGGCTGCCGTTGGCGATCCCGATCGCCGCCGCCGCCACGATGGCTGCGATACTTTGCGTGGAATCCGCCGTGATGTCCAGCGGGCCGGAGACGTGGATCGCGCTGTCCTGGACGTAGGCTTGAATCCTGGCCGGGGCTCGCGACAGATTGACCTGCTGCCAGAGACCGATGTTCGAGTAGTCCTCGATCCGCAGGTCGATGCGCACTTCCTCCCAGTCGGCCGTGAGGTAGTCGGCGGTAGCCAGATTGACGGTGGCGTTGTTGCCTCGATACCGGTACAGGCTCCCGAGGGTTGCCTGACCGGCAAAATCTGGAGCGATTTCGACCACGTCGCCCGACACCAAGGTCTGCGGCCCGTCGCCGGTCGCAAAGTCGGCGGCGGGTTGCGTGCGGGCGTCGCCGAGGTATTCGTAGATGTCTCCGGCGCGGGCGCCCGAGTCGATCTGCACGCGGTCGCCGGTCGCCAGGGTGGCGCCCTGCGGCAGACCGATGGCGGTGGACCAGTCGTAGGGTTCGTCCGCATTCCGCTGCCAGCCGATGAAGTTGCGGGCCAGCGAGACGCCGACGGCCACCGCGACGCCCGTCTGCCCGCTGCTGCCGGCCGCGGCCGCGGCCACGATCGCGGCGTTCACCGCGGCGTCCTGCTCGGCGGCGATGGTGACGCTGGCCGCCTGCGGCACATCCGTTTGGCTCAGGCCCGCCAGGACGTCGCCGCCGATGTAGTTGGCCGCAACGGCGCCGCCCCCGCTGACCGCCACTGTCGTCGCGGTGCCTTTGGCGAAGGACAGCGCCGCAGCCACGGACAAGACCTCGACACCCGCGTCGGAACGAGCCGAAATCGCCAGGTCAGCGACGGTCACGACGTGGGAGTTCTCCAGCGCCGCACGCACGTCGCGCTCGATCTGGTTGACCGCGACCGAGACGCCGACCGCCACCGCGACGGAGGTCGATCCGCCGCCGGAGACCGCCACTGAGCCACCAGCGGCATACGCCACGATGCTCGACCGGTCCCGGGCATCCAGACGCAGGTCGCCAGCCGTCGCCTGGACGGAACTGCCGCCGCCGATGAGGGCCTCGACGGCGCCGGCGATGGTGTTGACCGAGGCGGCGCCGGCTCCGGCGACCACCACGCCCACGCCGGTGCTGCCTTTCGCGACGCTGCCGGCCGCGGCCAGCGTGATCGTATCAATCAGCGCCGTCGACGTAGCCGTCAGGCCGATATCGGTCTGGGCCTCGAGCGTCGAGGCATCCGCCCGGGCTCGCACCGTGTTGGCGATCTCGTTGACCCCGACCGACGCGCCGAAGGCCAGCGAGGCGCCTCCGCCCTTCTGCAACACCAGGGCTAAACCGCCCGCATCCGCTCGCACCCGGGCGTCGTCCAACGCCGCCAGCCGCAGTTCTCCGGTCGTCGACGTGACGGTGCTGCCGTCGCCGATGACCGCCTCGATCGTGTTGCTGACCGTATTGATGGCGCCCGAACCGGCGCCCGCGAGCGTGCCGCTCATCCCGCCGCCGGAGCCACTGCTGGAAACGGCCGCGGCGATGCCGATCGCCAGCGCGCTGATCGTGTCCTTGTAGGTCACCAGGCTGTGGCTGCCGCCGGCATTTTCGGTGGCGAGCGTAATCATCTGCGGCGCGTCGCCTTGGGCGCCCGCCTTGTCCGCGGCCAGTTGGAGGTGGTCGTCATCGACCTTGACCACGAAGTAGGCCCGGCCGTCCACGAGCCCGCCCAGCTCCTCGCCGGCGCCGCCCCCGTTGACATAGACCACGCGGTCGCCCGTGTTCAGACCGTGGGCGGCCAGCGCGATCGTGTTGCCGCTGACGTCGGACGTGGCAAAGGCGAGCGTTTGGTCCGGCTCGCCGGTTGCCGCGGCGTCGAGCAGGACGTGGCCGTCGGCGATCGCGGTCGAGTCGTCGATCGTCG
>CAIYOB010000742.1 GCA_903927685.1 uncultured Planctomycetaceae bacterium
CGCCCGGCAGGTAAACTGGCGACCCCTTCGCGGCGATCGAAATAATCCGATCGCCCAACACGGTTGTCTGATTCCTGCCAGCATCACCGACGAGGCAAAAGAACATGGCAAGAAGAGGAATTCTCGGCCGCAAGGTCGGGATGACGCAAGTTTTTGACGCTGCTGGAAAGGCCCTCCCGGTCACGGTGATCGAGGCTGGTCCATGCCACGTTCTGCTCGTACGGACGATGGAACGCGACGGCTATGCCGCCGTACAGCTAGGGTTCAAGGATAAGCCTCGACGTCTCGCGTCGCGTGCGGAGCGTGGTCAAGTTGCCAATCTGGGCAGCGCTCGCGGCAAGAAGCGACAGGAAGCGGGTGTGGTCGTGGCCAAGGCGGAATGCGAGCCGAAGCGATTCGTTCGCGAGCTTCGCGGCGAATTTCCGGGCACCGAAGTTGGGGCCACCTGGACGGTTCAGTCGTTGGAAGGCGTGAAGGCCGTCGACGTTGTTGGAATCACGAAAGGTCGTGGTTTCTCCGGCGTTATCAAACGCCACGGCTTCGGTGGGCAGCGGGCTACGCACGGTGTGAAGAAGGTCCATCGTCACATGGGTGGTACCGGTAGCTTGGCGGCCTGGCGCGGTGGCGGTCGTCCCAAGAAGGGCAAGCGAATGCCTGGCCACTATGGGTGCGACCAAGTTACCTCGCGCAATCTTGATGTGGTCCGGATCGACGCCGAGTCGAATCTGATTTTGGTTCGCGGCGCAGTCCCAGGCCCTCCTGGCGGTTATGTGGTCATCCACGAGACGAACAAGGTAGGGTAGTGGACGACACGCGGTAGTGCCGCATAGCCATAGTTTCGCGGACGTGACGTTGCCTCGGTAACGTCGTCTCAACAAGCCACTCTTGGCTCCGTTGTGTCCGTAGCTCTTGCATCGCGGGCACAACAGTTCTCATTGAATTCAAAGAGAAGTTTCCATGGCACAGCTTCCTATCTACGATCGCACCGGACGTGAAGTCGGCAGCTACACGATCTCTCCCGAGGAAGTGTCGCCGACGATCAATCAACAACTGTTGCACGACGCCGTGGTGATGTACCAAGCCAATCTTCGGCAAGGCACCTTCCGAACCAAGGGCCGCGGAGAAGTCGCCGGCTCGACCAAAAAACTGTACCGACAGAAGGGCACTGGTAACGCCCGCGCCGGTTCACGTCGATCGGGAACGCGGCGTGGCGGCGGTCACATCTTTGCCAAGCGACCGCGTGATTTTTCGTACCGAATGCCGCGTAAGGCGGTTCAAGCCGCAACACGGATGGCGATCGCGTCGAGGATTCGCGACAACGAAATCGTCGTGATTGACGACCTGGGTTTCTCCGCCCCCAAGACCAAAGAGATGGCGGCGATTCTCAAGGCCCTGAAGTTGGACGGTTTGACCACGTTGGTGACCACAGCGGCGATGGACTCGAATGTCTACCGCAGCTCGCGGAACATCGAAGGGGTCACGGTTTCGCCCGTGTCCGACCTGAAC
>CAIYOB010000743.1 GCA_903927685.1 uncultured Planctomycetaceae bacterium
CAGCACGCGGCTGGTCGTCCGCAGCAAGCCCGCGGACCAACGGGCGACCAGCAGCGCCCCAACGACTCCCATCACCGGGTCGAGCCAGTTCCAGCCGGCGTACTTGCCGCCCAGCAGGGCACCGATGGCGAGGACCGACGTCAACGCGTCCGCCAGGACGTGCAGGTACGCCGAGCGCAGGTTGTGATCGTGGTGATGCGCATGGTGCTCGTGATGATGCCCATGCTCGTGCTCATGTTCCTGCTCATGCTCGTCGTCGCCGCCCAGGATGAACACGGAAATGCCGTTGACGATCAGGCCGATGACCGCCACGCCGATCGCCTGGTTGAACGCGATTGCGACGGGGTCCAGCAGCCTTCGGACGCTTTCCCAGGCCATCAGCAGCGAAAACAGGGCGAGCAACACGGCCCCCGTGAACCCGGCGAGCGAGTTCACTTTGCCCGTGCCGAAACAGAACCGGGCGTCCTGTGCATGGCGGCGGGCGTACACGTAAGCCAACAGCGAAATCGCCAGGGCTGCGGCATGCGAAGCCATGTGCAGCCCGTCGGCCAACAAGGCCATCGACCCGAACACCACGCCGGCGGCGATCTCCACCACCATCGTCACGGCCGTGATGACAATGACGACCAGCGTGCGGAACTCGCCAGGCATCTTCCGGTCCTGGCCGAAAACATGATCGTGACCGCTCGCCGGCACGGTTGGCTGCTGCCATGTCCTGGTATCGATCATTTGCGTCTCACCGTGCAATCGACCAGTCCTCGACCGCCAGATCGGGAATCCGCGAGAAGTGTTTCATGTTGAGGGTCGCGACCGTCAGGCCATGCGTCGTGGCGGTGGCAGCGATCAGCAGGTCCAGATCAGGAACCCGCTGGCCCTTCTTTTCTAAGGCCGCTCGCATGTCCGCGTACGCTTGGCACTCCGCTTCATCCACGGGCAACGCGACGAGTCGCCCCGCGAGCACCGCCTCGTACGCCGCCTGCAAACGCGCTGAACCCCTCAGCGCGATACCGTACAGGATCTCCGCTTGGCACAGCACAGACACAGCCAACGCCTGGTCGCCTGCCGCCTCCCAGCGTTGCATGACGGAGAGCAACGGGCGGGGCTTGATCGGCTGACAGTACACGGAGGTGTCCAGCAGGTAAGTGAGCGCCACGAGTCATTCCTGGAAGGGGTCTTCCCAGCGTGCTTCGTCCAGGTGGCGGAGCGGTGGGACAAATTCTTCCGTCAACGCTCCGTGCCTCTGTTCGAACTGCCGCCTACGTTCCCAAACCGTCTCCTCCCCGCTGCCGACGACGTCGGCGACCGGGCCGATCGCAACGAGAGGCTCGTGTTCCTGCGTCACGACGATCGTCTGCCCGGTGCGCGCAATGCCTTGGCAGATGTCTGCAAAGTCTCGCTGAACCTGAGCCAATTCAAGGGTTTTCACGGCACGTCCTCAGTCGGTGTGTCATCCTATTCTACCTCCGTGGCTTCCGCGGGGAAACCCGGCCGCTCACTTGGAATCCCCCGTGACCGTCAGTTCGACCGGCTTGGGCAGGCCGAGTCCCTGGAGTTGATCGAGAATTGTCTGCCGGTCGCCGACCAGGACCAGGACGCCTTGTTCCAGCGGGACCGCGTCCTTGGCCAAGGCGTTCAAGTCGCCGGCCTTGACGGCGCTGGCCGCCAAGTCCGCGGCGGAGCCGTCGAAGGGGCGCTGGTTGCGCAGCAGAGTGACGGCCGACTGGAGGACGGCGCCCAGGTTCTCGTAGGCTTGCACCAGGTCCGTGCGGAAACTCGCCCGGGCCTTGCTCACCTCGTCGTCCGTGATGTCGCCGCTACGGATCGCCGCAAACTCTTTCAGGAATTCCTGCAAGGCCTGGCCGGTGACCTCCGCCTGGACGCTGGACTGTGCGACGAACAGCCCGATCTGCGGATCCATGAGATAGCGGGAGCCGGCGCCATAGGTGTAGCCGTGCTCCTCACGCAGGTTCTGGTTCAGCCGGCTGGTGAAACTGCCGCCCAGGATCGTGTTCAACAGCGTGAGCTTGACGCGGTTGGGGTCCGCGTAGACCGGTCCCGGCAGGTAGAACCGGATGACCGTCTGCACCGACTCGGGCTTGTCCACCAGCATGACGCGGAACGGGGCACTGGGCGGGGGCTTCAGTTCGACCGGTTGTCGTTGCTCCGCGGCCGCAGGCCACGTGCCGAAGGTCCGCTCCAATTCCCGTCTCGCGTCCTCCACCGTCAGGTCGCCCGCCACCAGCAGCCTGGTGCCCTGCGGCGCATAGGCCTGGCAATGAAAGCCGCGCAGATCGTCCACCGTCAACGCGGCGACGGACTGTGGCGTGCCGCCGACCGGGCGGCCATACGGATGGTCCGCGCCAAAATAACTGCGCATCCCCACCAGGCTGGCGACCGACGCCGGGTTGTCCTGCTCGCGCCGCA
>CAIYOB010000744.1 GCA_903927685.1 uncultured Planctomycetaceae bacterium
CGCTACGCGATCATCGCCGTCGAGGCCAAGGGTTCACTGCTGCTCGAAGACGTGGGCGTGCCGCTGCCGAGGCTGGCCGATCTGGTCGGCGGGGTGGCCAAGATCGCCACCGAGGCGGACCTGACCATCGCGGTGGTGGCGCACGCCGGGGACGGGAACACCCATCCGCTGATCGTCTACGACCCTGCGGATGCGGCGATGGCCGCGCGCGCCGACCAGGCGTTCGGCGACATCATGGACCTGGCGATCGCCCTGGGCGGAACGATCACCGGAGAGCACGGAGTGGGCCGGCTGAAGAAACCCTGGCTAGCGGGCCAACTCGGGCCGGAGGCGATGGACCTCAACCGCAGGATCAAGGCCGCATTGGACCCGGACGGGATCTTGAACCCCGGTGCTGTGGTCTAGGCCGCCTGCTGTTGCCGCATCCGCTTGCGCCATGACCGCCCGGCGCCCAACGCCATGAACGCGGTAGCCAGGTAGGCGAGCGGCCAGGCGAGTCTCAGCGTCGTGCTGACATCGACCACCAATCCCAGCAGCCAGGTAGAGACAGCTGCGATTCCGAATCGGGCCCAGATCAAATAGAAAACGTCGAAGCTTTCCGGGACCTGCTCCCGGAGCTTGGTCATACCGCGATCGACAACGATCAGCAGATACAGGATCGTGAATCCGTACACCGCCAGGTAGAGATACAACCAGCCGTCCCGTGGGATCAGATAGAGATGTTCGCCGGTGGGCACCCGAGCGGCCCCACTGAACACGAACGCCGTCAGCATCGTGACTGCCGTTAAAGCCACCGGCCGCACAACCCGCGTGGTCATGAACCGACCGATCCCCTGATCCGACAGCAGTCTCTTGTAGACAGCCAGAATCACCAGGACTCCGGAGGCCAGGTAGCACAACTCGGCGAACACCGTCGCCACATACTCGCGGCCGACCAGAGCCTCAATCCACGACAGGACTAACGGCCACGGCGAATCCAGCACAGTCGCCACGGCTTGCAGAACGATACCCACGTTCATCGGGGCATCCCAGCGAGATCGCCAGGCGTCGCGGCGCACCCACAGCGCCCAGCCCACGACAGCAAGCATCGCGACGTTGAGCAGATAGAAGAATCCCACGGTCGGTTAAAGCGGAGGTGCGTCTCGCCGTGCCTGCAAGGGCTCACCCGGGGAGAGCAGACGCCGGGTGCCGACGGGCGACGCCCCGTCCGCGCCCAACTCCGCGGCGTACTCGAGGACCGAACCCGAACTGAAGAAACCGTAGCGGGCCAGCAACCCGACAGGATTGACCTCGAGTTCGTCAGCCAGTTTCAGAAGGTTGTCGGCGGTGATCAAGCGGCCTTCTTCGCGCTGTAGGTAGTAGGTGGACGGAGCCATCTCGAGGGCGCGGATGATTTCCTTCGCCTTCACCCGGCGGCCGAGCAGTCTTGACAGCACCGTCGAAAGCTCTGTTGTTCTGGAGCCGACCATTATCTCGCTCCCATACCTGCCGGAACCCGTCGACAGCACCTTATCAATGGATACGATTGTTTTGCGAGGGTTGCGCCTTCGGGCAAATCGACACCCATC
>CAIYOB010000745.1 GCA_903927685.1 uncultured Planctomycetaceae bacterium
CCCGGGGTGCGCTGCGCGACCCCGGGCTTTGGAATGGCACCCTTGCAGGGTGCAAAAACAGTCTCTCCCGTTCGCCTCTCCTGTTCGCCCACCATCGGTTGGCACTCCTGCTGTTTTCCCTTGGTCCATACTCACAATTCCATCCCGCTGCGGAGCGGTTCTCCGGCGTGCAGGAACTGCCGGCTGCCGTCCATCGAACGCACACAGGCCGCCAGCTCGTCGGCGGTCAAGTCGCCGCGCTGGTAGGCCGCTTCACGCTGCCGCAGCAACCGCCGCCGACGGCGGGCACGTGGCCCCTGGTGCCGAATCAACCCGGGAAAAATGCGGTAACCGAGAAACGGCACGCCCTCGCTGCACGGGGCTACGATCGTGCGCTCCGATTTCAACGCCAGCGACCGCGTCGCCCTCAGATGGTCCGCCAGGTCGTCGACCAGCGCCCAGAGCCAGGCCTTGCTGTCGCTCCAGACCACTAGGTCGTCCATGTACCGCACATAGCCGAGCGCCCGACGGACTTCTTGGATCCAATGATCGGTCTCGTCCAGGTACACGTTGCCCAACCACTGGCTGGTCAGATTCCCGATCGGCAAACCGCGCTCCGGCAACTGGCCCGGCAACGGATGGCGAATGATCGTGGACAGCAGCCTGTTCACGGAGGCTTCGCGGAACAGGCGGCCGAGCAGTTCCTCGAGCGTCGCGTGGTGAATGCTGTCGTAGTAGCGGCGGATGTCGGTCTTCAAGTAGTAGGCATACCGGCGGCAGAACTTCTGCGCCCGCAAGACCGCCCGATGGCTGCCCCGGCCGCAACGACAGGCGTACGTGTCGTCGATCAACCGGCGTTCGATCACCGGCCCTAATTGCGAGCAGACGGCATGGTGGACGACCCGATCGCGGACCTCGGCACAGCTGATCAATCGCGGCTTGGGGTCACAGACTCGGAATTGGCGGTACGGCAACGGGCGATAGGTTTCGTCGCGGAGTTCCGCTCGCAAGCAAGCCAACTGGCCGGGCGCGTCGGCGAGGAATCGCCGGACGTTCGGTCGGTGGCGTTTCCACTTGGCCGCCGTATCGAGGGCGCGCTCCAGCGCCGCGAGGCTGGTGATGTTGTCGAATAATCCGCCCACGGATTTCATTTTCGTGGCTCCTTGCCGGAGGGCGGTCCGGGCGGTGGTTCGGGCGGGGCTGGCGGTGACCCGCCGGCCGCCGCGGCGGCCGGAGCCGGCTGCAGGTCCGGGGGGATCTGGGCCAGGATCTCTGGCCCGTACTTGGCCGTGGTCGCTTCGCCGACGCCTTCGATCTGCTTCAGCGCGGCCAGCGAGCGTGGCAGCGTGCGGCAGATCTCCGCCAACTGGACGTTGCGCAGGATGACATAGCTGGGCACGCCGACTTGTTTGGCTCGATCATTGCGCCACTGCCGCAGCGCTTGATACAGGGGTTGGAGATGTTCCGAGAGATTGTCGCCGGGGTCCTCCCGGTTGCGGGCGTAGTTCGGACCGGCCGTGGAGCCGCTGCGGGGGGTGTCCAGGAGCAACAATAGCGCCAAGTGGGGCACGCCGCCCTGCGTGAAAAAATGCTCCCGCATTTCCAATAGACTGCCGCCCGCCAACGCCTGACGCACCGGTTCCTCCGGGAAGCCCCCCAGGGCAGCGTCGTATCGCAAAGTCAGTATGCGGAGATTCATGGGATTGCGGTGCCGGTTGACCGGGTGAACGCGGGGTACGTTGCGCGACCCCGGGGCTCGTGTTGTGTCATTCGTCGACGCGGCGGGGGCCGCATGTTCGCCGTCCCCGTTGTGGCA
>CAIYOB010000746.1 GCA_903927685.1 uncultured Planctomycetaceae bacterium
CAGTTGAACGCCGCCCCGGCGCCCGAGGATACGCCCCAAGTCGCCCTGTACACGCTCCAGTCGATCACCGCCGCCAGCGCAACGACCGTGCTGCAGGCGGCGGTGCCCAAAGCCACGATCACCACGGATCCCGCCGATCCCCAGCGACTGACGGTCCTGGCCCGCCCGGCCGACCAGGAGAAGATCGCCGCTGCACTGGCCAAGATCGACGTCGAGGGCGAGGGCGGCGGACGCCCGCAGGTCGTTGTCTACCAGTTGGAGCGGCAGACGTCGCCCACGGCGACCAGCTACGCGATCAGCTTGCTGACCCAAGCATTTCCCCGCGCCCGCTTCCTGCTGGGCACCGAGATCGGCCAGGTTGTGGCCTGGGCTTCGGCCAAAGACCACACGGACATCAAGGACGTGGTCGACCGCCTGAACGCCGGCCCGCCGCCGGAGGAAGCCCCCGAACCCACGGTGTACTCGCTGCAGCACATTACGGCCGCCAGCGCGATCACCTTGCTGACCTCGGCGGTCCCGAAAGCCAAGCTGACGCCGGACGCGGAAGACACGCGCCGCTTGACGGCGTTTGCCAGCCCCGTCGATCAGGCCGCAATCAAGAAAATCCTGGAAAAGATCGACGTCGCCGGCGATCCGACCGGGGGCGCGACGGTCGGGATCTACAAGCTCGAAGGAACTACCGCAGCCACTTCGCTGTACTACACGCTGGCCGTGTTCCGCACCGCGTTCCCCAAAGCCACGTTCTCGACGGGAACGGAAGCCAACCAGTTCGTCGCCTGGGCCACGGAAAAAGACCACGCCGGGATCAAGGCGATGGTCGACCAATTGAACGCCGCCCCGGCGCCTGAGGACACTCCCCAAGTCGCCCTGTACACGCTCCAGTCGATCACCGCCGCCAGCGCAACGACCGTGCTGCAGGCCGCGGTGCCGAAAGCGACGATCACAGCGGATCCCGCCGATCCCCAGCGACTGACGGTCCTGGCCCGCCCGGCCGACCAGGAGAAAATCGCCGCCGCCTTGGCCAAGATCGACGTCGAGGGCGAGGGCGGCGGACGCCCGCAGGTCGTCGTCTACCAGTTGGAACGTCAAGCCTCGCCCACGGCGACCAGCTATGCGATCAGCTTGCTGACCCAGGCGTTCCCCCGCGCCCGCTTCCTGCTGGGCACCGAAGTCGGCCAGTTCGTGGCCTGGGCTTCGGCCAAAGACCACACGGATATCAAGACGCTGGTCGACCGCCTGAACGCCGGCCCGCCGCCGGAGGAAGCTCCGGTGGCGACGGTCTACTCGACGAAAAACATCCTGGCCGCCGCTGCCTTGAGCGTGCTGACCGCCGCGGTGCCGATGGCCAAGCTGACGCCTGACACCCAGGACACCCGCCGCCTGACCGCCTATGCCAGCCCGGCCGACCAGGCGACGATCAAAGAAATCCTGGCCAAGATCGACGTCGAAGGCGAGGCGGCCGGAGCCACGGTCGCCGTGTACCAACTGGACGGCACGCCTTCCATCTATACCCTGATCCTGCTCCGCAACGCCTTTCCGCAAGTCACTTTCTCCGGCGGCGCGGAACCGGGCCAGTTCGTCGCCTTTGCCAACGCCAAGGAACACGCGGGGATCAAGGCCCTGGTCGACCAGATCAACACCGGCCCGCCCGCGGACCAGAAGCCGCAGATCGCCCTGTACACGCTGAAATCGATCACGAACACCAGCGCCGCCGAAGCCCTTCGCGCGGCCGTGCCCAAGGCCGTCATTACCGTCGACACGGGCAACGCCCAGCGGCTGACGGCCAGCGCCCGCCCGGCGGATCACGAGGCCATCAAATCGATCCTGGCGATCATCGACGTCGAGGGCGATCCGGCCATCGAGCCGTCGGTGGCCGTGTACAAGTTGGAGCGGCAGACCTCGCCCACGGCGACCAGTTATGCGATCAGCCTGCTGACCCAAGCGTTCCCCAAGGCCCGCTTCCTGCAGGGCACCGAGGTCGGCCAGTTCGTCGCCTGGGCGAGCGCCAAGGACCAGGAAAAAATCCAGGCCGTGGTCGACCGCTTGAACGCCGCCCCGCCGCCGGAGGAAGCCCCCGTGGCGACGGTCTACTCCATGAAGAACATCCTGGCCACCACCGCCTTGAACGTGCTGACCACGGCGGTGCCGATGGCCAAGCTGACGCCGGACACCCAGGACACCCGCCGCCTGACCGCCTATGCCAGCCCGGCCGACCAGGCGACGATCACAGAAATCCTGGCCAAGATCGACGTCGAAGGCGACGCGGCCGCCGCGGCCACCGCGGTCGTGTACCAGCTGGAAGGCCAGCCGTCCACGACCTCGCTGATCTATACCCTGATCCTGCTCCGTAACGCCTTTCCGAACGTCACCTTCTCGGGCGGCGCGGAAGCCGGCCAGTTCGTCGCTTTCGCCAACGCCAAGGACCACGCGGGCATCAAGGCCCTGGTCGACCAGATCAACACCGGCCCGCCCGCGGACCAGAAGCCGCAGGTCGCCCTGTACACGCTGAAATCGATCACGAATACCAGCGCCGCCGAAGTCCTCCGCGCGGCCGTGCCCAAGGCCGTCATCACCGTCGACACGGCCAATCTCCAACGCCTGACGGCCAGCGCCCGCGCGGCGGATCACGAGGCCATCAAGTCGATCCTGGCAATCATCGACGTCGAAGGCGATCCGGCCATCGAGCCGTCGGTGGCCGTGTACACACTGGAGCGGCAGGCTTCGCCCACGGCGACCAGCTATGCGATCAGCCTGCTGACGCAAGCGTTCCCCAAGGCCCGCTTCTTGCCCGGTACCGAAATCGGCCAGTTCGTCGCCTGGGCCTCGGCCAACGACCACACGGATATCAAGGCCGTGGTCGACCGCTTGAACGCCGCCCCGCCACCGGACGAAGCCCCCCTGGCCACGGTCTATT
The DNA here is from genome assembly GCA_903927685.1 of uncultured Planctomycetaceae bacterium. The sequence goes on from CAIYOB010000746.1 coordinate 2,915, forward strand.
CGCTGCA
>CAIYOB010000747.1 GCA_903927685.1 uncultured Planctomycetaceae bacterium
GGCGGCATGGCCGGGGCGAGCACGGCCGCTCCCCAGGATCTGCAGTCCGCGATCAACGGCAACCCGGCGACGTTGACGCAATACAGCGGCACCCAATTCGGACTTGGCGGCGCTTGGATTGAGCCGACGTACAACCTGGCGGTCGCCGATCCCGGCTTGATCTTCGTCAGCCCATTCGAGGCCAAGTCCGACGCCCAAGGTATTGCCGCGCCGAATATCGGCGTGACGCAGGACTTTACTGCGTGGGGACTGCCCCTGACGATGGGAATCGGCCTGATGGCGGGCTCGGGCGCTGGCGTGGACTTCCGCGAGGTCCCGGCGTCCCGAGGGACCTACGCCAGCCTGGTCGCGTTGGACATCATCGCCGGCGCCGGCGTTCAGCTGACGGAACGCTTGTCGTGCGGGGCTTCGCTGATCCTCTCGAACGCCACCATGGGTGGTCCGTTCGTCGGCAATACGAGCTCGTCCATCGACTATGCTCTGCGGGGCAGCCTCGGACTCGGCTACCAACTGACGCCCGACACCAGCCTGGGCCTGTATTGGAAATCGAAAGCGTCCTATACCTTCGAAAACCTAGTCGGCTTTCCTATCCCCGGAGCGTACTTCGACATCGCGGCCGATCGGCCGCAGTCCGTGGGGTTGGGCATCGCCAACCAAAGTCTCTTGGATGGCCGCCTGCTGCTGGCGATGGACGCGGTCTTCCAGCAGTACTCCGAGACCGCCATGTTCGGCGACCTGTTCAATGACCAATGGGCGGTACAACTGGGCGCTCAGTATGCCCTCACGGATCGGGTGCGCTTGCGCCTCGGGTACGCCTGGAACGAGAATCCAATGCGGGACTCGGTGGGCGATCGGCTCAGTGGGTTCCCGGCGGGGGCCGCCCAGGTGCAGTACATCGAAGCCCTGTTCGCCGCGATCCCGCAAGACCGCATCACGGGCGGCGTGAGCGTCCGCGACGTCCTGCCCGGCATCGACTGGGACCTGTTCGCCGGCGGGATGTTCGAGCAATCGCAGACCTTCGGAATCACGACAGCGACGGTCGCCTCGTATTGGATCGGCACAGGAATCACCTGGCGGTTCGGCCGCGGCGGGTGCGAGGAAGACGAGTGCAAATAGGCGGATTCGCGACCACGAGTCCCAATCTACCCACGCCGCCGGCCTGAAACGCGCGCGATGAACGAGCTGAAACCTCGCCCCAGCACGACCTGGAACGACGGCGTCGCCCAAGCGACGCTGTTGGCCGCGCTCGCCATCATCGTCGCGTTGCTGCCAGTGCCTGCAGCGGCCGCCGATGCCGGACCGTGCGGCGTCGCCGGAGACGGCAGCCTGAACGTTCTCGAACAACCCGCGGTGCCCGCGCGCCTGCCGCCGGTCGACCTGGTTTCCTACGACGCCCAAGCGACGCTCGAGCCTCCCTTGGTGCCGGAATCGACCGTCGGGTACGACAGCGGTTTCGTCATTGCCGATCAAGGCCTGGGAAGCGATTCCGCGGGCGGCTTTCCGTTCCTCCTGCGAGTCAACAGCTGGCTGCAGCTGCGGCACACGTGGTTTGACGGGGCCGACCCCAGCCAGGACCTGAACCTGTTTTCGATCGAGCGGTTGCGACTCGCACTTGGCGGCCATGCCTATTCGCCCAACCTGAGGTACTTCTTTCAATTCGATGGGAACAGCGACCAGGGGTCGCAAGCGGTCTTCTTGGACTACTTCGTGAGCTATGATCTGGGCTGCGAATTCCTGGACTACGAGGCCAACAAACTGGGAGTCAAGGCGGGCAAGTGGAAAGTGCCGTTCAGCCGGTCGCGGGAAGAGTCGGGCCGTCGCCTGGAATTTGCCGAACGCTCGACGTCGAACCTGTTCTTCGATCTCAATCGCAGTATCGGCGTCGGCCTGTTCGGCGAGTTGGATGCCTGGTCGACGCCACTCCGTTGGGAAGCCGCCATTTTCAACGGCTTCCAGTCCGGGTCCGACACC
>CAIYOB010000748.1 GCA_903927685.1 uncultured Planctomycetaceae bacterium
ATAGTTCGCCCGCTGCTGATCATGTCGTCAGGAATGGAGTCTGGGAGCTACAAGTCATGCCGCCGCTTGCCGAGATACTTGCCGTCGTGGCGATTTTCGCGATCCAACTCGCCGGCGCGGCCAGCGTGATCCACACGCGGCTGAAGGAGCGTTCGCTGGCCGCAGCCAGCTCGCAGAAGTGGTTCTTCATTTTGCTGCTAGCCGTCGGCTTGGCGACGATGATCGGCATTCAAACCGGCCACAGCACATGGCTGTCCGGAGCCGCAACATTGGGCCTGATGGCGATCGGCGCCACGGCGGACTTTCGCACCGAACGGCGTAGTCCGGCGTATTGATCTCGACGTTCCACCAAGCCCTGCAGATGTAGCCCTGTAGGATGGATCGCCAATCCGTCCTACTTCGAATACCGGTGCGGAGTTTACAGTTCCGGCCGATACTGTTTGCCGCATCGGGCACAAGCGCTGGCGGCCGCATCGACTCGCTGCCACACATGATCGCACTCACCCTGCGGTTTTTCCTTGGCCAGTCCGCACTTGGGACAGACGCCCGGCGGAAAGCCGATTCCTTCGTCAAACGCGTGCTGACAGCCGTTGCTCAGCCGCTGGGCGTTCCGTTCGCGGTTCCGCTCCCGCCGCGCAGCGCTTTCGGCTTGAATGGCGTCCAGTTCCTTCAACTCGCGCCGTTCGTCGTACAGCGTGTACAAGTACTTGAAGAAGGAGTACACCAACGCGGCCAGGATCGTCGCCGGCAGGACCAGCAACATCGCAAAAAAGAAAAATGCCTTCATGACGGACTCCTCAGACCTGACGACTTGGTTCGCAAAGCCGCTCAGCCGGTCTCCGGCATGAACGTTGGCATGACGATACCTTGCGGGGGCGTCCAGTCGCCGCGTGATTGGGCGAAGTGCAATTCGCAGTTGATCGCGCCCCACGCGTACATGGTATGCACCAGTTTCGGGCAGGCCGCCGGGACCAACCACACCGGCTGGCGGCCGCGATTCTGATTCAGTTCGGCGAGTATCAAAGCCGCCGCATCCTCTTCCGTGCGCATCACGCCGGGGCCCAGCATATTGCTGGCGGGATGGGCCACAGAGACGAGAAACCCGTCCAGTCCGCCGTGCGTTCCCTCCAGGACCGACACATGCCAGATGCCGTCCGGATTCTCCACGAAGTAACGCAGATCGTTCTCCCGGCGGATATGGCTGATGTTCCACTCCAGCTCGACCATCGCCGCCAGATCGTGCTGGGTCGCCTGACGTATCCGTTCGGACCCGGCCACACGTTGGTCGAGTCCTCCCTGGGGGACCTGCATGATCATGTCGTGGTAGATTGCGCGGGGAACAAATCCGGCGCGATTGTACAGCGAGTACGAATCCAGGTTCAGCGCGCTGGAGACCAGACGCATCAGTTTCCCTTGGCCGTCCGCCACATCCGTGACGAATCGCAACAGGCGGCTGGCAATTCCTTTGCCGAAGTACTCGGGGTGGACGTTCATGATTCCCAGCGACACATGGGTCGAACGCGGGTGGTAGAAACACGAGCCCGCCAGACGCCCGGTCTCCCGGTCTTCAGCCACCACGCAGCAGCCTGGATCCAACTGTTCATACACCGCGCAGAACAGCGTGGGACCGTCCTTGGCTCCAGTAAAGATCGGCGGCCGGCCTCGGGCGACGTACCAGCCGTTCGTCGAGTCGTAGATCAGTGCCGCCACTTCGCCCCAATCCTCATCCCCCATCGCCCGCAGCACGATGTTCGCCATAAGTTCCCCAAGCCACAAGGTTTGTGATGGTTCGACTAGAGCCGTTTCCAGTTGTGTCCACCCTAGCAGACTCAGGCCTTGTGTCAAGTGACGGCAAAGGCTTGCACGTTCGGGTCGGTCATTGACCGCGACGGCTCACGCCGCTAAACTAGCACCCATAACAAGACGGCAGCCTTGACCGCCGTCAACGTTTATGGTGGCTGTAGCTCAGCTGGATAGAGCATCAGATTGTGGCTCTGAGGGTCGAGGGTTCGAATCCCTTCAGCCACCCCTCACACAAACCCTTGCACGGCAAGGGTTTTTTGTTTCTTGGTGCGATGGTCGCGGGGGCCGATAGTCGGGTTGTACACCCGTTTTGACAACCGGTGAACGGGAGCTGGACCTCGGCGATCGGAAACGGCTCCCAATCAGTTGGCGGCCAAGCTCACTCGAACCAGTTCTTTGTCGTTCCGAGCGAATACCGATCGGTCAGCAAACGCCGGATGGCTCCAGACGACCTTGCGGCCGAACGTGAGACTGGTTGGTTCGAGGACGCGTGAACGACCGATCTCCGTATACCCCTGCGGTGACAAGCGGGCCAGGATCAAGTCGCCTGTCTCGCTGAACAAGAAGAAATGCTCTTCGTGCTTGACCAGGAACGCGGTGCCGTAGCGTTCGCCGCGCGTGCCGCCCGTGGTGGGTTGAAGCGTTTGCCACAACCGCTCGCCATCGCTCAGACGCACTCCCATCAAGGCCCCGCTCCCGACGTCACAACCGTAGATCGTGCCGTCTTCCAGGAACGGCGTGCTGTTGGCGCAATACACGGCATTGCTGGCTTTCCCTCGCCAGACCTCTTGGACCGCCGGTTTCTTATCGTCCAACTTCAACAGCACGCCCACGTCGCCATAACCGCTGGCCAGCACGTAGGGCCCCAGTTGCCGAGGCGTCGTGATCGCCATGCCATAGCTGGGCTTCAGCGGCACCGACCAGAACCGTTCGCCGGTCAGGGGATCCAGGCCGTTGATGGCTTCGCCGTGCCAGATCAGCAACTGCTTCTGTCCGCCGTATTCAATCATTGTCGGCGGACAGTAGCCCTGCTGCTCGGCGGATAACGCTCGCCAGACCTCGCGTCCGGTCCGTTTGTCGAAGGCCACGGCCACGCTGCCGGGACCGCCGACAACGCAGAACAACAGGTCGCCGAGAACCAACGGGTGCGCGGCGACGCCCCAGAACGGCGTCTTGGCATCGTAGTCCTTGACAAAGTCCTTGGTCCAGACCGGCTTTCCGCTCTGGGCGTCCAGGCAAGACAGATTGCCTTCGGCCCCCAGCGCGTAGACCAGCTTGCCATCCACGGTCGGCGTACAGCGCGGACCGCCGCCGAACGAGATATTGTAGGGCCGGTCGTATTCGTGCTTCCACAGCAACTTGCCCGTGGCGGCGTCCAGGCACAGGACCCGTTCGGTGCCCTCCAGTCGGTCCGGTCCGCCGGGGTTGTTGGTGATCTCGCCCGAGCGGCGGACGTAGTCCATCACGTACACCTTGCCGTCCGCCACGGCCGGGCCGGCGTAACCCAACTCGATCGGCGCGCGCCACTGGACGCGCAGTCCTGCCGCCGGAAATCGATCCACGACGCCCGGCTCGCGCCACACGCCGTCGCGGCTCGGTCCCAGCCATTGCGGCCAGTCGTCTCCGACGGCAGGCGAGACCAGCAGGCAGACGATGTTGAACAGTACAAAGGAACACAGACGCATCTCGAGATTCTCCTGGTTGGTAACCGTCACGGGTTCAGCTTGGTGATTTCCTGCCGGACCGCGTCCGCGTTGAAGCCGTCGGGGCGAGGCTGGCCGAGGTCGGCTTCGAGTTTTTCCAGCGTGGGAGTCGGGGAGGGAACGCCGCCGGCCGGGACTTCGGCGCCGGCGATCCAGACGATAGCGTTCAGGACGGACTTGCGGAAGCTGTCCTGAGCCCAGTTCCAGTGGGTGTGCATGCCCGTGAATCCGAACCCGCGGCCGCCGCCGGGGCGTTCGTACACCCAGCCGACGACTTCCGCCATTCCCGTCCGAGCCCGCACGGCCGGATTACCGCTGTGCGGGCCATCCGGGCCTTGGCGAGTCCGCTCCGGCGGCACGGCGGACAAAATGGGAGTGACGCCCTTCATCTCATCGACAAACCGCATGTGATAGTACCATTCGTCCTGGACCTTGAACGGCTTCAAGCCGCGGGCGGCGGGATGGTCCGGAAAACTCTTGAATTCAGCCTCCCAGAACGGGTTCACCGACCAGTGCTGTTCGTAGGAACCGCCGATCCACGCGATCAGGTTCTTGACCGCCCGAGGATCGCTCGGATCGACGGTGTAGTGGATGCAGGCCAGACCTACGCCCCTGTCCATCAGGGGCGCCAAGCGATCGGCGAATCGCTTGACCAGGCCGCCCCCGTCACTGCCCAGCACGATCGCGTCGGCGGTGTCCAGGGGAGCCAAGTCCTGGTCGTCTTGGATCACGACGGCGTGAACGGCGGGCACGCCTTCGTTCAGCATCCGGGCCAACATCCGGAACGCGGGCCCGTAGGCATGCCCGCCGTACCCGTGACTCGCTTTGCCGTGGACAAAGACGATCTGCTTCTGGGCGTCGGCGGCAGCGACTGGCGGCAACGCGTCTGGCAGCGCCCAGGCGGCGAACAGGAGCCCGATTGTGAACGAAATGATGCAGTGTCGCATGGGAATCTCCTCGGAGGGATCGTGAAAGGTTGTGATTCTAGCGGGAAAGTGCCAGGCTCCAGGCCAGGGCTTGATCCACCTCGACCATTCGCTGATCCGCTAAGCTGTCCGACTGGTTGGCCGAGAAAACGCTGGGGGTCCAAGGCCCGAATTTGGAAAGTCATGAACACCGTCTCTTGCGGCAAGTTCGCTTCACCGGCAGCGACGCGTACGTTGCCAGGGTAATCGGCCGGAACCCGATACCCGCTTGTACCGGCGACGACCGCTACCACAAGCGGTCGCGAGTTCAAGGTGTCATTGGACACGACCAGTACGGGCCTTCTCCCCGCCTGTTCGCGGCCACTAGCCGGACTCAGGTCGACGAAGTAGATCTCGCCGCGTCGGACACTCATTGATACGCCTCCAGTCCATCGGTTTCGGCGCAAGCGAACTCATCGTTGATGGCGTGGATCTCTCGCAACACAAATGGGTCGGACGCCATTAACGCCACGGCTCGCTCGACCGACGCGACATCCGCGTAACTCCATCCGCAATGGCGGGCGACGAGAAACACGGCAAAGTCCTGCATCTCCTGGACAGCCGTGGGAGGCAGTTGACGCATCAAGCCTACCACTCTCTTTTCGCTGGCGGAAAGTGCGATGCTCATGGCAAGTGTCCGTCCATTTGAAGGCAAATCAAGTCCCGTTCTACTCACCGATTCTAACGTCCAATTGCCGAAAGGCGAGGTGCCGGTACCTGCCGCGTCAGGAACCTGCTGAACATGTAGGTTTAGCCCCATCGTCTATTTCAGGCACACTGCCTCGCCGTTTTCCAAAGTCACCACCGCGCTGCCGTCGCGGGTCAGGGCCAAGCCCCAGGGCACCGGGGGGGCCGCCAGTGGTTGAGTCCACAGCGGCTGGCCATCGCTCAGGTTGATCGCGAGCACCTGCGTGTCGGTGGCCACAACCGCGGCGTTCTTGCCGATCGCCAGCGCCCGACCGTCGGGCGTCGCGTGCGTCCACAACGGCGTCAAGCCGTCGACCTCCGGCTTGCCCCACGCTCGCGCAAACACTTCCGGGGAACTCGCTTCGTTGCGGGCATAGCAGGCCAGCTTGGCATTGTTGAACCAGGCCAAGTCGCGGTCACCGACGCGGCTGACCACCGTCTTGTTCGTCACCGACCAATCGTACACGGGATACTGCGGATGCGAATAGTACGGCTTGCCGCTGACGAACACCTGGTTGCCGATCCGGTGCAACTCGCACCCCCGCGGGCTCTCCGAGGCCGGGACGTTGTTGTTGACCGTGCGCCGCAGGTGCTGGGCCGGATCGTTCAGGCAGCGGCCGTTTTGCAGATCGAACGCGGCAGGCGATACAACGTTGCCGCCCGCCAACCACAGCCGGCCGTCGAAGGCCAGCATCTGGCCTTGCACACTGACGCCCGTCCGGCCGACCTGGTCCATGTGGCCCGTCGCGTTGTTCTGCCATCGGATTCGGCCGGTGGCCGCATCCAGAGCGTAGACGTGCGTGCCGTCGTAATTCACAATGCCGGCGGCCACGTAGGCCACGCCGTTTTCGACCAGCACGCCGCTGGCGGCGGGCCACGTCGACGACAGCTGTCCGTACACAGGAATCCGGCGTTCGACTGGCGCTGCGCGGAACCGCCACAGCAGACGCCCCGTGGCCGCTTCCCAGGCGTACACCCAACCGTCGCCCGAACCGGCCAGCACTCGCCCGTCGGCGATCGTCGGCGGCAGGCGGATCGCGCCGCCGGTGAAGGCCGTCCATTTTGGCTGGCCAGAACTCGCCTCCAATGCCCGCACGACACCGTCCGAACCGGCCACAAACACCAACTCGCCAACCGCCGTGGGCGCCGTGGGCGTCACGCCAGGCGGCAAGGCAGTTCGCCAGGCCGGCTGAACCGTCGCGGGCACCTCGGCCGCCGTCGTCCCCGAGCTGCTGTTGTCCGCGCGAAACACGGGCCAATCAGCGTTACCGCATGGCAGCGCGGTCACGTCGGTCGACGCGGCAGGCGTCTCCAGCCGCTCGGCATCCGTCGCCGGCCGGTTGAATGAATAATCGCCCGCCGGCCCCAGACAAGTGATTCCGTACAGTGTCAGATTGCAGTCACAGGTCGAGGGCCACCAGTACAGCAGGCCGTTGGCGATTGTCACCCCGTCTTGGCATTGGGCCCGCATCGGCGAAATCAGGCCCCATTCATTGGATGCCACATCCAATCGCGTCGAACCGCCACTGGCGCGGCAGAACACGGCGTCGATCGAGCCCGTGGGCCGAGTACAGGCGCGCCGGCCCAGATCGAGTTCGGCCAGGATCTGACCGGTCAGCGGATCGAACTTGCGGCTAGGTTCCGGAATGCGCGACAACTCGGGTCGATACTGGCCGCCCATGCCGACTTCGGCACCCACCTGGCCGCTGAGCGCATACACCCCGTCGTCGCGGAGCACCAACTGGTAATTGCTGTACGGTTGCTCCCACAGGACGCGTCCGTCGGCCGCCGCGACCGCGACCAGTTTGGCGACCTGCGGCCCGGCAAAGTACAGCGCCTTGTCGCTGCATTTCAAGTAAGCGGTCGTGCGCCAATTGGTGCGCCAGTCCTGGCGGTTCAGATAACTGCCCAAAGCCTCGAAGAGTGCAACGTCCGTCTGCGGTGTCTTGCGCCACACGGCTTGCCCCGTTTTCGTGTCCAGGCAAGTCAAGAACCCGCCCATGCGGTACGCGAAGATTCGACCGTGGCTCAGGCACAGAGCTCGGCTATCGATCGGTTCCGCCTCCTGGTACCGCCAGAGGATTTCCTTCGTCTGCGGGTCGATGGCCAGCAAGGTCCGGCCGAAGCCCCAGGTGTGCTCGGGCTGGTTGTAGCCGGGGGACAGCGGGTTCCAGGGCCAGCCGTGGTTGGTGGATCGCATCCGGATGACCGGATCCCGTTGCTCCTGGTCGCCGATCAGGGCGTACAGCACACCGTCTTCGAGTGCCATCCATTTCCAGAATGTGCCGCCGGCCACATCCGCCGGCGGGGCGATCTCGTCCCGCGTCTGGCCGGTGGCGGCGTCGATCACTTTGCACGACTGGTCGTCCCCGAAGTACACCATGGTCGGCGTGGCGATCAGCGTGTTGCGATGCACCATCAACGCGGCGGGGATTTCCCGCCGCCACAGCAGCGTCCCGTTATAGCCGTTGAATGCGGCCAGCGTATCGAGCCACGGCTCTTCGCGCGTCTTGAAGGCGATGTGGCCGAACGCTTTGAAGACACGCCCGCCGGCTGCGACCGCGACCTGGGGCAGCGGCGCGTACCGCGGATCGGCTAGGAATTGCGTCAAGTAGGGACCGCGCGCGACCTGGTCCCGCGATTGTGGATTGTTGTCCGGGCCGTGGTAGGGATGGCTCCAGTCGTCCACGCCTGCGGGGAGCGGCTTGACCAGTCGCCGGTCGCCCAGAATGGCCTGGCCCTCGGGCCGCAGCACGCGGAGCACCTCCGCCTCGATGGTGCCCGCCAGGTCGCCCGTGGCGATCACTGCGTCGGCCAAGTTGTCGGCCAGGTACAGATGCGCTGGATCGCCCTGCTCGACGAACACCCGCGTGCCGTACAGTCCCGCCTCGGCGACCGTCTTGCGCACGGCCTGTGCATCGGCAGCCCGAGCGAGTTGCACGTAAACCAGCAGTTCGCTGTCGCGTGCCAACTGAACAGCCGCCTGGCCGGAGATGTCCCCCAGCAGCACGCACAGGCCGCGCGTCGCATCCGGACGCGGGACAAGCGATTCGGCGGCTTCCGCCGAGGACTGGCTCAGCATCCCCAGCCCCAGAACGGTTAGGGCCAGGGCGAATCGGATGCCCAGCGATCGACCATTCAGAACGGTAGACATGACGCGACCTCCGGTAGGACACGATTCCGTTGGGAACGACCACACCTCGAATTCTAACAGCCGCAAAGTCGGCCGGCTACCTGCCTGCCAGCCGCGCTCAGGCAAGTCGCCGTTTCGAATGACTCGCCGACAATCCAAGCGGGCAGTCACATCGCGGCGTCTCCTAGACGGCGTCCGAATAGCGGTACGTCGGATTCGGACGCCCGGGACGGAAGCTCTGCGTTCGCAGGAATTCCGGCGTCGCCTGCACGTCCTGGCAGGCCGCCTGCACCGCAGCGTGGACATGCGTCTGCAAGACGGCGGGATCGATGGCCACCCGGGCATTGACGATCACGTCAGCCTGCCGAGTGCGACAACCCGACGCCAGGGAAAGCACCGCTGGCGTGTCGCTGCTGACCAGATTCGCGATCCCGTGCTGGCCGTCCGCCATGCCGATGGTCTTCAAGTGCGCCGGTTCGGCGGCGCTGGCCGCCAGCGTCTGCTGCAGCCGCTGGACGATGCCCAGCGACAACTCGTCCAGGGAAAACGCCGTCGGCGCGGTCACGCGGAGACTGCTGTTCAGCCAGCCCAATTCGGCTTCGCCCTCCGCGTACACGTCGTAGTCCAACTCCAGGATGCGTCGGCCGAAATCGCCCTGCTGATCCAGGATCTCCAGCAGGGCCTCGAACCCGGCTCCCGTGCGAGCCGACATTCGCAAGACCGGCACGCCGGGGTACTCGACGGCGATCAGCCCCGCCAATTCCTCGACCTCGTCCGGCCGCAGCTCGTCGATCCGGTTGAGGATCACAAAGTCGGCTTCCTCCAGCTGCTTCTTGAAGATATAGGCGGCTTGGGGCGAGAAGCCGCCCTGCCGCTGGTTCGCCAGGATCTTGCGGCCATGACTGGGCTTGAGAATCACACCGTAAGGCGCCACGGAAAACCGCTCCTTGTACAACCGGCGCAGTGGCTGCACCACCGTCGCCACGATGTCGGTGCAACTGCCCACCGGCTCGGCCAGAATCACATCCGGCCGCTGTTGCGACTCCAGCTGCGCAACGGCCTCGGCCAGGCCGTTGAAGTTGCAGCAGAAGCACGAGCCTGCCACCTCGCCGACCGGGAGTCCCGTCGCACGCAGCGTGTGCGTGTCAACCAAGTCGGTTGCCTGGTCATTGGTGACAATGCCGACCTGCCTGCCAGAGTCGCGGTACGCACGGGCCAGCCGGGCGATCGTCGTCGTCTTGCCGGCGCCCAGGAAACCTCCGATCAGGATAAAGCGTGCCTGCGACATTTTCGTATCTCCTCTTCGTTCCGTGTCTCGTGTGGTTGGGCTGCGGAGTCCTGGTCGGCTTGGGATCGTGGTGGGGTTCGTATGACATGAACTTCGATTCATGTCAAGTAGGACACTGCACTTCCGACCGCCTCGAGTGCGTTGTCCAGGCTAAGAACTGGGGTTGGGTGCCTGGGGTCGAGCCACGAGGTACGAGTGGCGCGCCCCTCGTTCTTGCCGCTGGGGGTTCGCTGCGCTCGACGCCAGGCACCCCAGCATTCCGCTTTGACAACGCACTATCCGCACGGGTGGATTCCCGCGATTTCGACGTTCGCCGCGTTCAGGAACTCGCTTGCCGCCTCCCGCTGGCTCCAGTCGAACCGCAGCGCGAGCCCGCAATCGCTGGAAAATTGCCGTGGCGTAGGGATCATCTTGATGACCAGTCCCTGCCGAAGAAGCGTCTTCTCGGCGCGCATCGCCGACGAGGTGGTGTGGAACAGGACGACGCCGTATTGGCTCATGGTTGCACCACCTGCCGAACCGCCGCCAGAGCGGCCTGAATGTCGTCCAAGGTCGTCGTGGCTCCTGCGGCAAAACGCACGGTGCCCTCGGGAAAGGTCCCCAGGCTGCGGTGCGCGGCGGGTGCGCAGTGCAGGCCGACCCGGCACAGCACGTCGAACTCGTCGTCCAGCCGCAGGCCGATCTCCGACACGGTTCTGCCGGCGACGGTGAACGACACGGTGGCCGTACGTTCCGACACGCTTTGCGGGCCGTAGACGGTCACGCCGGGGATGGCAGCGAGCCCATCGACCAGGGCTTGCGTCAAGTCTCGCTCGTGGGCGCGAAGCGCCTCGACGCCGTGGTCCCGGAGCCAGCGCACGCCGGCCCCCAACCCCGCGATTCCCACGCCGTTGGGCGTCCCGCTTTCGAACTTGTCGGGACAGTCCTCCGGCTGGACATCCTGCTCCGAGCGGCTGCCGGTCCCGCCGCGCGTCAACGGTTCGATCAACCTTGTGTCGACCGCGTCGCCGATCACCAAACCACCGATCCCAGGCGGACCTTGCAGGCCCTTATGGCCCGTAAACGCCAACAGGTCGACGTCCATGGTCTGGACATCGAGCGGCAGGACCCCGGCGGTCTGGGCGGCATCCAGCAGGAACCACGCGCCGGCCGAGTGGGCCAGCCGTGCGATCGAGGCGGCGGGCAGGATCGTTCCCGCCACGTTGCTGGCGTGATTGACGACGACCAGTCGCGTGCCGGGGGTAATCGCGGCAGCCGCTTGGAGTAAGTCGAGCGCACCGTCCGCGGCGCAGGGGATGACCGACAGTTGGACGCCCCGAGCCTCCAGAGCACGCAGTGGACGCATCACGGAATTGTGTTCGAGGCCCGTCGTGACGACCCGGTCTCCAGGCCGCAACAGGCCGCACAGGGCGAGGTTGATTGCGTGGGTGGCGTTCGCCGTGAAGATGATCCGCAACGGATCGGGCGCGCCGAACAAGTCGGCCAGCGACTCGCGCGTGTCATAGACGATCCGGGCGGCGGCCAGCGACAGGCGGTGCCCCGAGCGGCCCGGATTGCCGCCCGCGTGCTCGCAGAAGTCGGCCATCGCCCGAATGACCGCGGGCGGTTTGGGCCAGGATGTCGCGGCGTGGTCCAGGTAGATCATGGTACGTTCGACCGTGCTTTCCGCCTCAGGCCGCCGGAGGTTCACGCATGGCCAGCCCGATCAGCCCGCAGGCGACCAGTCCCATCATTACGGCCGCCGGACCATATACGCCGGGGCCGGTCGGCGAACTGGCCCAGCCGAAATTGTGCGCGAACCCGGCTCCCACGACCATCCCCAGGACGAACACGGCGGCGTCCGCGTCACCTTCGCCGGAGAGGATCAATTGGCGGCCGGGACACCCGCCCGCCAGCGTAAAGGCCAGCCCGGAAAGTACCATCCCGGCAAAGTTCCACAGCGAGTTGGTGTGCGCGAGCGGCTGGCCCTGGAAGCCCGCCTGAAACTGGCCGAGCGCCAGGTTCGCGGCCCCCGCGACGACGACCAGGACCGCGACCCCGTGGAACAACTGCGAATCGCGGACCCACATCAGGTTCCGCAACGCTCCGACGGTGCAAAACCGGCTCCGCTGTGCCAGGAAGCCCACCAGCAGGCCGACCGCCAGGGAAGCCCCCAGAGCCGCATGCTGGCTGCCGGGCCCCTGGGCCGACTGGAAGATCGGTCCGGTTGGATTCCCCTGGGCGTCCCGGCCGAACGGCGTTGCGTCAACGGCCGCCAGCAGCAGCGCGCCCATCAGCACCGGCATCACCCAGCCCAGCGCCGGCGTCGCCGGCCGACTCCGTCCCAGGCTGAACCCGCGCCGCAACAGGAGGACGCCGAGCCCGATGCCGGCAGCCAGACCGGCGATGCCAACCAGAGCGTTTCCGTCTCCGCCGGCCAGCCGCAGAAAGGCCCGCCATGGACAGCCCAGGAAGGCCAATGCCCCGACCATTGCGAACACGCCTAACAGGAACCGGACCAGCGGCGCGGAACCCGTCCGCGGCTTGAACTCGCGAAACACGAGCGCGGCCGCGAGCGAACCGAGAACCAAACCGACGATTTCCGGCCGGATGTATTGGACTGCTGCCGCCCGGTGCAAGCCCAGCGCTCCGGCGATGTCGCGGCAAAAACATGCTACGCAGACTCCCATGTTGCCGGGATTTCCCAGGCGGACCAGGAGCGGCGCGAGGAGGCCGATGACGGCGCCGGTGAGGATGGGGCCCCAGCGGGAGGTCAGCAGGCGGGCAAGAGCGTTCATGGCGATCCTCTCAAGGCTTTTCTAGTTGCGTGGTTTCCCGGCGCGACTCCATTCTAAGAACATCCCGAGCAGGGTGGGAGCCCGCTGCAACAGTTCGGCGCGAAGGCAGCGGCCAGGCGTCCGGCGCCGGAGATGTCATGGATGTCCGGGTGCCTGGGGGCGAGCGCAGCGAGCCCCCAGTGGCAAGAACCGGGGACTCGCCACTCGTACCTCGTCTCCGGGTACTCGACCCAAGTCCTTAGCTTGGACGACTCACTTGGGGGGGCAGGGATCTCGCACCAATCCTGCCACGCCTGCCGATCGTAGCCGTAGTCCCGGCCGCTGTGCTCGACGAGCAGCCAGCGTGCCAGCTCGCAGGGAACGGGTACCCTCAGGCATTTCGTCTCCACTCTCCCGCTGATGTGCCGGCCCCACCTGCTGCCCCACGAGGCAGCCCGTGCCGGAATCTGCCACACAACGTGCGGGACGGGTTTTGGACGACCAGGATCTCGATCAGCGCGGCCACGCCCGTCGGCGAGTCATAACTCGCCGACGGGCGGAGCAGATTCGCCGCGCACAGCCCCAGCAAGGCCGGATCGCGGTATTGCTGGACGCTCAATCGATCCATCCGCGTTCAGGTCATCAGCCATGTGCGTCGCGTGATCTAGGCGGTTCAGGAGCGGCGGAGACAGAGAACCTCGCGTGAAGTTCAATCAGCGGTCCCATTTCTCCGTGATCGGCAAGCTTAATCGCGGCCAGATACTCCGATCGGACAGGGCTTACTCCGCCAATGGTCTGCTCTGGCCACATCGTGATCGGATGGTTGTGCAGTCGCAGCCAGATATTTGCCAGCACCCGAGACCAACGACCGTTGCCTCCCATGAAAGGATGAATGTACACGGCTCGATGATGCAGGTGGACGGCTTGTTCCAGAACGTCAGGCCAGTGTTCCTCGCGGTAGGTGAGGTCCTCGAGCATGTCCAGAAGTTGGATCTCCACCTGATGCCACGTGACACCGATATTGAGGTCGCAACGACGCGGCTTGCCTGCCCAGGTCCAAACGTCGCCAAACATGTCCCGATGCAGTCGCAAACACCATCGAAGATCAAAGGGGGCCGTGCGTCGGCTGGGCTTTCCGTGTAGATACTTCACGGTAGCCTTTAGGATGTTCTCCGCCTCGGCAAGAGAAAGCTGCTTGCGGGTCATTATTCCCGTTGGTTTCAGGCCCGAAATGTCGTCGATCGGCGTTTCGCCGGGCAGGGAATTCCAATTCGACATCTACCCCCACCACAGTTTTCTTTTCGACCGGAGTAGCCTTTCCGTTGTCTCCGAAACAAGCCTTTCCAAGTCCCGTTGATCCAGCCCCTGCCCCTCCAGTCCACATGTCCCCTGAACGGATGTAACCAGCCTTCTGGCGAGGTCCTGTGCAAGTTGCCGACAGAGTTCGCTGCTTTCGACCCGGGACTCGGCGGTCAGTTCCATCCCCAAAGCATCTGCGATGGCGGCTACATTGGCCAAACTCGCTCCGTCTCGCTCTTTTGACATGATTCTATTGATAGTCGGAAGCGAGACGTGACTCCGCTTGGCCAGTGCCGACCGGCTCATTCCCAATTCCCGTCGCCGTTCTTCCATCCGCTGCAAGATATTCATCGGATTGTCCCAAACACTTCCAAACTGACAGATTCACGACGATGCAATACCCGCCTGTCAACGAGCGCACATGGGAATTGTATCACGAATGACATGTTTTTCAATGAGGATAGTGAGTTCACACTGGGTTCGAGTGACGGTTTTGACAACGAGAAGCCGCCGCAAAACGTGAAGATCAAAAGGCCGTTCTACCTGAGCGCAACCGAGGGTGACGTACGGGCTGGACGAGCGCGTGGTGGGGACGAACCCGAGTCACTTCAAGGGCGACCCGCGGCGACCCGTGGAAAACGTGTCCTGGAACGAGGCGGTCGAATTCGGCCGGAAGCTGATCGAGCAGGAAGGTCGGACGTATCGGCTGCCGACGGATGCGGAATGGGAGTACGCCTACCGGGCGGGCAGCAAGACGAAGTGGTCGTTTGGGGACGATGATTCGGCGGTGAGGGGGTATGCGTGGTACGACGACAACTCAGGCAGCACGACGCACCCGGTGGGCGAGAAGAAGCCGAACGCGTGGGGCTCGCACGACATGCACGGAAACTAAACTGCGTCAACGACGCTTTCTCCTTGTTCATTAGCGTGAATGACCAGGAATTCAGCGGCCCTCCACGGGCTCGTCCAGGACCAGCGTCTGGTCGACAGCGACGCGTTCCAGCGTCTGGACGGCGCCCAACGGCCAGCGAACCGTGACCGTGCACGGCTTGTCCCATTCGCCCAGGCCAAAGAGCAGCGCCGGCTGGTGCGTGGCTACGTAGCTGGTTCCGCCGCACAACTCTTGCAGAATACGCGAAGTCCCGGCTTGAACGGTGACCCGCGTGTTGATTCCGCGGCGATTGCTCCGTCGCCCGCGGAACAGGAACTTCAGCCAGTGGCCCCGCTGGGAATCGTTGCGAAGTAAGGCGGTGGGAGTGTTCTCGTGCCCGACCGCCAGATCCAGATCGCCGTCCTCGTCGTAATCACAGCCCGCGACCGCCCGCCCAACTCGCTTTTCCCGAAAAAACTCCCCGGCTTGCTGAGTGCATTCCAGCCAGCGTTTTCCCGTGTAGGTGAACAGCTGGGGCTGCATGCGGTAGTTCGGGTTGCTGGCCTGATTCTCAATGTGGCCGCTGGTGATGAAGACGTCGTCATAGCCGTCCTGGTTATAGTCGGCCATCAGCACGCCGAAGGACAGCTTGTCCAGAGTCGGACCATGCAGCCCCAGCATCCCCGTCTCGTCCTGAAACCCCAGTTCGCCGTAGTTGCGGTACAGCGTGTTGGATTCCCGCTCGAAATGCGTCACGTACAAATCCAGCAAGCCGTTGCGATCAAAATCGCTGACCGTGACACCCATGTTCGCCTGGGTCACACCATCGCGGTCCGCGGCGCACCCGAGCAGGACAGCCATCTCCTTGAACCGTCCGCCTCCCTCGTTGATGAACAGAAAGTTGGCGGTCGTGTCGTTGGTAACGAACACATCCGGCCAGCCGTTGTTGTCCAAGTCGGCAATCGCGACGCCCAGACCTCGGCCCGGGTCGGCGACCAAACCTCGGAGTCGCGATTCGGGCAGGAACGTGCCGTCGCCTTGATTAAAGTAGCATTCGTCCGGCCAAGGCGGAATGTCGCGGGGGTGGCAGACTGCAGGCCGGCCCGCCTCGTCGCGGCAATCGGGCGGGTTCCTGGTGTCGTAGATGCAATAATTGGCGACATACAAATCTAAATCGCCATCCAGATCCAGGTCTCCCCAAGCAGCGGTCACACTCCAACGTTTCTCGTCGACGCCCGTGCGGTCGGTGACCTCTTGAAAGGTCCCGTCGCCGAGATTGTGAAACAGCGTGTTGCGGAGCAGATTGGTCACGTACACGTCGTCGAAGCCGTCGTTGTCATAGTCTCCCACAGCCACGCCCTGGCTGTAGCCGTGTTCGACGATGCCTGTCCAGTCGGTGACGTTCTGGAATGTACCGTCGCCCAGGTTGCGAAACAGGGCGTCGTTGGGCTGCCGCTCGTCGGGATCCCGGGTGGCGTCGCCTCCCTGATTCAGGTACAAGTCCCAATGCCCGTCGGCGTCATAGTCCAGCCAGCCGGCGCCGGCGCCGACCGTCTCGACCATCAGGCAACGGCCTGACTCGCCGGAATTGTACACATGCTCGACTCCAGCCTGCTGGTGCACGTCGATAAAGAACGGGGCACGAACGTCGCGTGGGGGTGGCGTTACCGCGGGCAAGTCTGAGCGGCCGGAGGGGCGAATGGCGGTCGACGGCGAGGCCGAAGCCGCGAAGGGGTTCTCAGGCGGGGGAGGATCGGGCCGGCCGCATCCCAACAATGTCGCGCAGCCGCAGCACACAACTAGCGAAAGCTCCGCCCACAACGGCGCCGCTCTCGAGATCACGTCCTTCGCGAACGTAGAGACCCGCCGCGAAGACTTCAGGGGTACAGCTGAGTTCATAGAATGCCGGACGAGCTGCAACGGACGCCCATGACCATCGCCTGCCGGGTGCACGGTGTCGCGGCCTGGGTGACGAATGGACGTTCTGAGCAGTCTAGGAACCGGCCGAACGGACGTCAACCAAGCGTGGGCACGTCTCGGCCGGATTCCCAATCCTTGAAACATGCGTCGCTGCCGCGTACCATGATTCCGCAAACGCGTCGTCGGACAAAGGCAGATGTGAGTGCCGCGATGGCGTGCGGCGTCCAGCGGTCGGCGCGGACGCGGCGGGAACATGAGGTGAGAGCCTGTGAAGCGAAGAGTTCTGACACTGATCGGCATCGGGGCAGCTGCCTTGGCGGTCCTGTTCGTCCTGCGCTACCTGCTGTTGCCGTTGGACCGCGATGCGCCCTCGACTCAGACCGGATTGGCCGTTCCGCAGGACCAGCCTTTCAAGGTCCCTCTGAAGCCGTTGAAGAGTCCCGGCGAAGCCCCGGCGGCCGTGCCCGAATCGGAGATTCGCCTGCAGGAGATGCTCGACCAATCCGGAATCGCGTTCGTGCATCGCGATGGCAGCAGTGGCCGGCACTTCACGCCGGAAACGATGTCCGCCGGGATCGCCACATGGGACTACGACGGCGATGGCCTGATCGACATCTACCTGCCCAACGGCGCCGAACTGCCGGGCGCGGTCTACGACGTCCCGCCCCGCCATGCGCTGTACAAGAACCTGGGTGACTGGCGATTCCAGGACGTCTCGGAGCAAGCCGGGCTCGGCTGTATCGCCTTCGGCTTGGGAATCGCAATTGGCGACTATGACAACGACGGCTTCCAGGATATCTACCTAAATAACTTCGGTCCCAATCTGCTGTACCGCAATAACGGCGACGGCACATTCTCCGACGTGACGGCCAGCGCCGCCGTGCCGGGGGCCACCAAGGGCGGCCAACTGGAGAAGAAAGTCGGCGCCGGAGCTTGCTTCCTGGATCTGACCGGAACCGGCCGATTGGATCTATTCGCCGGGAACTACATCGAAATCGACCTGTCTACCTACCAGACGCCGATGAAGGGCAACCACGCCTTCTATCCGACGCCCCTGTCCTATGCTCCCGTGCCGAGCACGTTGTATCGGAACGTGGGGGACGGCACGTTTGCGGACATCAGCGGACCCTCCGGCATTGCCGCTTGCGAGGGCCGCTGTATGGGCGTGACCGCCTGTGACTTTGACGCGGACGGCGACAGCGACCTGTTCGTCTGC
>CAIYOB010000749.1 GCA_903927685.1 uncultured Planctomycetaceae bacterium
ACTGTGCGGATTCGGCCATCGAGATCGAGTTCCCCCATGCACACCCATTCGGCCGCGACCTGCGCCCGCGGTCCGGCAACCGCGGCCAGTAGCGCCACTGCGATAGCCAGATCGAGCCCGGTTCCCCGCTTGGGCAGCGATGCAGGACCCAGCCCCACCGTGATCCGTCCCTGAGGCCACGACAGACCGCTGCTGGACACCGCGGCCCGCACGCGATCTCGCGACTCGAGGACAGCGGCATCGGGCAGTCCGACGATGGACCAGTGCGGCAACCCCGGGGCCACGTGGGCCTGGATATCCACGAGGTGACCGCGCACTCCGACGATCACGGCCGAGCGCGTTCGACCGGACACGGTCACATCACTCCGACGATGTGGTCGATTAGAGCCGGTCCGCGCCGAGGGCGGGTCACGGCGACGACGTCGATGCGCACCGCAGTGGGGTGCCACAGGGCATCCTGGTTTTGGGCGGAGAGCCAAGCTGCCGCCAAGCGCTGAAGCCGCCGCAACTTCGTGGCCGTGACGGCCTCCTGCGGCGCGCCGTACCGCCCGGAGGTTCGCGTCTTGACTTCGCAGATGACCAAATCGTCCCCGTCGCGGGCGACGATATCTATCTCACCAACCTCGCACCGCCAGTTTCTCGCGAGAACACGCATACCTTGCGCACAGAGATAGCGGCAGGCGATGTTCTCGCCGTACCTCCCGAGTGCCTGCCTACGGGTATCGACCATCGACCCCATATGACCACCCCCCGCGGCAAGTATCGGCCCGGGTAGGGCCAGTTGGCCAGGTCAGCCAGGGCCGTTGTGGACGACGGGGGTGCTAGTGACGGCGACGCCCGGCGGCGTGCGCCGGGACTGGTCCGCGACGAACACTTCGTCGAACTCGGTATCGTCCGTGTCCAGCCTCAACAGCAGGTACATCGCCGCTGCCAAGCACCAGAACAGACTGTACCCAAAGCCCGCCGCGATCGTGCGTACCAACCCGGTTCCGACATTCATCAGCGAAATGCCGTAAAACGGCGAGCCAGCTGCGAGCGACGGGCTCTCGCGCCAGCGGACGATCTCGGACCACCGCTCCGGACCGGCGCCGAGGGCCGCTGCCCACTCCGTCGACCGGATCACTCCCTCGGCAAAGTGATACACCAGCAGCCAAGCCAAAGCCCCATAGACGACTGCGACGAGGCCGTAGAACAGATAGTGCAGGGGCCGCTGGAAGACATACGAGTAACTGCGGCTGAACGCCTCGAACACGTCCCCCCGCTCCTCGGCACTGATCGTGCCCCACATCAGCGGCCAGCCGAACAGCAGCCCCACCAACAGGATCGCCATCAGCAGGCCGCCGAACAAGCCCGGAATCCACAACAGGCCGGCGGCGAACAGGCCGCCGTCTCCGCGGGCCAGGAGTCCCAGGCCGGCCAACGGCACGGCGAGCAAAGCGACGCCGACCAGCGGAAACAGCGGGGCTCCCACATACGCACCCAAGCGCGCCGCCGCGTGCCCCACCCCGTCGCTCAATCCGCACGGCTCCTCACGCCCCAATCGGACTACGGCGATCCGCGTGACGGCGCCGCCAAAGAACCCCCACACCAGCAACATCCACAACGAGCCGCAGGCATAATAGGCCGCCCGGGTAATACTCAGAGGCGTCTGGAACAGGCGGGCCACCGGTTCGACGAACTGCAGGTAGATCGGCTCCAAGGTGTTGGGCGACGCCGAGATGATCTCGTGGATGGAGCGGGGCAGGCGTCCGTCGTTCGGCGCCGGCAACGCCCCCCGCTGCCCCGGCCAACGGCGATTGCTCTCGACCAGGCGAGCCAACTCCGCGTCGGCTTGAACTTCGGCGTCCGCGAGAAACAAATCCTCGCCGACGCGCCAGCCAGCAGGCGCCAAGACAGCGCCCAGGGACGCCAAGAACAACAACGACATCGACTTGGCCAGCCGAAACGTGCGGAACAGGACCAGCCAGGGGAAGACATCCCGCCAAGCCACAGCGCGAATCACGTCTCGACCGCTCGTCATCTGCCCTCCTCCTCGTCCTCCGGCTCGACGGGCAAGTGGTGCTCTTCGTTCAGCCAGCGTCCCAGATCGATCAGGCGACAGCGTTCGCTGCAAAAAGGCATCGCGGGCGACGCCTCCGAATCGAACGGCCGGCCGCACGTGGGACACAGCACCAAAGCCATCTCAGACGCTCGCCGCGGCCTTCTTCCGCCCGGACTTGCCGCCGGCGGTAGAGGCCTCCGACTTGCTGCCGGCCTTGACCTCCGTGGACTTGCTGTCCGCCTTGGTCTCCGAGGATTTGCCGTCCGAACCCTTGCTCGATCCGCCATCGGCCGACTTCTTGTCCGCTTCCGCGCCCTTGCGATAGGATTCGCTGCGATAGTCGGTCTGGTAGAACCCGGAACCCTTGAAGATCAGCGCCGCCCCGGTCCCGAACAACCGCCGCAACGACTTGCGGCCGCAGCGCGGACACTTTTTCTGCACGGGCTCCGAAATGGACTGGAACAACTCGAACGCGTGCTCGCACGAGCCGCATTCATAATCGTAAGTCGGCATGGCCGTGCTCCTTGATCGGTGAGTGAATCACAACTTGCAAATCGCAGGGTCTGGTCTATTCGTTCTTTACCGCCGGCTCGTCCGCTCCAGCCGCCGCTGGACGTCCCGAGACCAGGACCTGCGCTGGTCGCACCACGCGGTCGTGCAGCTGATATCCGGTCTGGGCCACTTCCAGCACCGTTCCCGGCGGCACCTGGGCGCTGGGCAACTGGGCAATGGCCTCGTGCACGTGCGGGTCGAAGGGCGCTCCCTGAGCCTCGATCCGCCGACAATGATGCCGCTCGAGCGTCATCGTCAACAGTTGGGCCACCATCTTAACACCTTCCACCAACTGTGCGGAGCCCCCCTCTTGACCAGACGAATGAATGGCCCGTTCCAGGTTATCCACGACAGGCAGGAGATCCCGGATCAGAGGCAGCGGAGCGTATTTCTTTTCTTCTTCCAGGTGTCGATTAGCCCGTTTGCGGTAGTTTTCCAGCTCGGCATGCGCCCGCAACACCCGCGCTTCGGCGGCGGCCAAGTCGGCCTCGAGTGCTTGCAGTTGGGCTTGCGCCCCCAGGGCGCCTGCCTCGTCACCCACCGCTTCCGCAAGCGCCTCGTCGATGGCTTGGCTCTGGGCCTGACCCGCAACGTCCAGTCCCTCGGCGGCCAGTTCCTCGGCGGACGGTGCAGGATCCGCGGGTTCGTTTGCAGCGGTGCCGGATCGGCTTGTTGTGTTCATGTCGCCAACCTGCCTCTTACTCAGGTTTCGCTATCTCCCGTGAAATACCCTGTCAGTTTCTCCAGAAAACTCTTCCGCTGGGGCGAGACGTGCGAGTTCTCGACCTCCGCCAGTTCCCGCAGCAGTTCTTCCTGCCGCGGCGTGAGCTTCTTGGGAACCTCGATATAAACCTGAACCACGAGATCCCCTAACCCACCACCACGGGGATTGGGCATGCCGCGGCCCCGCAACCGGAACAGTTCGGCCGACTGCGTGCCCGGGGGAACCTGGAATTCGGCCCGCCCCGTCAGCGTGGGGACTTCGAGCGTGGCCCCCAAG
The DNA here is from genome assembly GCA_903927685.1 of uncultured Planctomycetaceae bacterium. Next base: position 3,594 of record CAIYOB010000749.1, read on the forward strand.
GCCGCTTGACTGTACGTGATCGGCAGCCGCAACAGGAGATGGTCCCCCTCGCGTTGAAACAGCCGGTGCGGCCGGAGCGTGACGAAGCAATAACAGTCGCCTCGCGGGCCGCCGTCGGGGCTCGGTTCCCCTTCTCCCGTCAACCGCACCCGCATGCCGTCGTCAACACCCGCCGGGATGGCGACATCCAGTTTGACCCGGTCTTTAACGTAACCGTTCCCGCGGCAGTCCCCGCAGGGATCGGCGATCACCGCCCCGGCCCCATGGCACATGGGACAAGTGGTCTGCACGCGGAGGATCCCGGCGGACTGGACCACCTGGCCGCGCCCACCACAACGGCGGCAGGTCTCGGGCTTGGACCCCGGCTTGCTGCCGGTACCCTGACAGGTTTCGCAGCGTTTGCTGCGGGTGAACTCGACGGTCTTCGAGACGCCCTTGGCCGCCTCTTCCAGGTCCAGCGTCACATCGCAGCGGACATCCGCCCCGCGGCGCTGCCGCTGCCGCCGTCTTCCGCCCCCACCCCCGCCGAACAGGTCGCCAAAGCCGAACAGGTCCCCGAACGCTTCGAAGATGTCGCCGACATCGTTGAAGTGCGGTGACCGGCCACCCGCTTCCAAGCCCGCGTGGCCGTACTGGTCGTACAGCGTGCGTTTGTCCGCATCGCTCAAGACCTCGTACGCTTCGGCCGCTTCCTTGAACTTCTCGGTCGCATCCGGGTCCCCGGGATGGCTGTCCGGATGAAACCGGATTGCCATTTTTCGGTACGCGGCCGCGATCTCCTTCTCGGTCGCGCTGCGCGTGACGCCGAGCACCTCGTAGTAATCTCGCTTAGCGGTCATAGTCGGCATGGCTCGGGGCCCCCGTCACGACGAAACTCACCGGAGAGCAAA
>CAIYOB010000750.1 GCA_903927685.1 uncultured Planctomycetaceae bacterium
ATAGCCTACACTCTTTCCCTACACGACGCTCTTCCGATCTCCATTCACCGGGATCTTTGGCGCCGTCGTCGTCCGCGTCGAAGTAGACGTAGCCGGAGACATCGCTGGGCACAAAGTCGACCACCGTCAGGTAAACCGTCGCGGTATCGGTCAGCCCCGTGCCGTCGGCGCGGTCGTTCACGGTGTACACAATTTCTGCATTTCCCGTGTAGCCGGCGGTTGGCGTGTACACCAGCTTGCCGTTCTGGACGGTCACCGTGCCGTGGGCGTTGGCGGTGTTCACGTTGGTGATCGTCAAGGTCTCGCCGACGTCCGGCCCCGTGTTGTCGTTGGCCAGCACATCGACCACGTTGTTGGTCGTGTTCCACAGCACCAGCGTGCGGTCCTCGGGGCTGCCGTCGTCAACCGCCACCGGCGCGTCGTTGACGGGCGTGACCGTGATGGCCAGCGTATCCGTATCGACCAATTCCGTCATGCCGGGCGCCGGCGGATCTCCGGTGTTGCCTTTGTCATTGGTCGAGATGACCAACTGGGCTGGTCCGTTGTAGTTGGCATCGGGCCGGTACTTGAGGCCGTTCAAGGCCGCGTTGATGTTCGCGATGGAGCCGGTCAGCTTGATCGCTCCCGCGCCCGCCGGCGTCACCACGACATTCGGATTGGCGACTGGAGTCAGCACACCACGCGTCGCGGACAGCGTCACCTCGACCGTGGACACGCCCGCATCGGGATCGGTCACTCGCAGATTGCCGTTGAAGAACAGGTCGTTGTCCTCGGCCACCGCGACCGGGGCCGGAAGCACGTTCACCGGCGGATCGTTGATGCCGCTGACGATGATGCCCACGGTGGCGTTGGGCGTGAATTCCCCGTCCGTCGCCGTAATGGCGAGCGTGGGGTTGCCTTCGTATCCCGCCGCGGGATCATAGGTCAGGGCGGCCAGTGCGGCATTGACACCGGCTACGGAGCCAACGAGGGTGACTGCCGCCGAGTTATTGCCCGTGACCGTGACGCCCGCCGGCGTACCGGCGATCAAGATCCCGGGAGCCCCGCCGCCGTTGGCCAAGGTCAGGGTCACCGTGACTTGCGGGCTGTCCACGTCGCTCACGGAGATCTCGTTCGCCGTACCAGCCGCGAACGTCAGATTGACATCCTGCTTCGTCGCAGCCTGGACCGGCGCCTTGATCGTCGGAGCGTCGTTGACCGGGGTGACCGTGATGGGGACCGCCCGGCTCGCCGTGTGGCTGGCACTGCCTCCGCCCGTGTGCCCCAGATCGTCGACGGTCAAATTCAGGCTGTCCGCTCCCGCGTAGTCCTTGTCGGGCGTGTAGGTCAGGCCAGCCAACGATGTATTGACGGCGGCGACCAGGCCGGTGATCGTCAGCGAACCGGAGTTCGCGCCGGTGATCGTGACAGCACCGTTGGGGGCGTTCAGCTTGCCGTGAGCGACGCCGAGCGTCACCTTGACGCCGCCACCGGCGTCCGCGTCCACGTCGGCGACCGCCAGCGTGTTCGCTCCAGACCAAGCCAGCGACGTGTCCTCGGCCGTAGCCACTCCCGTCGGCGTTTGGGTGATCGTGGGGCTGTCGTTGATCCCGTTCACGGTCACGACCACCGAGCCCGTGTGCGGGCCGTCGCCTTGGTCCGCAAGCGTCGAGGCGATGGTGTATGTGAACGAGTCGCTGCCGAAGAAATCGAGGTCCGGTTGATAGGTGACGGTCTTGCCGTCCGCCGCGATGGTCACGACCCCGCCCGCGGGATCGCTGACGTTGGTAATCGTCAGATTTGTCGGGCCGACCGCCGTGGTCACGTCGATATCGTTGGCCAAGACATTGACCGTGGTCGCTCCGCTGTCCTCCGCGACCGTGGCGGTGTCGTTGGTCGCGAACGGTTTCCGGGGAGGAACCACGTTCAGGGTGACTTCGTCATGATCCGTGATCGGACCGGGCGCACCGATATTGCCCTGATCATTCGTGTCGATGGTCAGCGTCACCGTCCCCACGAATCCAGGGACAGGCAAGACGGGCGCCGTATAGGTGACTTGGCTCAACGCATTGTTGACTTGGGAGACGGTCCCAGCAATGCGGACACTCGTCGCACTCGGCGTGGTGATGGTCGCGCCGCCGCCCGAAACAACGGTCAAAGTGCCTTGGGAGACGGACAAATCCGTCACGACACTCACGTTGCCGTCGGCGTCCGCGATGGAGAAGGCATTTCCGTTGGCGGCCGAGAATACGAAGGGCGCGTTGTTCGCGATCGTCTGGGCCCCCGGGACAGTGTTTACCGGCGGATCATTCAGCGCGTTGACCGTCACCGTAAAGGACCTTGACACGGTGCCATTGTCCGCGGCGGTGGCCAAATTGCCGTCGAGGCCGCCGTCCGTCACGGTCACAGTGACAACCGCCGAGCCGCTCTGATTCGCAGCCGGCGTGAATTTCAAGGTGCCTGTGGCATTCGGCGAAGTGTAATCGACGGTCAAATTGGGAAGCAGGGTGGTGTTCGAACTGGCCACCGTCACCTGCAAGGGTTGAGTTTCTCCGCCGCCTGCCGAGATGCCCGCGAGATTAACCGTTTGCTCTCCCGGATCCTCGTTCAGCGTCATGTTGGAGATTGCCGTCAGCGTCGGCGCGTCGTTCACGGCCGAGACGTTCACCGTCACCGTGCCGGTTGCCGTGTTCGGTGTCCCGGCCTTGGAATCTCGAACCTGGTACGTAAACGTGACCTGCCCGCTGAAATTGGCGGTAGGGGTGAAGCTCACATTGCTGCCCGAGGTCCCCACGGTGGCCGAACCGGCGGGAGTGATGTTGGCGATGCTGCCGGCGACCAGCGACAGAGGCGCCACGCCGCCAGCTGTGGTGTTCACCGTGTCGTTTGTCAGCACCGGGATGCTGACCGCCGTATCCTCATTCGTCGTCGCCGTGTCGTTGCCGACGACAATTGGGGCGGCAATCGTGATGGTCAGCGGGCTGGACTGGGTCTGCAGGAACTGGATGGCGCTGTCGGGCACCTTGGTATCATTACTATCCGGCATCTTGAAGACCAGCGTATCGTTGTTCTCGGCCAGATTTCCCGAGAACGAAACGGCGCCGGATTGCACACCCCGAATTTCGACGGTGAACACTGGATAGGCGGTCGTAGCCGGCGAGAGACTGGTCCGATTCAGGAACGCACCCACCTCGCCCAGGTTGCGACTACCCGCCGGCTGGCCGGCCTCGAGTGGCTCGTCAAGCGCACTGGGACCATTGACGTAGGGATCCTTATACTCAAACGAACTCTTGAATAGCGCTTTTTGCCCTTCCTCGGTCGTCGGCGTGACGGAGATATAGTTGTCGACGATTTGAGGGGCGGGTGTGAACGAGTTCCCCTGCAGGCCTTGGCCCTGCACGGTCATCGCTGCGATGTCTCGTTCTCCCAGTCCGCGCTTGAAACGAATGAAGTACCGTCCGTTAAAGTCAGTTCCCTCCAAAGAGGACACGGCGACATTTCCCACCCCTATGGTGGACAGTGCTTCCAATGCCTGCCGGATCGAAACGACGTCGACGCTCCGATCGCCGTAGTACCTAATGTCCGCTGTGGTCTGGCCTCCGTAGGACAGCCGGAACGTGCCGCCGACGTACGTGTCGGGGATCCCGTCGAAGTCTGTATCTTCGTCATAGCCCCCGGACACTTCGCCAGGACGGGTCGCATCCATCCGGAGTTCCTGGGTTTCCCCGTACCGGATCTGAGCCAAGTCCATATTGGTCATCAGGACGTCCAGGTAGGCGGCAAAAACGCCCGTCTTGGTGCCGGTTGTCCGGACGTCTCGGACGTAGCTCCACAACTGGAATGTATCGCCAACATTGATGGTGTTGTTGGTCAGGTTGGCTCCGTTCAAATCCGTCGCCCGCAAATTGTATTGCACGACGTAGTTGGGCGGATCTTCGCCTTCGCCGCCGTTGACCGTGTTGACAACGCGCAAAGCGTCCAACGGAGACAGAATTCCGTCCCCCGACACGTCCGTGAACAACGAAGTCTTCGGCGTCGTCTCGCCGCCGGTCTGCTCGCCGGCCGCGAGCCCCTGGCTGCCGCCCGCGTTAATTGCATTAATGACGTGCAGCGCATCCAACGCGCTGACCCGCAAATCGTTGTTGACGTCTTCCGGCCAGAAATCGTTGTGGACGGGACTAGCGGACATCAACGTCCGCTCTTCGAGCCGTTCGGGCTGCAACCACCGGCGCTGCGTCCGGACTTGACGACTCTTGGCCTGCTGTCGCTCGCGGCGACTGTGCGAATTGCGGCGTGTGTGAATCATTGCTTGGATCCCGCTGGAAAAATATGCCGACGTCTCCGCCCCCGAGGGCGGCCTGATTGAGCCAACGAACGAACTGAAACCGCTAGCTTCAAGACAAGTCAGGGCTCCGCGACGAAATCCGTTCTCGGGAGCGTCACCCGTGCCAACCGCCTGTGCCCGACACCTATGGACGCGGAGAGGACCGAAAAGTTCCTACTTTGCGTTCATCCATGACATCACAGTCGTCACGATGCTGACAACGGTCTGATCCATCAGAAGCCAATAATGTATACAGGGCCGCTCATCTTGCCTACAGTCCCTAGTACACCCACTTTGATCGGTAATTCATGAGGCCGATTCGAGCGTTCTCACCTTCTTTTGCAGCCGTTTTCTTTGTCCATGATGTTGTGATCGGCAATCTCTGCCCTCCCAGTACAGTCATCACCTCGATTCCCGGCACACCTTAACCCTGCGGCGATGAATTGGGCAGGCTGTGGGTGGGCAAACGGTGTTTGCCCGGTCGGCGGTTCCCGTTATCGTCTTTCTTTTTCGCAGGAAATCCGTAAGATAGCGAACTTGCACGGCGAGCGATGACGGATGGAAGGCTCGCCGCAGGGCGAGGGTCCTTGCCGTTCGCCCCCTTGCGATACCACAACGGCCGACGAAACGCTTGCTGGAAATGGGATAAACCAGCCCAGAACTGGGCGGACTCGCCTTCGGGTGGTCGCCCTGGTGAAGCGGTTCCCCAACTTCCCGGCTTGAATGCGGATGGCACCGCTTTCGGTGAGATCGAGCACATGGATCGACAACAGCAGTTGGTTCTTTACCGAGCGATGGTGACCGCCAGGCGGATCGATCAGCTCGAACAGGAGATCACCAATCGCGGCGAGGCTTTTTTCACCGTCTCGGGCAGCGGTCATGAGGCGATGGCGGCCCTGGCACTGCATTTAACCGAGGACGACTGGCTGCACTGTCATTACCGCGACAAAGCCTTGCTGTTGGCTCGAGGCATCCCGCCTCGGGCGTTTTTCGATAACCTGTACTGCAAAGACTCGTCCAGTTCGCGCGGCCGGCAGATGTACGGATTTTGGAGCGATCCGGATCTGCATGTACTGAGCATGACTGTCCCTGTCGGCAACAACGCCTTGCAGGCCACCGGGATCGCCGCCGCGATCCGCGACCAACCCGGCGCACCCATCGTCTATTGCGGTGCCGGCGATGGGACGACTCAGGAAGGCGAGTTCCTGGAAGCGTGCGGCGAAGCGGTTCGCAATCACTTGCCCGTCCTGTTCGTGGTCCAGAACAACCACTACGCGATTTCGACGCCCACGGCAGGGCGGACGTTCTTTTCGCTGCCGGCCGGCGCCAATGACCAGTTCTTCGGCATGCCGATCCGGTTTGTCGACGGCCGCCAGCCGGTCGCGGCCTATCAGGCGTTCGGCGAGGTGGTCGCCGAGATGCGGCAGCGGCGCGAGCCGGCCCTGATCGTGCTGGAAGTCGAACGGCTCAGCAGCCACACGAACGCGGACGACCATTCGATTTACCGCAGCGCGGACGACATCCAGAGATGCCGCCAGACCGCTGACCCGATCCCGCTGTTCGAGCACTGGCTGGGCGAGCAGGGCTGGACGGAAGCCGAATTGGCCGCCGTCCGGACGCAGATCGAGGCGGAGTTGGCTCGGGCCGACGAGGAGTCGATTTTCGGCGCCGACCCGGAGCCGGTGTTTGACGCCAAGCGGCCGCTGAAGGTCGAACTGACCCATCCGTCCCGCGAGCGGCGCGGAACCGATGACGGGCTGCAGCTGATCATGCGGGATGCCATGAAGGAAGTGCTCCGGGATCGCCTGCGCAACGATCCTCGCGTATTCCTGCTGGGCGAGGACATCGAAGATCCCAAAGGCGACGTGTTCGGCGTCACGCGGGGGCTCAGCACTGAGTTTCCCGGCCGAGTGGTCAATTCGGCGCTGACCGAAGCGACAATCATCGGCGCGTCCGTCGGTCGGGCGCTGGTCGGCCAGCGGCCGGTGGCGTTCATCCAGTTCGCCGACTTCCTGCTGCCGGGCTACAACCAATTGGTCTCCGAGCTGGCCATGCTGTATTGGCGGTCGGCCGGCCAGTGGAATGCGCCGGTGATCCTGATGATCGCGTGCGGCGGCTACCGCCCCGGGTTGGGACCGTACCACGCGCAGACGTTCGAGTCGCTGATCGCCCACACGCCGGGCCTGGACGTCTTCATGCCGTCCACCGCCTGCGATGCGGCGGGATTGCTGAACGCGGCGTTCGAGTCGGAGCGGCCGACGGTCTTCCTGTATCCCAAGAGCATGCTGAACAACCCCGACCTGACGACTTCGGCCGACGTCGATCGCCAGTTCGTCCCGATCGGCACGGCGCGCAAAGTCCGCGCGGGCCGCGACCTGACGCTGGTCGGCTGGGGCAATACGGTGCCGCTATGCTCGCGAGTCGCGGCGACGCTCGAGGGGACCGGGCTGGAGGCCGAGGTCTTGGACCTGCGCTGCTTGTCCCCGTGGGACCAAGCGGCCGTCGTCGCCTCGGCGGAGAAAACGGCCCGGCTGATCGTCGTCCACGAAGACAACAAGACTTGCGGCCTGGGCGGCGAAATCTTGGCCACGGTCGCCCAGCGGACGCGCGTCCCGGTCGCCATGCGGCGGGTGGCTCGGCATGACACGCACATTCCCTGCAACTTTGCCAACCAGATGGAAGTCATGCCGTCGTTCCAACGCGTGTTGACGACGGCGGCGGAACTGCTGAACCTGGAAGTCAGTTGGACCGCCCCTCCCAAAGCCGAAGAAGGCGTGCACATCGTCGAGGCGATCGGCTCGGGGCCCTCCGACGACACGGTCACGGTGGTCGAGTTGATGGTCCAGCCGGGCGCGCGGGTCGAGCGGGGCGATCTACTGGCTTCGCTGGAAGCGACCAAGAGCGTGTTCGAGCTGACGTCGCCCGTGTCCGGCGTGATCGACGCGGTCCTGGTCGCCCCCGGCGACGTCGTCGACGTGGGCGCGCCGATGCTGCGGATCCACACGGGCCGGCAGACGTTGCGTCCCAAGCCGGTCACCCAAGAGCAGTGCGGGACACCGGTGCTGACCCGCAAGACCGCGACCGGCACGCTGCATCTGCCGCAGGAATTCAAGGAACGGCGGCCGTTCGACGTCGGGATCTCGACGGTGGCCACCGTGACCGGCAGCCGGATCGTCACGAACACGGAACTGCTCGACCGCGGCGCAATCAAGCATGTGCCGACGATGTCGCCGGAGGACATCGTCCGCCGGACGGGGATCGAGAGCCGGATGTGGGCCCAGAACGGCGAGAACGCGGTGACGATGGCTGCCCGAGCCTGTTGGAACGTGCTGGACCGGGAAGGCTTGATCCTGGAGGACATCGACTTGGTCATCTGCAGCACGACCAGTCCGACCACGGTCACGCCGTCGATGGCCTGCCAAGTGCTCGCCTCGCTGTGCAAGGACAAGAGCGAACTGATGGCCCAGGCCTACGATATCAACGCCGCCTGCTCCGGGTACTTGTACGCCCTGCAAGCCGGCTACGATTACCTGCAGAGCACGCCGCTGGGCCGCGTGTTGGTGGTCACCGCCGAGGTGCTGTCCCCGCTGTTGGATCCCGAGGATTTCGATACCACGATCCTGTTCGGCGACGCGACATCGGCGACCGTACTGTACGGGGAAGCGCACTTCGAGAAAGCCAAAGCCCGCCTGCACCGGCCGGAATTGTCGGCCAAGGCCGAAGACGGCAGCACGCTGTCCGTGCCCCTGCTGCACGACGGCTATATCCAGATGAAAGGGCGGCGCGTGTTCAGCGAAGCCGTCCGCTTGATGGTCACCAGCTTGAACCGGGCCTGCGACCGCGAGGGCCTGCGCGTCCAGGACTTGAGCATGGTCATCCCGCACCAGGCCAACCAGCGGATCATCGACGCGATTCAGAGCCGGATCGGCGTGCGGGTGTACAGCAACATTCGCAAGTACGGCAACACGTCGTCATCCAGCATCCCGCTGTGCCTGTCGGATATCATCCCAACGATCCAGAAGGGCGAGCGACTGGGCCTGTGCGCGTTCGGAGGCGGTTTCACCTTCGGGGCCTGCATCCTGCAATCCAGTTGACCCGCCGGCGAACGGCCGGCGTCAGCTTGCCGGTACCGGCGCCAGCCCCAGCGACTCCGCGATCTCGGCCATCGCATCGATCACGAACTGGATGTGCTCGTTCAAGTCCACACCCAGATCTTCCGCCCCGCGGACGATGTCTTCGCGGTTGACCGCCGCGGCAAACGCCTTCTGCTTCATCTTCTTGCGGACACTGGCCGCCTGCAATCCGCTGATCCGCTCGGGTCGAACCATTGCCGTGGCGGCGATGAACCCGGTCAATTCATCGCAGGCGTACAGGGTCTTGTCCAACCGCGAGACCCGCGGGCAGCCGGGAATATCGTCGCCCGCATGCGACTTGATGGCGTAAATCACATCCTCCGGATAACCCTGCTGCGTCAGAATCGCCGCACCCTGCAGCGGATGGTCTGGGATGGTCGGCCAGCGCTCGTAGTCAAAATCGTGCAGCAGGCCGACAATTCCCCATTTCTCCTCGTCCTCGCCGAACTTCCTCGCGTAGGCCCGCAGGGCGGCTTCCACCGCCAGCATGTGCCGGCGCAGGCTCTCGCTCTGGGTGTACTCGCACAACAAGGCGTAGGCATCGTTCCGATTCATCGTTCCTGATCTCCCGCAGGGACATGGGAGTGCATTTCGCCCCTCCATCAGCGCGTCTTGCCGGCGGCGTCCGGCTCCGCGTCTTCCCGTTCCAGTTGGTCGTCCGGATGCTGAGCCTCGTACTCTTCCATCAGCATGGACGGGCATACCTCCTGCTCGCCACACTGGTTGCACACGATCCGGATCAGATCGGTGCCGCCGAGTTTCAGGTCTTCTTTGACGCACAGGTCGTACAGTTGTTTCAGGTGCACGCAGCTCATCGTAAGCCTCCATGTTGGACAGGGTCTTGCTCGCCCCATTGTTAAGCTTTCGGGGCGAAACGGCAAGCGCCAGAGGGCGTAATTCCCGCTTCGTTCCGGGTTGGAAATCGGCCCGGCATTCTGTTATCCTGATAGCCTGTCCGCGGCCCCGGGGCGGCAGTTGTCCAGGTTTGATATCGGCCCGGCGGTGCACCGGACAGGCGATTCGAGCACTCTTTACCCGATTTCCGAGAGAGGAAGGTGTCGCGTGCGCAACATGACGATGGCAACGAGACTGGGCGGATTGGTTCTGGGAGCCTTGGCGTTCTACAGCGGCCTGGCGGCGTCGGCCGAGGATCCGTGGGTCGTCTATGAAGGCCAGGATGGGCCGGGCAAGGGCAAGCACATTGTGCTGGTCGGCGGCGACGAGGAGTACCGGTCCGAGGAATCCTTGCCGATGCTGGGCAAGATCCTCGCGGTGCGCCATGGCTTCAAATGCACGGTGCTGTTCTCGATCAATCCCGAGGACGGGACGATCGATCCGCTCAACCAGAACAACATCCCCGGTCTACAGGCCCTGCAGACCGCGGACATGCTGATCATCGCCTCGCGGTTCCGCGAACTGCCGGACAGCGAGATGAAGTACATCGACGAATACGTGAATTCGGGCAAGCCGATCCTGGGGCTCCGCACCGCGACCCATGCATTCAGTTACTCGAAGAACAAAGACAGCGCGTACCTGAAGTACGACTGGCGGAACAAGGACTGGCCGGGTGGATTCGGGCAGCAAGTCCTGGGCGAAACGTGGATCAACCACCACGGCAATCATCGCGTCGAGAGCACGCGCGGGGTGATCAACGACAAGTTCCAAGACCACCCGATGCTGAAGGGCGTCGCGGACATCTGGGGACCAACCGACGTCTACGGCATCAAGAACCTTGTCCCCGAAGCCCAGGTGCTGGTTTTTGGCCAAGTCTTGGAGGGCATGAACCCGACGGACAAGCCGGTGGTGGGCCCGAAGAACGATCCGATGATGCCGCTGGTCTGGACCAAGACCTTTACCGGCAGCCAAGGCAAGACGTCGCAGGTGATCTGCACCACGATGGGAGCGGCCGTGGATTTCGCCTGTGAAGACCTGCGCCGCCTGATCGTCAACGCCGCCTACTGGGCGACCGGTCTGGCCGACAAGATCCCCGCCAAAGCGTGCGTGGACACCGTCGGCCCGTACGAGCCGACGTTCTACGGCTTCGGCAACTTCAAGAAGGGCTTGAAGCCGGCGGATCTGAAACTGTAGCCGCCCCCGAGCCCGACCCCGACGAGGGCCCGAAGCCATGAATCGTCTAGAACCCCCGCACAGCCGCTGCCTGGTCGGCGTCGCTCGCGGGGACATCACGCCGCCGGTCGGCATCTATCATCGCATGTGGGGCGCGGCCACGCACGACCGCTCGACGGGCGTGCATCGGCCGCTGACGGCGACCGTGCTGTACCTGCAGAGCGTTGCGGCGGCCGACCAGTACCAGGTCGTCGTCGGCCTGGACCACTGCTTGCTGCGTCCGCAGGAGTTGCAGGACCTGCGGGACCGCGTCTCGGCGGCGGCTGACCTGCCGGGCGAGCGATTCGTATTCTACTTTTCGCACACCCATGCCGCCGGTCTGCTGGGCTACGAGCGCTGCGACTTGCCCGGCGGCGACCTGATTCCGCCGTACCTGGAACGACTGGGGCACGACGTGGCTGCGTTGGCGCGCCGGGCGTGCGACACGAAGCAGCCGGCGTCCTTCGTTTACGGTCAAGGCCGTTGTCCGTTGGCGGCGAATCGGGACTACGAGGACGACCAGCGTCAGCAGCACGTCTGCGGCTTCGATCCGGAGGGCTCGGCCGACGACACGCTGGTCGTGGCCCGAATCACGGGCCCGGATGCTCGCACCCTGGCGACTGTCGTCAACTACGCTTGCCATCCCACGACCTTGGCCTGGGAGAACACGGTCATCAGCCCCGATTACGTCGGTGCCATGCGGGAACTGGTCGAATCCGCGACCGGCGCGCCGTGTTTGTTCCTGCAAGGCGCCTCGGGCGACTTGGGCCCGCGCGAGGGGTTCGTCGGTGACACGGCCGTGGCGGACCGGAACGGGCGGCAGTTGGGCCACGCGGCGATGGCAGCCATCGAAGCACTCCCGCCGCCGGATTCCGACTACGCATACGCCGGCCCAGTGGTGTCCGGCGCGACTTTGGGCATCTGGAAATACGTGCCCGCCGGCCCGGATCGCCGCCGGACTGCGGAGGCGTGGCAAGTCTGCGAGTTCGTGGTTCCGCTGCCCTATCGCCAGGGCTTGCCGGACCCCGAGGAGACCCGCAGGCAGCAGGCCAGGTGGCAGCAGGAAGAGGCCGCCGCCCGGGCGGCGGGCGACGCCGTGCGTGCCCGCGATGCGCGGGCCATGACCGAGCGGATGACGCGCAGCCTGCTGCGTGTCGGCCACTTGCCGCCCGGCGACGGGTATCCCTACACCGTGCAATTGGCACGATTGGGGGACACCGTGTGGCTGGCGCTCAGCGGCGAACATTACAGCCTGCTGCAGCGAGAATTGCGACGGCGGTTCCCCCTGACCCCGATCCTCGTCGGCACCCTCGCCAACGGCTACGATGTCTCCTACTTACTGGACCAGGATTCCTTCGGCAAAGGCCTGTACCAGGAAGACGTCGCCGTCCTGGCCCGAGGCTCGCTGGAAACCCTGATCGAAGCCATCACCGCCAAACTGACGTCTCTACTCCCGCCCTCCCCGACCACGACCGCCTGACAACTGACAACGGACAACTGACAACTGACCAGTGACAACTGACCACCATGAAAATCACCCACATCGAGACGTTTGTCTGTCATGCCCGGATGCGGAACTGGGTGTTTGTCAAAGTGCTGACGGATCAACCGGGACTGTTCGGCTGGGGCGAAGCGACGCTGGAGTGGCACACGCGGGCCGTGGTGGGCGCGGTGCAGGATCTGGCGGAACTGGTTGTGGGCGAGGATCCACGGCGAATCGAGCACCTGTGGCAGATGATGTACCGCCAGCACTTCTGGCACGGGCACGGGATCGTGCGTGCGACGGCGATCGCCGGAATCGACTTGGCGCTGTGGGACATCGCCGGCAAGGTCGCCGGGATGCCGTGTTCCCAGCTGTGGGGCGGCCCCGTCCGGGACTACGTGCGGACGTACTGCCACCTGGGTGGCGGGCGGATGGAGGATTTCTACGAGACGTCCGTTGAAGACGCCCGCAAGTTTGGCGACTTGGCGCGTCAGGCGGTCGAGGACGGGTTCACGGCCTTCAAGGCGATGGCGGTTCCGCCGACGATGCCGATCGAGGGCTTGCGTCCGATCCGGCTGGCCGAAGCCGCGGTCCAGTCCATGCGAGAAGCGGTCGGCGACGGGATCGACATCATGGTTGACTGCCACGCCCGGCCGTCACCTGCGATGGGGCTGAAGTTCGGCCAGGCGCTCGATCCGTACGGGCTGTACTTCTTCGAAGAGCCCTGCTGGCCGGAGAGCATCGAGGGGTTGGCGATGATCAACCAGGCGCTCACGACCCCTGTGGCGACCGGCGAGCGGATTACGGAACTCACGTATTTTCGCCAGCTGTTCGCCCAGCGGGGCTGCGAGATCTGCCAACTGGACATCACGCATTGCGGTGGCTTGACCGCCGCCCGCCGCATCGCCGCGCTGGCCGATGCGCATCGCATCGCGCTGGCGCCGCACAACCCGCAGGGTCCCGTCAGCACGGCTGCGTCCCTGGAATTCGGTTTCTCCCAGCCCAGTTACATTATCTGCGAGACCGTCCACGGTGACGTGCCTTGGCGGGCGGATGTGGTGAACGAGGGATTCACCGTCGAGCCTCGGGGCCGCATCGTGCGTCCCAACACACGTCCCGGCTTGGGGATCTCGATCAACGAAGACGAGGTCCGCAAACACCCGTTCCAGCAGGAAGTCCTGCAACGCGTGTTTTACCCCGACGGCGGCGTCGGGGAATGGTGACGGGGACAGGAAGTCAGACCTGTCAGATACGTCGGACCTGTCAGACACGTCGGACCTGTCGGACCCCTCAGACACGTCAGAACCCCGGAGGCTTCGAACCATGCCCAAATCTTTGACCGGCGTCCTGCCGATCGTCCATACGCCTTTTCTGCCGGACGATTCGATCGACACCGCCAGTCTGCGGCGGGAGATCGATTGGGCGCTGCATACCGGTGCGGACGGCGTATGCACGGGGATGGTGTCGGAGCTGTTGCGTCTCACGTGTCGCGAGCGGATCGAATTGACGGCGACGATCGCGGATTGGAATGCCGGCCGGGGCGTCGTGGTCGCGGGAGTCGGTGCCGAAAGCACCAAGCAGGCACTCGAGTACGCCCGTGCCGCGCGGGCGGCCGGTTGCGACGCGGTGATGGCCATTCCCCCGGTTTCGACGGCCCTGCCTGACGCGCCGTTGTTTGAGTATTTTGCCACGTTGGCCGAGGGCGTCGAACTGCCGCTGATCGTTCAGGACGCGTCGGGTTACGTCGGCCGGCCGATTCCGCTGGAGATTTGCGTTCAGTTGTTGGACCGATTCGGGCCGGACAAGATCTTGTTCAAGCCGGAGGCGAATCCCGTCGGCCCGCGGCTGTCGGCGTTGCGGGAGGTCAGCGGGGAACGGGCGCGGATCTTCGACGGCTCGGGCGGCATCGCGCTGGTCGACTGCTATCGCCGCGGGATTGTCGGGACCATGCCGGGGATGGAGTTTCTGGCGGGCGTAGTGGCATTGTGGCGTGCACTGCAAAATGGCGACGAGCAGGCGACTTACCGCCTGTATTTCCCGATCTGCGCGCTGGTCAGTCTGCAGTTGCAGGCCGGCTTGGACGGGTTTCTAGCCGTCGAGAAGTACGTGCTGGCCAAACGCGGCCTGTTCGACCACGACGTGCGCCGCAAGCCCTACGCCTGGGAATTGGATGACCAAACGCGGCAGGAACTGGATCGGCTGCTGGGACATTTGGAGGCGGCTCTGGCCGCATCACCATGATCGAATTGGGGATCGAAAGCCGTCTGCCGGGGCTGACGGTGGCGCTGGTGGAATGCCACGGCGTGCAGCTCGGCGAGGCTTCGGCCGAGTTGCGGCAGGAGTGCGCGGAGGCTGTCCAGGCTGCCGCGCGAGGCGACCTGGCGGGTGGCGACGCACGGCGTCAGGCGATTCGAAGCTTGTTGCGGAGCGGTGGATTCAAGCCGTCCGGACGCAACAAGCCGGCGCAGGAGTATCTGTTGCGAACGGCATTGGAGGAAGGGGTGTTACCGTCAATCTCCAATGCCGTCGATCTGATCAACCTCGTCTCCTTACGTTCCGGGCTGCCGATTTCGCTGGTCTCGCTGGATCGCCTTGGCACCCGCTTGTCGTTGCGAGTCGGCGCAGCCGGCGAGCGATTCGTGTTCAACCGCACGGGGCAGGAGCTGGATGTCGAAGGGCTGCTGTGCATCTGCGTTGACGGCGACGGCGGAGCGGAACCGGTCGGAAGTCCGGTCAAGGACTCCATGCGGGCCAAGGTTACCGACCATGACAGCCATCTCTTGGCTTGTATTTACGGGTCGAAGACGGCGGTCACGGGCGAGGAACTCGGCGTCTGGGCCGAGGAGCTGAGCCGAGGATTCCGTCAGTTCTGCGGGGCAAGTCGGACCGAAACCGCCGTTCTGGGCTGATCCAGACTGGGTTCCGGTTCTGACGGGCAGCTAGAACGTATGGACAGGACGCAAAACCTGACGTAGGACTATAAGACACAACAGCTTGCGTCATTTGGAGAGGGAACTCCGACACATCGCGACTCGTCCCAAGCATACCCGGTCATCGTGACTGGGGCGATCGCCGTATCGACTCGGTTATCGCCTCGGCAACCAACATTTTGACGGCGTTGCCGGAGTCCAGTAGTATATTGGAAATTTGGTCTGTTTCGGGACTTGCGTCAAGGATCCCCTGCTGGCTCGGCGTTCATTGCGGCCCATCCGTTATCAAGGTAGGCGAATATGTCATCACCTGCGTTTCCCGCTCCTTCCCAGGACAGAAAGACCAGAAAACACCGTCAGCGGGCCATTCAGCGGTTGCGTCGGCAGAGGCAGCTGGTTTTCGAGTCCTTGGAGGATCGCCGTGTCCTGGCCTCGATTTCCGGGCAAGTCGTGTTCGATTTCGATGGCGACGCCGTCCTGGAACAGCATGAGCCGGGCCTGCCGGGTTGGCAGATCTACGTTGACAGCAATAACAACGAGCAATACGACGATGGCGAGTTGACGGCGGTAACAGATGCCAATGGCGAGTATGAATTGAGCGACTTGCCGGTCGGATTCTACACCCTGCGCCGCGTCCCGCAGGCCGGCTGGCAGCAGACGTTTCCATCCGGAATTGGCAAGCACACGGTCAACATCCGCAACGCGACGCAAGAGGTTGCGGGCATCGATTTCGCCCAGCAGCGGCTGTTCACGCCGTTTGCCGCGGGCAACCTGCTGATCACCCGCAGCAGTTTCCTCGATAACGACTTGCTGATGGAATACACGCCGGACGGCCAATTGGTCCAGGCGCTGGTCATTCCCGGCTCCGAAGATCAGAGCCGGCTGATCGCCAAAGACCTGGTGTTGGACAGCCAGGGCAATGTGCAGGTTTTCAATGGTTATGACGACGTCCGGCTGACCACCTTCGACTCGATCACGGCGACTTTCTCCGACACCGACGTCCTGGACTGGGACATGGGGAAGACGTTTGACCAGTGGGGCGACATGGCGGCCTTTGGGCCGTACATCTTCGCCAACGAGCAGGTCGCGGACGGCGGCACGGCCAATGGCGTGATCCGGTTCAACGTCAGCGACCTGACTTATCAGCGGTTCTCCGGTGGATTCGGCCTGCCGACGGATCTGACGATCGGTCGGGACGGCCTGCTGTACACGCTGAACGCGACGGTCAACAACACCACGGTTCTGGTCCATCATCCCGAGACCATGTCGCTGGTCCGGGCCTTCAACATCGGCCAGCGATTGCAGTCGATCGCGGTCGACGCGAATGGAGAAATCTACGCCGTCACCGACACGGGGTTGAAGCACTACCAGGCCGACGGCACGCCTGTCCCGGTCACGACCGCTGTGAACGGATTGGATATTGCCATCAGCCACGACAACCACTTGGTGGTCACCAGCGACGTCCGCGTGACGCTGCTGGACGCGGCGTTACTGGGCGCCGAGGACGGCAGCGCGGCAATTCTGGCTTCCTTCCCCATCGTGGGCAGCGTCGCCGAGAATTTCCTCTCGTTTGCCGCGTTCGTCCAGGATCCCGTGGGCAGTTCGCAGGCGGGTGGGGGAATTGACTACGGCGTGCTGTTTCCCGGTGACATTCTGGTCAGCAATTCGCCGCTGACCGGCGGCGTTCCCCAGTTGCTCGAGTACACCGTGTTTGGGCAACTGGTCCGTCAGCACGATCTTCCGGTCCCCGAGGCGGGCGGCGCTCGCGATCTGGTAACCGATGCGCAGGGCAACGTGCGCATCTTCAACGGCACGTTTGAGCCGCGGCTGACGACCTACGATTCGCATGCCGCCGGATTCGTCGCGGATGACATTCAATTCGCGGGCTGGAGCACTGCGGACGTACCGACCCAGGGCGGAATCGCCTCGTACCGCAACTACCTGTACGCGACGGACACCAAGACGCAGGACGACGCGCGGACCGAGCGGGGGATCGTGCGCTACAACCTGGCGACGGAGACGTTCGAGCGGTTCCACAGCGAACACGGCGACATCATCGACTTGAACATCGGCCTGGACGGCTTGCTGTACACGCTGGGGCCGGCCGACAAGCCGATCGGCACGGTGGTGCGTCAATACGACCCCGTGACGATGCAGTTGCTGAAGACCATTTCGCTGCCGTCGAACCGGCGGGCGATCGCGGTGGATGCCAATGGCGACATCTATGCCGCCAATCCGGACATCCAACGCTATACCGTGAACAGCGTCATCAATGCTGCCATGGCGGTGGGCCAGCCGCTGAGCGATCGCGGGCTGGGCGAACTGAGCGACATCGACCTCGACGCGGACGGGCGGCTGTTGGCCGCCTATACCAACGGCCACATCCTGGTGACCGACCGCAACTTCACGGCTGTGTTCACGTTCCTCACCCAGGCCTCCGACGGCAGGAACTTTGCCGCCTTCGTTTCGCCCGCCCGGCCGCTGCCGAGCGCCCGGTGGGACCAATTCACCGTCGAGCAGGCCAGCACCAATAACGAATTGGACGTCCTGGCCAACGACACCGTGTCCTCGTTGGGAGTCGCTTCGGTGGCGGGCGTGGGCGTCCCGGACTCCGGCGGCTCGGCCAGCGCCGCGGGCAGTGTCTTGGTCAGCTACTCGCCGGCCCAGAGTCCCGACTTTGTCGGCACCGAGACGTTCACCTACACGCTGAGCGACGGGCTGGGCGGCACCGATCAGGGACTGGTCCAGGTCACGGTCGAGGGGAGCGGCAACTACCTGGCGGTGGACGACGCGTACGTGACTTCGGAAGACGCCGTGCTCCCGCTGGACGTGACGGCCAATTTCGGTGTGCTCGTCAACGACGGCCGGCCCGACATCTTTCCCGTCCTGACGCCGGGAAATGTGCTCGTGACCCACTCGCCGACGGGCAGCAGCGGAGCCGCTCTGCTGCAGGAATACACGCCGACCGGGACGCTGGTGCGGAGCATCCAGTTACCCAGTTTCTCCGGGGCCAGCGCCGACGTCCGGGACGTGCTCGTCGACCGGCAGGGGAACATCCAGGTCTTCAACGGCACGCTCCAGCCCCGCTTGACGACGTACGATCCGGTCGCCGACACGCTGACACAGACCACGTTCGACAAGTGGAACACGGCCGAGGAAAAGTCCGGCGGCGGTCTGGCAGCCTGGAAGAACTTTGTGTTCGTGCCCGATCAGCTGCAATCCGGCGAGAATCCCCTGACGGACGCCGGGATCGTCCGCTTCGATATCGAGGCGGGCACGGCTCAACGGTTCATCGATGACGGCAATTTCCTCGACTTGACCGTCGGGCGGGACGGGCTGTTGTATGCCCTGGGGCCGGCCGGCGCCACCACCAGTCGGTTCATTCGCATCTTCGATCCGTTGACGATGGTCCGAGTCGGGGAGATCCGCAATCTGCCGTCCGACCTGCGGGCCATTACCGTCCGCGTGGCGGCTGGCGGCCAGATCGAGGTGTACGGCGTCCGCAGTTCGCCCAATACGGCGGTCAATCCGTTTGTCTACCGGTACAATTCCCTCGGCCAGCAAACGGCGGCTTATCGTGTCTGGCTGACCGGTGGCCCGCTGCCGGCGAGCGAAGCCGACTTCAACGACATCGACCTGAGCGACGACGGCCGCACGTTGCTGATCGCCAACGTGAACCAGAGCAATGCGGCGACGTTCGGCGACGGCGACATCCTGCTGTTCAATCTGCAGACGCTGTTTGCCACCCTCTTGCAGGCCCCGGATGCGAGCAGCGACATGAAGTTCGCGGGCTGGGTCCAGGCCCCCGTGGCCACGGTCAACGGCCCCTTGACCGTCGTTTCCTTCACTCCGCCCGCGCACGGAACGTTGGACTGCAACCCCAGCGACCCGCTGGTGGACGGCGTGAACTCGGACGGCTCGTTCTGCTACGTGCCCGACCCGGACTACTTCGGCCGGGACGGCTTTACCTATGTGGTCAGCGATGCTGACGGCAAGTTGAAGCAAGCCACGGTCGCTCTGACCGTGGTGTCAGACAACGATCCGCCCGTCCTGACCCCGGCCGCTCCGCCGCAGCAGGTGACCTCCGACGAGGACACTGTCCTGACACTCCCGCTGACCGCTCTGCTCAACGGCGGCGCCGGTACCACGTCGGTGTCTGACGCGGACCGCAACGATCCGACCGGCGGGATCGCGATTACGCAGTTGACGGGATCGGGTGTGTGGGCTTTCTCCCTGGACGGAAGTGTCTTTGTGGACATCGGCCTGGTCAGCGGCGACAGCGCCCTGCACCTGCCCTACTCGGCCGACATCCGCTTTACGCCCTCCGGCGGCGGTGGTGGCGGCGCCAGCGCCACGTATCTGGCCTGGGACCAGACCGTCGGCACGGCCGGGACCAAGTCCGCGGTCACCTTCGTGGTCGACGAGTGCGTGGCCGGCGGCGTACCCGACTCAGTGACTGGACTCTGCCCTGATGGTTCCAATCCCGTGCTCGTCACCTACGTCACGAGCACCGCCTATAGCCAGGATGAGGACGGACATCCGGTCACGGACACGTTGAGCATCCAATTGGCTGACTTGCCCGATGCCCCGATTCTGCTGCCCGCAAATCCCCGGATGGGCACGACCGACGAGCATACGCCGGTCGAAGCGGTCTTCAACGACTTTGTCACGGGCGTGGCGGACCCGGACGGCAGCAGTGAACTGCAAGGCGTCGTTCTGATCTCGGCCGCCGGGCAAGGACAGTGGGAGTACTCGTTGGACGGCGTCGTGTACCTGCCCCTGCCGGCGTTAAGCGCCGCCCAGGCCCTGCTGCTGGACGCCGACGATCACTTGCGGTACACCCCGGACAACGCCAACGGCGAAATCGCCACGGTGACGTACCGGGCCTGGGACCAATCGGACGGCGAGACGGCCGGGAATCTCGTCGACGCCAGCAGTTTTGGCGGCGCCACCGCGTTCAGCGCGGCGACGGACACTGGTTGGTTCGAGGTCACCGAGATCAATGACGCTCCGGTCCTGGTGCCCCAGTCGCCGACCATCGGGACCACCGACGTTGCGACGCCGCTGTCCGCGAGCCCGGCCCAGTTCGTCCGCGGGGTCAGTGACGTGGACCGCAACGCCGTGCTCGGCGGAATCGCCGTGACTGGCCTGACGGGACAAGGCACCTGGTCCTATTCCTTGAACGGCACGACGTATCAGAACTTCCCGGCGGTCAGCGCGAATGCGGCGGTCCTGCTGCGCCGCACGGACTTGGTCCGCTACACCCCGGCCGGCGGCCAGCCGGAGTCGCCAACCATCTCGTACCAGGCTTGGGATACGACCCAGGGGATTGTCGGGACGAGCGTCGACGTGACCGTCGCCGGCGGCGTAACGGCGTACAGTGTCGGCAGCGACACCGCCCACGTGGTCGTCACGGAAATCAATATCCCGCCGACCATTGGGAATGTGGCCGGCCCGATCGCGGTTGTCGAGAACGATCCGCCGCGGGCCCTGTTCCCGAACGCGACGGTCACGGATCCGAATTCGGCGGACTTCGCCGGCGGCGTCCTGGTGGCGGGCATCGTGACCGGCGGCACGCCCAGCGACCGGCTGTTGATCCGCGCAGCGAATGGCATCAGCTTGGCCGGCGACACCGTGATCTACGACAACGGCGGCCCCAAGCTGATCGGCAGCTATACCGTGGACGGCTGGGTGCTGACGGTTCAACTGGCCGGCGCCGAGGCGACGTTGACGGCCGTCGAGGCCCTCGTCCGCTCGCTCGCCTATGAAAACGTCTCCGACAATCCCACGGCGGCCAACCGCCGCGTCGTGCTGTCGCTAACCGACGGCGATGGCGGTAACGACACGGGAACGGCAACTCAGAATGTGACCGTCCAGCCGGTCAACGATCCGCCGCTGGCCGTCGCCGACGAGTATGTGACGTACACAGGCCAGTCGCTGACGGTCAGTCGGACCGGCGGGGTGCTGGCCAACGATTCCGATGCGGAAGGCAGCCCGCTGACGGCTCAGGTGGTCGCGCCGCCCCTGGACGGCGATTTGACCTTAAACGGTGACGGTTCGTTCGCGTACCAGCCGCGGGCCCTGTTCTACGGCCGGGACGCGTTCACGTACAAGGCTTGGGATGGCCAGGCGTTCTCGTCGGACATCCGCGTGGCCATCGAGGTGCGACTACGGCCGACGAATCCGGCCAATCCGGCCGACGTGAACGCCGACGGATTCCTATCGGCCATCGATTCCGTACTGATTGCGAACTATCTGCTGCAGAACGGAGCCGGAACGCTGCCGGCCGGGTACGAGCCGCCGCCATTTCTCGACTACAACGGCGACGGTTCCGCCACGCAGGCGGACGTGGACGCGACGGCCGCCGACATCGACAACGGCGGACCCCGCCCGGTACCGCCGCCCGCCCTGGTGATCCCGCAACCGCCGGCGTCGCCGGGACCGGGGGAACTGGCCCGGGTCACGCTGCGCACCACCGACGCAGCCGGCGCGGTGCTCACGTCGGTCAACGCCGGTCAGCCATTCTATCTGGAGGCGTGGGTTGCCGATCAACGGCTCACCCCGCTGGGTGTCGCCGCCGCGTATCTGGACGTTGCGTATCCGGCCGCACTGGCGTCCGTCACGGGGGGCCTGGTCAGCGACGTGGAATTCCCGCACTTTGCGGCGGGTCAGACGGGCGCGGCGGGCCTGATCGACGACGCGGGCGCCGGCCGCACGACGGCCCTGGCGGACGGCAATTCCCACCGCCTGTGGCGGATCCCGTTCGTCGCCAACGCGCGCGGAGTCGCCGTCTTCACGGCAGGGCCGGCGGACGAGTCGCCGGCGTCCCAGTTCCTGCTGTTCGGCCTCGATGCCCCCTTGGATCGCTCCGAGAACGTGGTCTACGAGGCCGTCACGCTGCAGGTCAAGGGCCCGCCGATTGCGGTCGACGACTCCTATCCAGTCGACGAGGACGGCCAGTTGACCGTCACCGCGGCCCAGGGCGTATTGGCCAACGACCGCGACGACGAGGGCGATCCGCTGTCGGCCGTGCTGGTCTCGCCGCCGGCCCACGGCTCGCTGGAATTCACCCCCGCCGGTTCCTTCACCTACCGGCCGGCGGCCGACTTCTTCGGGACGGACAGCTTCACGTATCGGGCGAACGACGGGTACTTCGATTCCACTGTCGCGACGGTCGCGATCACGGTGACCGGCTTCAACGACGCGCCCGTCGCGGTGGGTGACAGCTACACCGTATTCCGCAATCAGACATTGTCCGTAGCGACCGCCCAAGGCCTGTTGATCAACGACGCGGACGTGGACCAGGACCCGTTGGCTGCCGTGCTGGTTCAAGGCCCCGCGCATGGCCAATTGAACCTGCAGGCCAACGGTTCCTTCACGTACACGCCGGACACGAACTACGGCGGCACCGACAGCTTTACCTACAAGGTCTCCGACGGACTCGCCGAGTCGAACGTAGCGACGGTCGAGCTGGAGGTCTTTTTCGACTGGCAGAATCCCTTCCATCCGGTCGACGTCAACGGCGACGGGTATGCCTCGCCGCTGGACGCCTTGCTGGTCTTTAACGAGGTCGACCGGAACGGCGTTCGCGCTCTGCCGAACCCGCCGGTCCCGCCCGACGTCGCTCCGCCGTTTTTCGACTTCAGCGGCGACAGCATGGTGTCGGATTTCGACGGCAACAAGGTGCTGGAGAACCTCAACACCAATGGCTCCCGGCAACTGCCGGAGCCGAGGACCGAGTTGGCCCAGCCGACGCCTCCGCTGGGGGACGGTCCGCTGGTGAGGCTGCGTTTACAGACGGTCAATGCCCAAGGGCAACTGGTCTCGTCGCTGAACGTCGGCGACACGTTCTTCCTGGACGTGTATGCGTCCGATCTGCGAGCCGCCGGCCTGGGCGTCTTTTCCGCTTACCTGGATGTCGTCTTTGACGCGGCCGCGTTGACGGCGGCCGGCCCGATCCAGTTCGGCGCAACGTTCCCGAACGTCCGCGCCGGCAGCACGGCCACGCCGGGTGGGGTGGACGAAGTCGGCGCGGTTGCGGCCGCGACCCCAGCCGGGGTGAGCGAGCCGCTGTTGGCCAGGATTCCGTTGCGGGCCACCGCGGCGGGCCAGTATACACTGCAGGCGAATCCGGCCGACACTCTGCCCGGCAGCGAAGTCACGCTGTACGGGATCGATGGCGTCATTCCGTCCGCCAAGATCGAGTATGGGACGGCCAGCGTGACGCTGATTCGCGTGGATGTCGACGCGGACGGTGTGGGAGATTCCGAAGAAAACGGGGCTCCCAACGCGGGCGACGCCAACCTTGATGGGACGGCCGACCGGCTGCAGAATCGGGTGGCCTCGGTGCGCAGCCTGTCCGGAAGCCAATACGCAACGTTCTCGGCCACCGCACCGGTGGTGCTCAGCGGCGTAGCGGCCGTGGCCAATCCCGCGCCCGCCTCGGCGCCGGCGAGCATTCAATTCCCGCTGGGCTTCTTCCAGGCGAATGTCGGCGGACTGGCCGCGGGAGCGTCCACGATCATGACGGTGCTCATGCAGCCCGGCGTGGCCGCCAACACCTACTATCGTTACGGCCCGACGCTGGACGACGCCACGCCGCATTGGTATCCGTTCCTGTTCGATGGCCTGACGGGCGCGATCATCCATTCCGACCGGATCGAGGTGCGACTGGTCGAAGGCCAGCGGGGCGATGACAACCTGGCCGGAGCGGGGCTCGTGTTCGGTCCCGGCGGGCCCGGTCTGTCCGGCACTCCGTGGACCAACCCCCGCAATGCGCTGGACGTCAACAACTCGGGGGACGTCAGCGCATTGGATGTGCTGCTGCTGATCAACGAAATCAACCGCACCGGGGCGCGAGCCCTGCCGCTCGTACCCGCCGCCGGCCAGACGCTGCCGCCCTACCTGGACACCAACGGCGACAGCGTCTTGGAAGCCGTCGACGTGCTGAACATCGTCAACTACTTGAACAGCCAGGCTGCGGGGGAAGGCGAAGCCGTTGGCGCGGACAACCGCCTGCGGAACGGAGCTGGCCCCGTGATGTGGGTGCTGGACGAGACGCAGGCTGGTCTCAAGCGTTCGCGATCCTCGGCTTGGTCACTGGCGCAGGATGCGGAGGGCGAGTTGGAACAAGCTGTGAACGAGATCGCCACACAAGTGGCATCCGACTGGGCGAGTTCTTGATCAATCCCGATACCATTTCCGCCCCGCCAGCCCGGGCTGGAAATCGTCCCGCCCGGCGAGTTCGGCGATGGCCGCCATCGCTTGCGCGCGCTAGCTCACGAACCCAAGCACCGCCCGAGGAGCCCCGTGCGATGTGACGATTGAAAAAGGCCGGTCCAAGGGGACTGGCTGCGGCGAATACATGCGATCAGAGGATTGCGAGGGGCGTGGAACCACGCGGAATCGAAGAGCGGCTCGCAACGAGTTGACGAGATTTCGCGAACTCTTGGATCAATGCGTGGTTGAATCCACGTCGCCACAGCGTGGGCCGAAACGCTCGGCGATGGCGATCATCGTTGACCTGTTGTCCACGAGGCGCGCGCTGCGGGCCCCGGGCAGCGCTACGCCCGCTGGAACCGCAGTTGGGTGAATTCACGGACGCGGCCGGAGATCGCCGGCTCGACCGGCAGTCGCTCCATGCTGCTGGCTCCGTAGAACCCGACGACGCCCTCGGTATGATCCAGGATGTACTGGGCATCCGCCGGCTCGGCGATCGGGCCGCCGTGGCACAGCACCAGGATGTCCGGCTTGACCCGCTTGGCGGCGTCGTGCATGGCTTGTACGCTGATCGCGGATTCCTCCAGCGTCAGGGCCGTACCGGCGCCGATCAGGCCCTTGGTCGTCAGGCCCATGTGGGGAATCAGGATATCCGCGCCAGCCGCCGCCATGGCCGCGGCTTCGTCCGGATTGAAACAGTACGGCGTGGTCAGCAGATCCATCTCGTGCGCCGTGCGGATCATATCGACTTCCAGGCCAAAGCCCATCCCGGTCTCTTCCAGGTTCTGGCGGAACTTGCCGTCGAACAAGCCGATCGTGGGAAAGTTCTGGACGCCGGAGAACCCGGCGGCGTCCACGTCGCGGAGGAACAGCTTCATCAAGCGAAAGGGGTCCGTGCCGCAAACCCCGGCCAAGACCGGCGTCCGTTCGACCACGGGAATCACCTCGCGAGCCATCTCCATCACGATCGCATTGGCGTCGCCGTAGGGCAGCAGGCCGGACAGGGAACCGCGCCCGGCCATCCGGAAGCGGCCCGAGTTGTAGATGACCAGCAAGTCGATTCCGCCGGCTTCGGACATCTTGGCACTGATGCCGGTGCCCGCGCCGCCGCCGACGATCGGCTGGCCGGCCGCGACCTTGGCCCGCAACTTTTCCAGGATCGATTTGCGCGAAAACAGAGCCATCGGGGATGTTCCTTCTGTGGTTTCTTCAAGGGCGCGAAAAAAAGGGGGAAGAACGCCTTAGCGGGTTATAAACTGGTGGGTTACAAATTGATGCATTTGGGGTTCGGCCACAGGGCCGCCTCAGGCACGGCCTTCCCGCCCCATCATCAACTCAATTAGTTTCCGTGCCGCCGTCTCTGCAAATTCCTGATCGTTAATGTGCAGGTCCAGATCGAGCAATTCGATCTGGCCGCAGTTCCGCCGGACGCCGTTCAGCAGCGCCTCGCGGGCGGTTGGGTCCGCGAACGCTTCGCCCTGGCGGTCGATCGCCGACACGCCGCGCTGGGGTAGCAGGATGGCCGCCGGGCCGCACGTCGCGGCCACCTTGCGACCGATCTCCGCGCCCAGTATCGCGTTCTCTTCGACCGTGGTGCGCATCAGCGTTACCGTCGGATTGTGCTGGTAGAACAGACGCTGTCGGAACCGCTCGGGAACCGTTTCGGGCGGACCGAAGTTGACCATGTCCGTGGCGCCCACGGAGACGACCTGCGGCACGCCGCGGCGCCCGGCGGCGGTCAACCGATCGGGACCGGCGCTCAGGACGCCGCCCACCAATTCGTCGGCCAATTCGGTGGTCGTGATGTCCAGCACGCCGGCGATGATGCCTTCGTCAATCAGCGATTCCATCGCCTGGCCGCCGTTGCCGGTGGCGTGAAAGACCAGCACCTCGTAGCCCGCTTGTTCGAGAATCGCCCGGGCGTGCTGGACGCACGGCGTCGTGACGCCGAACATGGTGGCCGCGACCAAAGGCCGATCGTCCGCCGAAACCGGAGCCCGGTCCCGCACCATGCCCGCCATGGCGGCCGCGGCGTTGTTCAGGATGCTGCGGCTGATGCGATTGATGCCGGCGATGTCGACGACCGAATTGAACATCAGAATGTCTTTGTCGCCGACGTACTGGCGGACCTGGCCCGAGCCCAGGGTGCTGACCATCAGCTTGGGGACGCCCAGCGGCAGCGTGCGCATCGCCGAGGTGCCGATCGTCGTACCGGCCGAGCCGCCCAGGGCCAAAACGCCGGCGACGCGGCCCTGGTCGAAGGCCGCGCGGATCAGGGCCGCCGCACCGGCCGCCGCCTGCATGACCGCGGCCCCCCGGTCACGCTTCTGCCGGAGCGATGCAAGCGAAGTCCCGGCCGCGGCGAACACCTGTTCCCGAGTCACATCGCCTTCATACGTGGGCTCGCCCAAGCAGCCGGTGTCGACGACCACGACCTGGACGCCCAATGCCTGCAGCCGGTCCCGCACCAAGGCGGCTTCGGCGCCCTTCGTATCCAACGTCGCCAGCAGGTAGACGCTCATGGCTCCCTCGCCTCACGCAAACGCATTCTCCAATTCGTCGATCAACGCCCGCTCGGCCTTGGAGATCTTGCTGCCCAGTCCGAGCAGACCGCCGGCCGCCTCGGCGACCTTGTGGGCCAGCTTCAGTGTGTCACTCTTCAGCTTGGCCACTTCTTTCGGCGTCAGTTGCTTGCACAGGCCCTGCACGTAGTGCTCCCAGGCTTCGAGCATCTGGCGGCTGGGACGCTCGTTCAACCAGTGCTCCAGCAGCGGATAATGGCCGTCCTTAGGTTCGATTCCGGCATCTCGCGCCGCCTGGATGATGGCCTCCCGCTCTTCGGGCCTGACACTGCCGTCGGCCCAGGCGACTTGCACCAATGGCACCACGTGGATGGCGGCTAAAGCCTCGGGGCTGATTTCCAGTTCGACCAACCGGTCCAGCACCGCCTCGTCCTGAACGCCGGACACGGCGGCCAATTGAGCTCGGCGGTCCTTCTTCTCCAACCGTCGGCGGAATTCGTTCAGCAATTCCTGATCGCGAGCATGAAAGAATGCATCCACCAGCGACTGGCTGCGGTTTCCTGAGGATTCTCCTGTCATTCGGTACTCCTTTGCTCGTTGTGTCCGTTCCGGCCGCCTTAGCGCCGTGGGCTTGATACGTTATGCTGCATCCCTTTCTGACTCCCCATCCCAGCACCAGCGAGGAATCGGCATGACGACTGCAACGATCAAGACCACCCGTGGGACTATAAAGATTAAACTGTTCGCTGACAAGACGCCGAAGACCGTGGCAAACTTTGTCAAGCTGGCGAACAAGGGTTTCTACAACGGCCTGAAGTTCCACCGGGTCATCGCCGACTTTATGATCCAGACCGGCTGTCCGGAAGGCAGCGGGCGCGGCGGGCCCGGCTATCGCTTTGCGGACGAGTTTCATCCGGAATTGAAGCACGATGGCCCGGGCGTCCTGTCCATGGCCAACGCCGGCCCGAACACCAATGGGTCCCAGTTCTTCATCACGCACGTCCCCTGCCCGCACCTGGACGGTAAGCACTCGGTGTTTGGCCGCGTCATCGAAGGCCAGGACGTCGTCAATGCGATCCGCCAGGGCGACAAGATGGAGAGCGTGACGATCAGCGAGGACCAACCGCCGGCAGAGTGATTCCCTGCGCGGAGTCGGACCGGACTCCAGGAATTCCCGTTTCGAGCTTGAGCCAACCGCCGGGCGGCACGCGTGACCAAACGTGTCCACCCGGCGGCGATGTTTCTTGCGGAGGCGAACGACGGGCAGGAAAAGAAGAGTTGGACGGGGCCCGGCCGGCCGCCACTACTTGCAAGTTCTCAAGAACTCGTCCATAAAGGGAGTGCGTTCCGATGGTCACCCAAGTTGAAGCGAGCCGGACTATGTCGAAGAAAACCACGAAAAACGGCGAAGCCGCCGAGGAAGTCGTCACCACCAGCAGCAAGGCCAAGTCCGTATTCGAGGACAACGTCAATCTGCGGACCGCGTTGAAGCAGATCGAGAAGCAATTCGGCGAGGGGTCGATCATGCCCTTGGGCGCCGACCAGCGTGGGCCCATTCCAGGCATCTCCACGGGCAGCCTGTCGCTGGATATCGCGCTGGGCGGGCAAGGCATTCCGCGCGGCCGGATCATCGAGGTCTTCGGCCCGGAGTCCAGCGGCAAGACGACGCTCGCCTTGCACGTCGCCGCCCAAGCCCAAAAGATCGGCGGCGTGTCTGCGATCATCGATGCAGAACACGCGTTCGATCCCGTGTGGGCCAAGAAACTGGGCGTGGAACTGGATACACTGCTGGTCAGCCAGCCGACCTCGGGCGAAGAGGCGATGCAGATCGCCGAGTTGTTGATCAAGTCCAACGCCGTGGATGTGATCATCGTCGACTCGGTGGCGGCACTGGTGCCCAAGCAGGAATTGGAGGGCGAAATCGGCGACTCGCACGTCGGCTTGCAGGCCCGCCTGATGAGCCAATCGATGCGCAAGCTGACGGGCGCAATCGCCAAGAGCAAGACGGCCGTGATCTTCATCAACCAGATCCGCGAGAAGATCGGGGTCATGTTCGGCAGCCCCGAAACCACCCCCGGCGGCCGCGCTCTGAAATTCTACGCCTCCTGCCGGATCGACGTCCGCCGCATCGGTCAACTGAAGGAAGGCGAGGAGGTCGTCGGCCAGCGAGTCCGCGCCAAGGTCGTCAAGAACAAGGTTGCTCCGCCGTTCCGCGTGGCCGAATTCGACATGATGCAGACCAACGGCATCAGCTACGAAGGTGACCTGCTGGACCTGGGCGTGACCAGCAAGGTGGTCGCACGCAGCGGAGCTTGGTTCAAGTACGGCGAAACGTACCTGGGCCAAGGCAAGGAAAAGGCTCGCGCTTTCCTGATCGAGAATCCCGAGGTCACGGCGGAGATCCATCAGAAGATCCTTGGCGCGGGAGCCGCCGGCATTGCCGTGGCGTCTGCCGGCGAGGGTGAAGGGTGAGCGGCCGGTCATGAGAACGTTGGCGGTCAAATTCCTTGCCGGCGACTGCGGCACCCGCGAGCATCCCGGTCGATGGGGTGCGTCGCGGCTGGTGCTGACCCTGTTGGCGGTGGCGTCTTGTCCGTGGCCGAGGCCGCTGTCTGCCCAAGAGCCTACCGCCCTGGAGGCGGCCGCGACGCTGGAGAAGACACTCGTCGAGGCCATTGCCCGGGCGGAGAAATCCGTGGTGGCAATCGCTCGCTATCGCAAGGGCCGCGCGCCGCAAAGACCTGCCGACGACCCGTCTATCCCGTTCGCCCCCGGACAGCCCGGCGGTGCGGATGAACCGGCACCGAACGAATACGCCACCGGTGTGGTCATTGATCCGCAGGGATATATCTTGACCAATTATCATGTCCTGGGCGATCCGGCCGAGAACGACTACCGGATTTGGGTCAACCGGCGGCCTTTCAACGCCATCGGCGTCCAGAAAGTCGACCATGTGACCGCTGGCGATCCCTGGACCGACCTGGCAGTGCTCAAGATCGAAGCCACGGACCTGGAACCGGTTGCCTTTGGCGACACCAAGGACCTGCGCAAAGGTCAACTCGTCATCGCTCTGGGCAACCCCTACGGCATTGCCAGGGACGGCCAGGTCAGCGCCAGTTGGGGGATCATCTCGAACCTCGGGCGGCCGCTGCCGGTCGCCGGCGCGGACGCCGATCCGGCCAAGGAATCACTGTACCGCTACGGCGGGCTGATCCAGACCGATGTCCGGCTGAACCTGGGGACCAGCGGCGGTGCGCTGGTGAACCTGAAAGGTGAAATGATCGGCCTGACGACAGCCCTGGCGGCCAGCGAAGGCTACGAACGCTCGCTGGGCTTTGCGATCCCTGTCGATGACGTCTTTCTCCGGACGGTCGAAACACTCAAGACTGGGCATAAGGCCGAATTCGGATTCCTGGGCGTGTCGCCCGAGAACCTGCCCGATGCCATGCTTCGCGCGGGCCAGCATGGCGCCGTGTTGGTTCACGTGGTTTCCGGAACGCCCGGTTCGGCTGCCGGCCTGGCGGAGGGCGACATCGTGACGCACGTCAACGGCACGCCCGTGTACGACCGCGGCTCGCTGATGCACGAGTTGGGCAGACAGCCCGTCGCGGCCGAGATCAAACTGACCGCGGAACGCGGGGCCGAGGTAGGACGTCCCGGGCGCGTCGTTCAGGCGACCGCCAAGTTGTCCAAGCGGCACTCGACCGGCGCGCGGCCCCCGTATTCACTCGTCGCCGATCCGCGTTGGCGAGGGATGCAGGTCGATTATGCCACGGCCCTGCCTCAGGCCCTGATGCGGCAGGCCTGGCCACAAGGGGTCTCCTCCAGCAGTCTGGCGGTGATCGATGTGGAGCGAGATTCCGCGTGCTGGAAGGCGGGACTGCGTCCGGGGACCGTCTTCAGCCACGTCGACGGCCAAGCCGTCACGACGCCCCCGGAGTTCTTCGCCGCGGTGATCGACAAGTCCGGTCCGGTCCGACTCCAACGCATCTCGGATCCGCCCGGCGAAATCACGGTTGCGCCGTGAGCCGCCGACGGAGTTCACCCTCCCGCGGGCGGGAGGGTTGGACGCGGTCGAGGCCGGGGAGGGCAGATAGCTCGGGCTGGCCACCCGCCCCTAGCGCCGCCACTCGACCCCCAGGTTGATCCCCTGGACACAGAGCGACGTCGTGTCCATGCCGGCTTGCGGATGGAGCGGCCCGCCGATGTCCAAGTCGATCTGGTCGCCCGTCCGCAGCGCATCGGTCAGCCACAGCAGCGAGTAGCCGGCCCGCAGGCTGAGCGACGACGTGACGCTATAGCCGACGTTCACGCCCAGCTCGGGAAGGAACGCAAATTCGGTGTCGCTATAGTGGCCGATGTTCGTGGCTTGCGCCAGCAGACCCGAGGGTTGCACGCTCGGAGGCAGGGAGGTCTGCGTGCGTCCGCCGATGTCCAGTCGCTGATGGACTCCGCCCACGCCCAGCTTGGTCAGTGCGTCCAGCGACCAACGCCCCCGCTGCATTTCAGCGGCCAGCCCGATCTCGGCACCATGAAAGTCATTCTGGCTGGCGAACTCGTCCCGGGACTGGGTGGGGATCGTGTCGAACACGAGCAGATCCTGGTCGATCGTCAAGCGTTCGCGAAAGCGAAAGTAGCGATAGCCTCCCAAGATCGCGACCTGCCCCTGACCATCCTTAAGCCAGGCCCTGCGCAGCAGCAGACCGGTCGAGTTCACGTCGCTGGACGTGTCGATCCCTATTCGCCCCGTCACCAAGCCCGGCAGCGCGACCCACTGGGCGTCTGGTATGCCGCCAAGATTCCCGTTGAAGAATGGCCGAGCCAAGAGCGGTTGGTCGCTTCCCGTCGCCTGGTAGCCGCCGCCAGCGTCTCCAAGGTAGGAGTAATGCCCTTCGAGGCCCCACGTCTGGCAGTCGTCCAGCCAAGCGCCAAGCGTCAGTCGCACGCCGTGACGCAGTTCGTCGTCGACACTTTCGTCGCCAAAGAGGACTGTGGTTCCGGGCCGCCCCAGAACGCCTGTCGTCACGAGCGGCGGCAGGCGGTTCCCCTGGACCCACCACATCAGATAATCGGCGCGAACCCACCAGCGCTCGGCATATTGGCCATCCTCCGGCGGACACGCGTCCCCCGGAAGGTCGTCCCAGGCGTCGGTCTCCGCCGCTTCGCCACACGTTCCGTCCTCGCAGACCACGTGGTCTCGCACGTAGTCGTGCACGCCCGCGGCGCGTTCGGGCGAGGTAAACCTCAGTTCGGCCAGAGCCAGTTGGGGCAGCAACAGCAGCAAGGTCCCCACGCTGGCAGATCGGACCCGCTGGCCCACCTTTCTCAGACGAATCATCGGAACAACTCCTTTTTCTCGGGGCACCGGCGCATTCCGTTTTTCCGCCCCCAGCGGCCAATAGCACCGCGTCTGCCGGGGCACCCGAGAGCGTTATCGTGACGCGGATGCCACGGGAACAAGTTTCTTTGCCGTGGATCGGTCTTTACGGCTCTCAGCGAACGCGCCGAAGCTGCTGGCCGAACGCGTCGAGACGCTGAAGCGACGAACGCGGAAAAGGCCGGTCGTGTGACCTGCGCCGAGCGTGGGACGCGGGACGGAAAAACGGCGTCGGAAACCGGTCCGTGGGCTTGGCCGATCCCTGCGGGTGGGTTAGCCTGTCGGGTTTCACGTTCCGTCGCGCCGAACACGGAGGAGAAAACACCCCATGACGACCGGTCATCCCGACCATTCCACTTCCCAGGAAGTCTCGTTGGTTCCGCTGGAAGGTTGGCACTGCAGCCACTTGTATTACACGTTCGATCGCAAGGTTTTGTCCCAGCTGGCCGCAGCGGACATCCACGCGGGAAGCGAGCAGTTGATCGCCATTCTTGATCCGGCGGCGCCGGATGCCACGGCGCGGCTGCAAACCAGCGTTGTCAGCGGTCAGAAGGCCGATTTCGGCTTGATGCTGATGGATCCCGATCCGTTGAATATCGACCGTGTCCACCAACGTCTGCTCGCCAGTCGCCTGGGCCCCGCACTGCGTCCGGCCTATTCATTCGTGTCGCTGAGCGAAGTGTCGGAGTACGTGCCCACGGTCCAGCAGTATGCCGAACGTCTGATCCGGGAAGGCGAAAGCGAGGAGAGTGCGGCCTTCAAAACCAAAGTCCGCGCATACGAGGCGCGGCTGCCGGCCATGAACCGCCAGCGGCTGACTCCCGAGTTTCCCCAGTGGCCCGCCACCTGCTTCTATCCGATGAACAAGCGGCGCGAGGTGGGAGCCAACTGGTTCACGCTGCCATTCGCCGAGCGGAACAGGATGATGGCCGAACACGCGCGGAGCGGGATCGAGTTTGCGGGCAAGGTCTCGCAGTTGATCACCGTCGGCGTCGGCGTCGAGGATTGGGAGTGGGGCGTAACGCTGTGGGCTCGCAATCCCCAATTCCTCAAAGAAATCGTCTACCGGATGCGGTTCGACGAAGCGAGTGCGAAATACGCCGAATTCGGTCCGTTCTACGCGAGCTATGTCATGTCCCCCGCAGCGATGCTCGAGCATTGCCGAGTGTGCGGGGGATAGGAAACCCCTCGCCGCCGTTATTGGGCGAGGGGGGTGATCTCGCGTATGCGTTACTCGACGCTGGGCAGCGCGGGAGCCTTGGCGGCGCCTGCCTGCTCGGCGGGCGCAACCTGAGCACCGCCGCCGGTCGCGCCAGCGCCCAGTCCCTGGGGCGGACTGGTTGGCGGCGGAGCCGGTTCCGTCGGCATCTCGACGCTGTTATCCGCGCCGCCACAGCCAACCAAAGACACTGCAATCAGCAAAACAAACAGCCTTAACACCCACATCGTTCGTTCGTCCTTTCCTTGTGTCGCTCACATCGTCGCATTCGACGGCAACACATTGCCGTCCTTCATGGCACTGATCATCCGGAACACGCGGTTGCCCGATACGTCGGTGACGTCCAGCGAGACCGAACGGACGGAGCCATCCACGAGAGCAAACTGCACCATTCCGGAGTGATAGGACCCGAATTGCCACCAAGCGCCACGGACTCGCGTAAACGGCGGTGCGTCCCCGGAGGTGTCCGGCTTCAGCCCCCAGGCGGTCGGCAAAGCACTTGCCGAAATCCAGGCCAAGTTGAATTCTCGCGTGTTCGCGGCGTTGTGTCCGCCGGCAAACTCGCCAAACAACAGCGTGTTGCTCGTGCCGTCCATAACGTCTGACATCGAGTTTGTCGAGCGGTTGCCGAAGACCCCTTCCCAGACATCCCACGACGTGTTGGTACGGCCGAGTCCGCCCGCACAGCCGACGTAATTCGTAATGCCCAGCGTCGGAATCGGTGGACCGTAGTAATAAATGGTGACGCCGGTCGCGTAATACACGTGCGATAGCCCGAGCCCAACCGTCGGCGTGGCCTGGGTCACGGACGGGCACAGGAAGGCACCAATCTTGGCCTGAGCCGCAGTCCAGGTCTGGTACTGCGGGCTCTCGCCGGCAAAAGTGTCATAAAAGGCGATGGTGTTCGCCGGCTTGTAGGAATCGGGCAGGGCATACTTGACGTCCATCCCGGCCGTGATCTGATCGCTAACGGCATTCAGTTCCATGTACGGCAGGAGAAACGCCAAGGCCCCAATTCCCTGGTCCAGATCGGTGGTCGCGCCAACCCGGTTGACCAGAGCCCCGGGCGGAAAGACTCGGTAAGTGTCGTGGAAGTTCTGCGCGGCGACACCCAGTTGTTTCAGGTTATTCGAGCACTGCGTGCGGCGGGCCGCCTCGCGGGCTGACTGGATGGCCGGCAAGAGCAGTGCCACCAAGATGCCGATGATCGCAATGACCACCAGCAGTTCGACAAGTGTAAAACCCCTTTTCGTCCTCGTACACATCGGTACCGTCCCCTCTGTAAAAACGAAGCGTCTTCTCTGAACGCACGAAAGATATCCGGAGAGGAACCTCGCAGTCCAATAGGTATGTATTCAGGTGGGCTAAAGTAGCGTATTCGTGTGAGTGGATTCTGTCAATGATCCGCCGTCATTTATTTGTCGAGGAATTTTCTCCGGGGGGTGGTTCCGGGACTGGGGCGAGACTCCCGCGTCCGCTACGCATTCCACCGCCGCGCCAGTTCAACGAGAGTCCGGACGAAGATCCCGCTGCCGCCGGCATCAAGCCAGGGCTTGGCGTTCTCCAGAAACGCCGGGCCGGCAATGTCGATATGGACCCAGGGGGTCTGACCCACAAATTGCTCCAAGAACTTGGCTGCCGCAATCGCTCCTCCCCAGCGTCCTTCCCCCACGTTCTTGATGTCGGCGACTTTGCTTTGGATAAGTTCATCGTAATAATCCGGGAACATCGGCAGTTGCCAAGCGGGTTCGCCGCAATCTCGGGCGGCAACTTGAACGGCGTCGCACCAAGCCTGGTCGTTGGTCATCAGCCCGGCCACTTCGGTGCCCAAGGCGACCACGCACGCGCCCGTGAGCGTGGCCAGGTCGACGATGCGGGTCGCCTGCCGCTCGACGGCCACGTCCAGCACATCGGCCAGAACCAGACGGCCTTCGGCGTCGGTGTTCAGGACTTCAATCGTCTTACCGCTGCGGGCGCTCAGGACGTCGCCCACTTTATACGCGTCGCCGCCGACCATGTTCTCGACCAAGCCGGCCAAGCCGATGACGTTGATGGGCAAGTCCAGCCGGGCAATCGCCTGCATCGCGCCAAACACGGTCGCAGCGCCGGCCATGTCGCACTTCATGGTCTTCATGCCGTCCGTCGGCTTGATCGACAAACCGCCCGAGTCAAACGTCACGCCTTTGCCGACCAGGGCTAACACCGGGTCGCCCGGCCCTCCGCCCTGGTGCGAGAGGATGACCATCCGCGGCGGACGCCTCGATCCGCGCGCCACGGCCAGCAAGGCATTGCAGCGTTCGTCCTCGAGCCGCTGTTCGTCCCAGATTTCAATCTCCAGCCCGGACTCTTCGGCAAACTTTTCCGCCTCAGCCGCAAACGACTCGGGATAGATCCGGCACGGCGGTTCGTTGACCAATTGCCGGGTCAAGGTGATCGACTCGCCGAGAATCCGCCCGGCGTTCAGCACGGATTCGTAGGCGTCGTCCCACAAGATCTCCTCGAAGGGGTGCAGGTTCTTCTCGGCCCGATACAGATCCTGACCGCGACAGCCGACCATCGCCCCGCAGATCCCGCTCTCCACCTGCTGCTCGGTCCAACCCTGACCCAAGAAGAAGGCCACGCGCCGACGAGGCCGTTCGGCCAGCCGTTTGGCCGCGGCGGCGGCCGCCCGAAACGCCTCGCCACGCCCGAATTTCTGCGGGTCGCCCAAGCCGACGATGGCGACCTGGGCCGCCTTGATGCCGGA
>CAIYOB010000751.1 GCA_903927685.1 uncultured Planctomycetaceae bacterium
AGATTCACGATCCAGGACTTCAGCGCCGGAATCCCGCCCGCCATCTGGGCGCCCAGGGTTCGGCCGTGGAAGGCGTTGTCGAACGAGACCAGCGTGATCTTCTTGTCTCCGCCGATCTTCTGGCCCCAGGTGCGGGCCAGCTTGAGCGTGCATTCGACGGCTTCGGCGCCGGTCGTCAGCAGGAAGACCTTCTGCAGTCCCGGCGGAGCCACCGCGGCCAGTTCCTTGACGAGTTCGGCCCGCAACTCGGACGGGAAACAGTAGTTGTGCAGCAGGCCGTGCTGGGCCTGGTCGACGATTGCCTGGCGGATCCTGGGGTGGCAGTGCCCGGCATTGGTCACCAACACGCCGGAGGACCAGTCCAGCCAGCGGTTGCCCCAGCGGTCGTACACGCAGAGCCCCTCGGCACGGTCCCACAGGATGGGCGGCTGGCCGCTCATCGACACCGGCTCATGCTGCCGCAACTCTTCGAGAATCGGCACGGATTCCGGGACGGGAATCTGCGTGCCGATCCGGCGATAGCGGGTTTCAACCAGCGGCACTTGGCGAGGCATAAGATCAGGGGCGGTCATCGGCGTAACTCCTTCCTCGTGGCTCGACCCCGGGCACCCGAATACCTCGACGGCGCACCAGGCTCCCTGCCGGTGTTTGTCTTCGGCGTGTCCCGAGGACTCGCCATCGCCGGTCAACGTAGCCTTGCCGGACGGGGACGTCAAGGACGCGCCCGACAACGTGAGCCGGCGCGGTCGACTCGCCCGGGCCGGTCGCGACTGGGAGCCAGGCGGCTTCAGCAACGCCCACTTGACAACTGCCCTTTCGCAGGTCGCAAAGCGCATTCGCCTTGACCGCTAGCCCGTGTCCGGTAAAATGTCGGTTGTGTAGTGAGTGATGATCCGGACTCTTGATTTCGGCACCTTGAGGTTCCTCTTTTCGCATCGGGTCCGGATGATTGCGAACGTCATCAGGGGCAACGTGAATCGACCGCGAGGGATATGTACGTTCGTCGTCGCGGCACGTTGGTCGAGGTGGAAACCCCGGCCAAGGTGAACCTTTTTTTGGAGATCTTGTCTCGGCGCGCGGACGGCTTTCATGAGATTGAAACGCTCATGGCGCCGATCGGCGTGTACGACCGTGTTTCGTTGGCGGCGAACTCGACAGGAACGGTGAGCTTGACGTGCCGCTGGGCGCACGGGAGCGAAGCCTCTCGGACCCGCACGGGCAGCCAGGGCGGCGGTGTTTGGGAACCGCTCCCGGCCAGCGAGCACAATCTCGCCTGGCGGAGTTTGACGCTGCTGCGGCAGCGTTCCGGCGTTCCGGCCGGGGCGGACGTGAAGCTGGTTAAGCGGATTCCTGCGGCGGCCGGTTTGGGCGGTGCTTCGAGTGACGCGGCAGCGGTGCTGGTGGCCGCCAACCTGGCTTGGCGACTGGGCTGGAACCGCGGCCAGTTAGCAGAGGTGGCGGCCGAGTTGGGCAGCGACGTACCGTTCTTCCTGCAGGGCGGAGCGTGCCTGTGCCGGGGCCGGGGCGAGCGGATCGAACCGGTCGTCGGCCTGCAGCCGTTGCACTTGGTGATCGTGAAGCCGCCGGCCGGGCTGGCGACTGCGGCCGTGTATCGGGCCTGTTCGCCGGCCGCCCAGCCGCGGCCGGTCGCGGCGCTGGTGGCGGCCGCCCGCGACGGCGACCCGGCGCAGGTCGGTCGCCTGCTGTTCAACCGCCTGCAGGCGGCGGCGGAACAGTTGTCGCCGTGGATCGTGAGGTTGCGGGACGCCTTTGGGCAAACCGACTGCCTGGGGCACCAGATGAGTGGCAGCGGAACGAGTTACGTGGGCTTGTGCCGCCACGCAGTTCAGGCGCGAGTCGTGGCGGCCCGCCTGCGAGCGGCGGGGTGGGGTGTGGTGTTTGCCACCAGCACGCGGCAGGTCGCCGAGAGCGACGGTTGACGAGTTACCGAGGAGAACGCTGTATGGACATCACCGAAGTTCGGGTGAAGCTCATGGAGGACTCGGACGACCGCTTGCGGGCGTTCTGTTCCGTCACCTTTGATGACAGCTTTGTGGTTCGAGACCTGAAGATCATCGACGGGACCAGCGGCCCGTTCGTCGCGATGCCCAGCCGCAAACTGACGTCCCACTGCCCGAAATGCGGCGCCAAGAACCACCTGCGCGCCCGCTACTGCAACCATTGCGGCGCCGCGCAGCCCGTGGAACGCGCAAGCCGCGATCCCGAAGGCCGCGCCAAGCTGTACGCCGATATCGCCCACCCGATCAACTCGGCGTGCCGCGAGATGATCCAGACGCGGGTGATCGCCGAGTACCAGGAAGAACTGCAGCGAGCCCAGCAGCCGGGCTACAAGTCCCGCTACGACGACGATTACGGCGACGAGGATTTCGACGCGGATCTCGTGCCCGAAACCGCGCCGCGGGCGACGGCCAAGCCGATCGATCTGGCCGGGTCGATACCGCCGCCGCCGCAGCAGCGTCCCGCCGCTGAACGCCTCGCGGCTCCCGTAGGCAAGCCGCGCCGCGAAGGCTTCGGGGCGGGCGTGTTTGACGACTGAACCGCTTACCGCGTTCGGTGAAAATGCTGCCGCGTGATGAAGGCCGAATAGCCCACCACGACCAGGATGATCAGGGCCAACGCCACGTAGGGCCCTCGGCCGCTGTAAAACGGGTCGGAGAACTGCAGGAACGACCAGCGTTTGAAGGCCAGGTGGAAGAACACCGCGGCCACCACCACGATGCCGCTGAACAAATACTTGAGGTAAGGCGGCAGGGAACGCTCGTCACGCGCTGCCAGGAGGTGCGCCAGCGAAATGAAGCCGGCCGCCACGATCAGCGTCCAGCGGGTCATGGCGCCCAAGCCCGGCGTCATCGCCGGGGGAACATAGGCCAGCATCAGGATGATCGCGGCGTAGCCGGTTCCCAGGAAGGCGATATGCATGAAGAAGGAATCCTGCTCGCCGGTGACCTCTTCGGACTCGGGGCGGTCGAGCTGCCGCGAGGAACGCAGTCCCAGCACCACGACCGCGATGGCCAGCAGGGCAAACCCCAGGAACAGAATCGTGAACAGGCCGAGGATCGGCTCCCCGGTTCCGTCGCTGGCCTCCGGCGTGACGAGCAGCTCGGATTTCATCTCCTTGAGCGTTTGGGCCAGCAGGAACTCGGCGTTCGCCAGCAGACTCAGGAACAGCCCCCCACCGACCGCGTTGTGCATCGCCCGCATCGGAGTCACGCCTCCCTTGTTACAGGTCGTATCCCAGCCTGGCGCGCGCCTGAACCCCTGCCGTTCAGCCAGGCTTCAGTATAACGTTTCGGCGCCGGCGCTTGGCAAGCAGGGCGGCGGACTTTTTGCCGGGGTGCCCCGGGGGGAGTGCAGCGAGACGCCAGCGGCAGGAACTGGGGTGTCGGGCAGGAACTGGGGCAGGAACTGGGGGCTCGCTGCACTCGACCCCAGGCACTAGACTTCAGGTCCCCCCGGCACCCGGCGTTGATCGCCAGGTTGCGAAATGCTATCAACAACGGCAGACACCTGACCCTGGCTGGCAACGGTTCGCAGCCTCACAGTCGCCCCCGCGCACCCAACCACCCCATGCTCCGCCTTGACGAAAGGGAGTAACCCGCCATGACTCACGTTTCTCGTCGCTCGTTCCTGGCCGCCTCCGCGGCGGTCGCTGCCGCCGGCAGTTCGCTGCTGGATGCCGCTCCAGCCGCCGAGGCGATTCCCGGCTTTGACCAGACCCAAACCGACTACGACCGGACTCAGGCATGGAAGCCGTACAGCGACCGCAAGGTCCGCGTCGGGATCGTCGGCCACGGCGTCTGCAAGTTCGGCCTGGCGTTCGATCTGCAAAACCATCCCAATGTCGAGTTGGTGGCGGTCAGCGACCTGTTCCCCGACCGCTGTGCCGAAATGGCGCGGGCCGCGAAATGCGCCAAGACCTATCCGTCGCTGGAGGACATGGTCCAGGACGATTCCATCGAGGCCATCTTCTGCGCCACGGACGCGCCGGCGCACGCCAAGCATGCGATCTTGTGCTTGGAGCACGGCAAGCACGTGGCCACGGCGGTGCCGGCGTTCCGCGGCGACATCGAGGACGCCGAGCGGCTGCTGGAATGCTGCCGGAAGAACCGGGGCCTGGTCTACGCGATGTTCGAGACCTCCTGTTTTCACGACGACCTTTATGCGATGGAAAAGCTGTTTGCCGCAGGCGTCTTCGGCCGGCTGGTCTATTCCGAAGGCGAGTATTGCCACCCGCATTCCCTGGGCGAGCCGACGCTGGGCTCGTACAAGGACTGGCGCAAGAACGGCTGTCCGATGTGGTACCCTACGCATGCGACGGCTTACTACGTCGGCGTCACGCACCAGAGCCTGGTCGACGTCTCGTGCCAGGGCACGCCGCACTTTGACGAAGCCCAGCGGGTTCCCAACGGGATTGGGAATATCTTCAAGTCGGAAGTCGGCTTGTTCCGGACCGCCGAGGGCGGTCTATCGCGGATGATCATCTGCGGTTCACAGGGTGAGTATCTCGAAGCCGGTCGCATCCGCGGCGAGTACGCGGGTTTCAACGAGACGTTCGTCGGCGATGCCACCGGCAAGAAACGGTACGACGCGGCCATCCAAAGCGGGCTGCAGCTCAAGAAGTACGCCCTGCCGCCGGGCGTTCAGCCGGGCGGACACGGCGGGTCGCACGGCTACCTGGGCGACGACTTTGTCGACGCCATTCTCCGCGGCCGCAAGCCGCGCGTCGATGTGCTCGACGCCCTGAACATGACCGTCCCCGGGTACTACGCCCACCTGTCGGCGATGCAGGACGGCGAGACGCTGAAGATCCCCCAGTATACGCTGTGACCAAGGTTCGCCCCGCGGGGTCCGTTCCTCCCGCCTCCCGTCCGATTCGACGGGGGGCCTGCCGCGTTCACTCCGCGGTCGCAGTGAACCCAGGACGGATTGGCAATCCGTCCTACGTCTATTGTGGGACGGATTGGCAATCCGTCCCACAGGGACACGTCCGCAACGTGAGAGTTCCGCACGCGTCCGCCTACAAATCCTCTTCCAGGACCCACGGTCGGCGATAGGTTCGCTGGAAGTACGTCATCAGCAGGTTGGGGAACTCGAACACCGCCGATTGCGTGTCCGGAGTTTCCGCACCGCCCTGCGTGTGGAAACGACCGCCCGCGCAATAGACGCCGCTGGGATAGTCGACGCCGCACAGCCAG
Source organism: uncultured Planctomycetaceae bacterium (assembly GCA_903927685.1). Next base: position 5,217 of record CAIYOB010000751.1, read on the forward strand.
CGCGCCAGATCCAGCTGGTGAATTCCCTGGTAGGCCATTTGGCCGCCGCCGTAGTCCCAGAGCTGACGCCATTGGGAGTGGATCGCCGGGTTGTATTTGCGCTCCGGGGCCGGGCCGTTCCACATGTCCCAGTCCAAGCCGTCGGGTGGAGCCGAGTCGGGCCCCCACTGGAAATCGGCCTCAATCCGGTTTCCGGGCACTGGCGCGGCGGCCGACGTCAAGGCGTCTGCCGGCGCGCGGCTTTCGGCTTCGCGGCCGGCGGCGCCGGCGTTTTCGCCCATTCGCCCAGCTGCTTCCCCAGTTGGTCCAGCAGCGCGCGGTGCTCGGGTTGGCCCGCCAGATTCTCGTTCTCGGCCGGGTCGGCCTGATGGTCGTACAGTTCCTCGGCGGCGAGCTGGCCCTGCTTGTCCAGCCAGCGGACGTAGCGATAGCGGTCGGTGCGCATGGCGGTCCCCTGGTAGCCGCCCTTGGGGTACTCGCTGAACGCGGCCGGTTTCCAGGCGCGGTTCGGCTCCGTCAACAAGGGTGCAAAGCTCCGGCCTTCCAAGCCGGCGGCATCCGCGGGGAGCGGCAGTCCGCACAACTCGACCAGCGACGGATAGATGTCCACGAACTCGATCAACGCCCGGCTATGCTGCCCGGCCGTCTTCTGGCCGGGCACGGCGATCAGCAGCGGGGCCCGTGTGGCGCCTTCGTAATTGTTGTGCTTGGCGCCCCACCAGTTGTGCTCGCCCATGTAGTAGCCGTGATCGCCCCAGAACACGACCAGCGTGTTGTCGCTCAGCTGCAGACGATCCAGTTCGTCCAGCAGTCGGCCGACGCAGGCGTCGACGTAGCTGATCGCGGCCAAGTACCCCTGCAAGCACTGCCGGCCGAACTCGGGAGTGATGTTCCGGTCCTTGGGCACGTTGCCGTACCAAAAGAAGTCGGCGCCGCTGGTGGCGGCAAAGGCCGGCGCGTTGCGCGGCGGATAGCGGTTGTCGGGCAGCGGCAGATCGTCGGCGCGGTACAAGTCAAAATACTTCTTCGGCGCCACCCAGGGGACGTGGGGGTTGGCAAAGCCGACGGCTAGGAAGAACGGCTGGTCGGGGTTCGCCGCCAGTTCGCGCATCGCCGCCAGAGCTTCGCGAGTCGTGTCGCCGTCCAGCAGATCGTCGTCAGCCACGTCCGGCGCCTCGAACGCCGGGCCGCCGTAGAACGGAGCGTTTTCGCCCTGCTTGGGAATCGTCTCGCCGCTGGCCAGGAACGCCTGCCGCCGCTGCTCGACGGCCGCACTGCCCACCGCTCCGTAGCGCGGCTTCTTCGAGTGCCAGGGCGGCACGGTCCACGAATCCGGATCGTCGATGCCGACGTGATAGATCTTGCCCAAGCTGCGGGTGAAGTAGCCCTGATTCTTGAAATGCTGCGGCAGGGTTACCACGTCGGGCATGGTTTCGCGAAGGAACGGCCCGATCTGGTAGATCCGAGTCGTCCACGGATGCCGCCCGGTCAATAACGAGATCCGCGACGGCGAACACAACGCCTGCTGGCAGAACGCGCGGTCGAAGACCAGCCCGCGAGCCGCCAGCCGATCCAGGTTCGGCGATTGGACCAGCCCGTCGCCGTAACAGCCCAATTGCGGACGCATGTCGTCCGAAGCGATGAACAAGACGTTCGGCCGCGATTGGGGAGCGGCGTCCGCGGAGCCCGTCAGGCAGGCGGCAGACGCCAGCAAGAGAATGCCGCCAACCAGGCATGCCCGGGTAAGTTCGATTCGAGGAACCATGGTCTTCCCTCCCGATTCTGATGTTGGTTTCTGGCTTCGCCGGCGGCCGAGCTGCCCTTCGGGGAACTATCCCGAAGGGCACGACGTTAAGGCCTGATGACGGCTTGGGTGGCTGTGGTCGAGTGCAGCGAGCCCACAGTCTGCGAGGATTGCGGGGCTCGCTGCACTCGATCCCGGCCACCCGTTCCCGGCTTGTTCTCTTCACCTCGTACCATTCGGAACTGTCCCTGGTTTGCGCCCCTGGACCCGGCTTCAGTCCGGCAGCGGCTCGAGCGTCACCCGCAGCGGCACAGCGCCCAGGGCGGACATCCGCGGGTCGGGACCACAGGCCCGCACCTGGTCGGCTTTGAGTTCCGCGACTTCCAGGCTGCCCGACCAGATTACGGCCCGCCCCGTCTCGTGAGCCTGGAGCGTCAGGAGTTCCGCCTTCAGCCGCTCGTAGTGGAATACCTTGCGCAGCACTTCGATGACGAAGTCAAAGCCGTTCACGTCGTCGTTGTGCAACACGACTGCGTACGGCGGCTGCCGCTTGGTGGCATCCCGTTCCCTGGTGGTCGTCTGGGGACGAGTCTCCTCGACCGGCAAGGCTTTGACCACGTCTTTTTCGACCGCTGCTGCTGCCATGACTGATTGATATCCACCGGTTTCCGAACCGCGAAACGCCCTCGCCTGCCGCCCTTGTGCCGCCCCATTCTAGCACCGCCGCGACCGTACAGGCAACTTGACAGCCGCCCCGGCCGGAATGTTTGGCGGCCCGAGCAGGCGTTCGAGCCGCGTTTCGAAACCGCGATGGCAGGTTGATTTTCACTCGAGGCCCGTGAGAAAATGCGCCCGCGCCGAGTTGATCCTGTGCTGAGGCGAGGTGAGCATGTTCCGTGACAGAATGGGTACCTGGCTGGTATGGTCGACCTCGATTCTGGGTTGCCTTCCTGCCGCGAGCGCATCCGCAACCGAGGCCACGGTCGCATTCTTGGTCCCGAGGGCAGCGTTCGAGCGGTTGGACACGGAGGCAGGCATGGCTCGGGAGGTGGCCGAGCGGATTGCGTCGGCAGCCACCGTGACCGTCGACGCCGGCGGGCAGTTCGTCGATCGCGCAGGACAACCCGTCTCGCTGAACCGCTTTCGCGTGGTCTGGTGCCATGCGGGCGAAGCGGATCGGCCGCAGGAAGCACTGTTCGAGCCGGCGACGGTCGAAGCCCTGCGCCGCTTCGTCGGCGATGGTCGCGGGCTGTGGCTCTCCGGCAGCGCGGCCCGGTTGGTCGATGCGTTGGGCCTGGACACGCTGCAGGCCAAGCCGCTGCGCGTCGGACAGGATTACGCCCAGACCGGCCTGATTCCGTCGGTGGCCGACCACCCGGCGTTTGCCGAACTCGACTTGGACCGGGGCACGCTGTGGATGTCCAGTGCCGCGTATCCCGCGTTTGCCGAATTTCGGTTGGCCGGCCAACCGGCCCGCGGCGAGATTCTGGCGTCCAGCGCAGGCGGACCGGCGTGCCCGTTGGTCGAGTACCCGCTGGGCCAAGGCCGCGTGTTGCTGCTCGGCTGGCGTCTGAATCCGCTGTATCCCCACGCGACGCCTGCGTATCGCCGCAACTTCGAATCCCTGGCCGCCAACCTGCTCCGGTATCTGGGCGATTCCCAGGCGTGGCAACCGCTGCCGCGCGAGAAGGCAGGCCCGACGGCAGATACTGCTGGCGAGTTCGGAGTGCCCGCGGCACAGTGGCGCGCGTTGGCACTGGCCATCCAGGACCTGCGGGAAACGTTCGGTGCTCGATATCCTCGCGGCGACGAGTTCCAGCAGCAGTTGGACGCGCTGAAGGCCCGGCACGCCGAGTTGGCTCAGATGCCAGCCAGTCCTTCGCCTTTGCCGTCGCGGGCGTCGGAACTGGCGGAAATCGCCGGCCAGTTCGAACGCTTGAAGACCGACGCCTTGCTGGCCAATCCGCTGCTCGACTTCCCGCGGCTGCTGCTGGTCCGGCGGAGCGTCAAGCAACTGGGACTGCCGGCCAACTACCTGAGCAACTCGAGCCTGCCGCAGACCGGCTACGACAACCAGCTTGCCGTCCTGTCGCCGGTCCGGCCCGACGGCCAGCGGACCACGCTGTACCAACCGCCGACCAGTGAGTTTGTGGGCGACGTGCGGCTGGACTACGACGCCCAGCGGCTGCTGTTCTCGATGCCCAACGCCGCTGGGCGGTGGCGGGTCTTCGAAATCCGACCGGATGGCTCGGCGCTGCGCGAGTTGCCGCTGATCAACGAGCCGGACGTGGACAACTATGACGCCTGCTACCTGCCCGACGGGCGGATCGTGTTCAGTTCAACGGCCTGTTTCGCGGGCATCCCCTGCATCAACGGCGAAGGACACGTGGCCAATCTGTACCTGTGGGAAACGAGCGGCCGGATCCGCCAGTTGACGGTCGAGCAGGATCATGACTGGTGCCCGACCGTGCTGAACAACGGCCGGGTGCTGTATCTGCGTTGGGAGTACACGGACCTGCCGCACGCCTTTTCGCGGATCCTGTTCCACATGAACCCGGACGGCTCGGAGCAGATGGAGTACTACGGCAGCAACTCGTACTGGCCGGGAGCCATGTTCTTTGCCCGGCCGATTCCGAACCATCCGACCAAGGTGGCCGCGATCGTCGGCGGGCATCACGAATCGCCGCGGATGGGCTCGCTGGTCATCTTCGATCCGGCCCGCGGACGGCGCGAAGCGGACGGTGCGGTCCAGCGGATTCCCGGCTATGGACGCCCGGTCGAGCCCGCGGCGCTCGACTTGCCCATCGCGTACAGCTGGCCGAAATTCCTGCACCCGTTCCCGCTCAGCGACAAGTACTTCCTGGTCTCGTGCCAGCCGGCCGAGCAGGCGCTGTGGGGGATCTACCTGGTCGACACGTTCGACAACGCGGTCCTGTTGCACGAGGAGCCGGGGTACGCGATGCTCGAGCCGATCCCGCTGCGCCCGACAGCTCGGCCGCCGTGCATCGCGGACAAGCGGGAGCCAAGCCGCCAGGATGCGGACGTGTTGATTGCCGACATCTACCGCGGGCCGGGGCTGCAGGGTGTGCCCCGCGGCGCCATCAAGGCGTTGCGCGTGCTGAGCTACCATTTTGCCTTTCAAGGCATGGGGGCCGAGCCGTATGCCGTGGGGCTGGACGGCCCCTGGGACCCCAAACGCATCTTGGGGACCGTGCCCGTGCTGGAGGACGGTTCGGCCAGTTTCCGCGTGCCGGCCTACACGCCGATCTCGCTGCAGCCGTTGGACGCCGAGGGCAAGGCGGTCCAGCTGATGCGGACGTGGTTCACGGCCATGCCCGGCGAAGTCGTCTCGTGCGTCGGCTGTCATGAACCGCAGAACACGGCGCCGCCGCCGGGGCCGTCGCTGGCGGCCACCCGGCCGCCCGCGGAAATCCAGCCCTGGCACGGGCCGCCGCGCGGGTTCTCGTTTCGCCGCGAAGTGCAGCCGGTGCTCGACCGGCACTGCACGGGCTGTCACCACGGCCGGCCTCAGGCCGACGGCCGCGTGTTGTTCAGCCTGGCCGACGGAGACCTGGCGCCGGTGCGCGACAATCCGAATCGCCATAACCAGTCCGCCCGATTCACGCCCGCCTATTACCAGTTGCGGCGTTTCGTCCGCACGCCCTGCAAGGAAAGCGACATGCACCTGCTGGGCCCGTGGGAGTACCACGCCGACACGACGCGTTTGGTGCAAGTCCTACAGAAGGGCCACTACGACGTTCAGTTGGACGCCCAAGCCTGGGACCGGCTGATCACTTGGATCGACCTGAACGCTCCCTTCCACGGCAACTGGAACGAGATCCGCGGCAACGAAATCGGCGATTTGGTCCGCCTGCAGGCCCAGCGGCGGGCGGAGCTGCGCAAGCGGTACACCGGGATGGACGAACCGCCGGAACTGGGCGCCGAACTCGACGCTGGGGGCGGGGCTCCCGTGGTGCGTGGGGCTCCCGACCTCGCACCCGTCCCGACCGCCAGGTCTCCCG
>CAIYOB010000752.1 GCA_903927685.1 uncultured Planctomycetaceae bacterium
CCGTCGGCGCCGTCCGCGCTGGGCAGGAAGTAGTCGGTGGCGGTAAACGACGGCTCGCTCCCGTGCTGGATGACGGCCCGTTGCCGGCCGAGGCCGTCGTACTGGAACGTGGTGCGTTGGGCCGGGAGCGTGTCGCTCGACGCGGGCGTGAATTCCCGGGCGGTCAAGCTGCCCGCCAAGTCGTATTCGTAGCTGGTCACGCCATGCGGGGCGTTTTCCTCTCGCACCAGCCGGCCCGCGGCATCGAACCATTGGGCGGTGGACACGCCGGTGCGCGACGTGGACGTGACTTTGGTCGCGTTTCTTGCGGCGTCGAACGAGTATTCCACGGTGGCGGGAATCGCACCGGTCTCATCGGGAATCGCGGGATCCCCATCGGTCAATGGATCGATGGTCTTGCGCAATCGGCCTTGCTGGTCGTACTGGTACGTGGTGATGTAGGTTGCCGACAACCACGACGAGGGCAGACTCGGGAGAACGCTGTTGGCGAGGAACCCGACGGGCGAATACTCGATCTCTGTCTGTTCGATCAAGTCGCCCGCCGTGTGGGTGCCTGGCAATGTCCCGTTTTGGGCACGCAGCACGGTCAACGTGCGTCCCACGAGCTGCGTGACCAGCAGTTCTTCGCTGCCGACTTTCTCCTTGCGGGCGATCTCCAGTCTCGGGTCAGTGCCGGGGATCATCGGGCCGAATCCATGTGGGGGATGGGGCAAACAACGGTCCGATTATATCGACGTCGCCGCCAGAAAACGACCGGCCGTCGGTTCCGGACTTCACGCACTGGGAAACGCAATCCGTTGCACCTGGTACGTTGGCGGCTTCCCGCAACCGGACAGGGCCAATTGCATCGAAATTAGACCTGTCCCGTTTAGTTGCCCCGCGCGTCCCGTGTTTCTCGTACCGCGATCTGTCCATATCCAGTGGTGCAAGGTCCAGCCATCCGCGGCGACCGAAAGTCGCTCGACTAGCGCAGCGGTTCGCCGTCTGACCATCCGCGGCAGACACCAAACAGGCTTCGTCCCACGGAAGCTTGTCGCGCGTCCTCGATCCCAGCAGCACAAGAATCCTTCCTTAGCGAGTGCACATCTCGAGTCTGTCGCAGGATCTCCTGGTCGATAAGGTCGCGCACGGCAGCGACTTCTGACGGATCTTGGCTGCTATCCTCCTTAAGATCGTTCAGCAGAACTCCTCGTTCATCCAGCAGCAATTCAAGTAGATCGAAGTTCCTGTACGACAGGCGATGTGCATACCTAAACTCATGCTTCTCGATTGCATCAAGAAGATCAACGATCGAGTTTGCGATCGTGCGGGTGATGGCCTCCATGAAGTCGTCTGCCTCGGATATCTCTCGACGGCATCTCGCCGCCAAACCAGGGGGCAAACTGGTCGCATCTTTCACATGCTCCCAGGCGGCATCTAGGGCATGGCGAAGGGCCAAAGACACTGACTGCATCGAAGGGCTGCGGTCGCAGGCCTGTTGAAGAACAGGCCACTGCCGTTCCGTACAGGCAAGGGCAAAGCCAAAGGCCGCATCAGCATGCATTCCGCTGATCGCACGTTCAACGTCTTTCATGTGTTGAGCAATTGTGTCGAACACGTTCATTTCCCCCCGATTGGTCTACCAATCCGCCCGTGCTGTGACTGAGTTCCCGTGAGGTTCATAACTGTTGCTGCATTCTGTCGAGCCTCGCATTGCGGGCAGGCGTAGTGCGAAGCCGCCTGCCGCGCGCCTTCTGCTCCATCTCCCAGGAAGTGGATCGCACGGGCTTCGGCGTGGTGCCCCAGCGCTCCAGGTGCATTGCCTCCTGTCGTCCCTCGTACGAACTCCACATCCTCGCCGAAAATCTCGGTGGCCGTTGCACGGGCCGCAACGCCGGGAACCCTTCCAACTTGGCTCACGACAACGCGACCAGCAGGCGTGGCCGTGACGCTGATCGGAATGCCCTGCCCTCCGCCAGCTCCGCGGAATTCCGGGGACACCATATTTATTTCTGTCGCTCCTTGCCTTTTCGGCCGGGTTTCTGCCG
>CAIYOB010000753.1 GCA_903927685.1 uncultured Planctomycetaceae bacterium
CGAGTTCCCCATTACCATCCTTCCCGCTCGCGACGGCGAACCTCAAGGCGGCGTCAAACGCAGCAGCGGCGCGCCGAACTGTTCGTATTTCGTCAACTGGACCACTCGCGACGACCGCCTGGTCTGGCTGCTGGACGTCCGCACTACGGGCCGCTACGAGGTCACCATCGACTACACTTGCCCGCTGGCGGATGCCGGTTCGACGATCGAGGTCTCGTTCCAGCAAAGCCGCCTGACCGGTCGGGTCGCCCCCGGCTGGGATCCGCCGCTGTACACGAACCAGGATACGCTTCCGCGACCGGACGGCGAGTCGCAGATGAAGGAATTCCGCACCCTGAAACTCGGCGAAATGCAGTTGCCGTCCGGCCAGGGTCCGCTGAGCGTGCAAGCGGTCGAGATTCCGGGCCAGTCGGTCATGGACGTCCGCCGCATCACGCTGACACTGCTGCCGCCACGGTAGGCATGCGCTGGTGACAACAAGACGCCGACAAGACGCGGCGAGCGCCGACTCAGACGCGATTCGCCTTGAGTTCGTCCAGGGGATAGAACGTGTCCCGCCAGCGGATCCCGCCGTTCTTCAGCGTCAGGAACATGGCCCGCCATTGGATCACCAGGAACAGGATGACGCACAGCGGGACCCACAAGACGGTGGACCTCGGCAAACGCAGCCAGCCAGCCACACGCCACCACATCGCCAGCAACGCCAGCGCAGTGGCGGCGTACAGCCACTGCGTAGGGCCCCGCGTGACCAGCAGGGCGACAAAGGGCCAGACATTCAGCAGCAGTATCGCGACAGCCCCGGCGACCACCGTCGAGACGCTGTAGTTCACGCCCGAGAACGCGTTCTTCTCCAACCCCACGAACACCTCGCGCAGCGAACCGTACCAGGGCACCGAAATCAGCCCGATCCCACAGGCCGAATCCTGTCGATACCCGTGGCGCTTAAGCAACTTGCCCAGCATCACGTCGTCGTCAGGCCGCATGCGGATGGCTTCGTGCGTCCCGATCTCCCGATACACATGGCGGCGGAGTAGATTGAACGCCCCGACGCCGATGTACCGCTTGCTGCGCGGGTCGCGGGCCTTCCACGGCTGGAAGTAAATGCAGAAGAACGTGACGAAGGTCAGCACAAACGACTCGAGCAGCCGACTGGGCATGTCGATCCCGGGCGTCAAGGCCAGATGATCCAGTCCGTGTTGCTCGGCAAAGCTGACCGCGCGCCGGAGCGTCAGCGGCTCCATGCTGACGTCGGCGTCGGTGAACAGCAACCAGTGCCCCGTGGCTCGCGCCGCTCCCATGCCCAGGGCGTGATTCTTGCCCAACCAGCCCGCAGGCAGATCGGTCACATGGACCACGCACAACTCCGGGAACTCACCGGCCAACCGGTTCAGAATCTCGCCCGTGCCATCGGTGCTGCGATCTTCGACCGCGACGACTTCGAGATCGGGATAGTCCAGTCGCAACAGCGACCGCAGCGCCGGTTCGACGTGCTGGCGTTCATTCCGCGCGGGCACGATGATCGAAACGCGAGGCCACTGGGCCGCGTCGGGCGGCCAGTCCTCCAGGCAGGCAACTCGGCGCAGCCCGAGCGTCAACTGGACGGCGACGGCCAGGCAGATAATCAGGGTCACGGCGGCAAGGTAGACCAGCATGCGTGAGGAATCCTACAGTTGCCAGGGACCGCGCATGGGTCGAGTCAGCATGCCGTTGGCTTCCTCGTCGTTGACAAACTGCTGCCGGGCCAGATCCCATTGCAGCTTGCGTTTCAGCTTCATGGCAATATTCCCCACGTGGCACAGCGTGGCCGTGCTGTGCCCCGCCTCGACCGGCTCGACCGGATCCTGGCGGCTCTTGACGCAATCGATCAGGTTTCGCACGTGGTCCGGGATGTAATTGCGCGACGCATCCTCCAGCCGAGCCGGGTTGCTGACCGGCAGGCGGATCTCGTTCGGGCCGATCTTGGAGGTCTTCAGCGACTCCGGAAACGTCTGCACGCCCTTATAGCCGAACTCGACCCAGCCCTCAGTGCCCTCGAACCGCGTGCCGAACCCGGGCTTGGCCGTCTGGCAGATCAGTTCCGTGCCGCTGGCGTAGCGTGCCCGGAAGCTGACCTTGGTCGCGGTGGTGAACAAGCTGCCCTCGACGGGCCACTCGGCGCCCGTGTCCTCGAATTCGACCGGCCCGCTGCCGTCCATGCCCAGCGCCCATTGGGCGATATCGTTGGAGTGCGCGCCGAAGTTCGTGGTCTGACCGCCGGAATAATCCAGCAGGAACCGGAACCGATACAGGCAGCGATCGATGTGGTAAGGCGCCTGCGGAGCCGGGCCCAGCCACATCTCGTAATCGAACCCTTCCGGCACCGGCATCGGCTTCCAGCCCGGCCCTGGCGAGACGGCGTTGTTCTCCGCCACTTGGGTGAGAATCCGCTTGACCTCGCCAATCCGACCGTTGCGGACCAGTTCGCAAGCGAAGCGGTTGGCGGGGCTCGACCGGTAGTGGCTGCCGGTCTGCAGGATCCGTTTGTGCTCGCGGATCGCCTTGACCATCGCCTGGCCCTGGCTGACGGTCAGCGACAGCGGCTTCTCGCAATACATGTCCTTGCCCGCCTTGGCGGCGGCCACGACCATCAGGCCGTGCCAGTGGTCGGGAACCACGATGGCGACCACGTCGATATCGCTGCGGGCCAGGAGTTCGCGGAAATCGGTGTAGGCGTCACAGCCCTGGTACGCGCCGGACGACTGCTTGGCCGCGTAAAACGCGTTGACTTTGTCCTGGGCCGGTTTGCGTCCCAAGAACTGGTCCGGCGTCTTGTAGCCGTGACTGGCCGTGTTGACGTCGCAGACCGCCACGACTTGGACGTCCTCCTGCCCGAGAAAGGCCGGCAGGTCGAGAGTGCTCTGATTGCCGTTGCCGATGAAGCCTACGGTGATCCGGTTGCTGGGCGCGTTGGCTCCGAAGACCGAGGCGGGCACGATGTACGGGACGCCCAAGGCGGCGCCGAACGCGGCGGCCGAGGTTTTCAAGAACTGGCGGCGTGACGGTTTCTGCATGTCAGGTTCTCCCGCGCAAGAAGTCATGGATGGTTGGAACTCCGTGGCTGTCACTATCCTGCCGCATGCCAGGCAGATCCGCAATGGCAGGGCGGCCGTTTGGTGACGGGCGCACCCGTTTGGTGACAACGGCTGGCGTTCAAGACTTCGGGACCACCGCACTCGAGAAGGGTGGTCTGGCGCGTTGTCCAAGCTGAGAAATGGGGTTGGGTGGCTGGGGTCGAGCCATGAGGTACGAGTGGCGAGCCCCCAGTTTTTGCCACTGGGGGCTCGCGGCACTCGACCCCA
>CAIYOB010000754.1 GCA_903927685.1 uncultured Planctomycetaceae bacterium
AGATTGTGTCGAACTGGATGTTCTTGATCAGTGACACTAGGTGGGGAAACTCGAGGGTCACGGTGCCATCGGACTTCAATGCTGCTGCAAGCCCGCGGGTGAAGTCGTTGATGTCGGGCACATGCGCATAGACGTTGTTACCCGCGATCAAGTCTGCACGCCTACCCTCGCTGGCGAGTTTTGCTCCCAGTTCTTCTCCGAAGAACTCCCTCATGACAGGGACGCCCAAGTTCTCGGCTGCCGCGGCGGTGCTCGCAGTAGGCTCGATCCCGAGGCAGGGGATACCTGCTTCCACGAAGTTTTTTAGGAGGTAGCCGTCGTTGGATGCCACCTCGATGACGAAGCTCTCAGGTCCTAGCGCCAGACGATCTGTGATCATATGTGCGTATTGGGCCGCGTGATCGAGCCAGCTGGTCGAGGTACTGGAGAAGTAGGCGTAGTCAGCTCGGAACAACTCATCAGCCCGGGCATAGTCCTCGGTCTGCACCAGCCAGCACCGGTCGCATACCTTGACCCGCAGGGGGTAGTGGACCTCGGGCCGACTCAGGTCCTCGGCCTCCAGGTAGGCGTTGGAGGGTGGCGCGAAGCCCAGGTCGATAAAGGTGTGTTGCAACGGGGCGCTGCAATGCCGGCATCTCACAGGTCCACCCCGACGAAATCCGAATCCAGCAGTGGGTGCGCCAAGTCGCGGGGGGAGAGGTCCAGCGGCTGTAGAGGCCACTGGATACCGACCCGCGGGTCGTCGTGGCGCAGTCCGCCTTCGGCGGGCGGATGGTAGAACTCGGTGTGGAGGTAGAGCAGTTCGCTGTCCGGTTCCAGTGCCTGGAATCCGTGGGCGAAGCCCTCCGGGATCACCATCATTTCCGCCTCCGCGGGCGTCAGTTCGTGCGCGTACCACTGCAGGAACGTCTTGGATCCGGCCCGCAGATCCACCGCGACGTCCCACACCCGGCCGCGTAGGCAGCGCACCATCTTCAACTCGGCGTGCGGCGGGTATTGGAAGTGCATGCCGCGGACGGCCCCGGCGCGGCTGGTCATCGAGTGGTTGATCTGGGCGATCGTCCGCGGACCCAACAGCGACTGCAGTTCGCGGGCGCAGAACAGCCGCACGAACGCACCTCTTTCGTCGTGGTGCGGTGTTGACTGCACGACCTTGAGGTCGTTCAGGGGAGTGTCGATGACCTTCACGACTCGTTGACCTTCACGATTGCGCCCAGTTCCGTCCAGCGGCGGACGCGTCGGCGGTGTAGGCGGCCACGTCCTCCAAGCTGCTGACCCGGCCGTCCTCCAGCCAGGCCCGATACCAGCCGGCGGTGCGCCGGATCGCGTCATCGCAGTTCCACACCGGCCGCCACCCGAGATGCATCCTCGCCTTTGCGGAGTCCAGTTGCAGCAGACCCGCCTCGTGGGGTTGGGGTTCGGCCGTTACCTCCCAGGCGAGTTGCGGCCAATCTCGGGCGAGCTCACTCAGCACCTGCTCGACGGTGCGATTGTCCTGCTGATCGGGGCCGAAGTTCCAGGCCTCGGCGAAGTCAGCTTCTCCTGCCAGGAGTCGCTGGCCCAGCAGCAGATAGCCGCTGAGGCAGTCGAGGACGTGTTGCCACGGACGCGTCGAGTGAGGGGATCGGATGATCAGCTTCTCCTTGGCGCCGAGGGAGCGGACGAGATCGGGGACAAGCCGGTCCTCGGACCAGTCGCCGCCACCGATAACGTTGCCGCCACGTGCGGTGGCGAGCAGAGGCGCTCCGGGCTGCCCCAGGAATGCGGTGCGGTAGCTCGATGCCACCAATTCCGCGCCCGCTTTGGAAGCGCTGTAGGGGTCGTGGCCGCCGAGGCGGTCGCGCTCACGGTACGGCCACGGCCACTCCCGGTTTTCGTAGCATTTGTCGGTGGTGACGACGACGGCGGCGCGTACCTCAGGGGTGTGGCGCACCGCTTCGAGCACGTGCACGGTGCCCATGACGTTGTCAGACCAGGTGGTGACCGGTTCGCGGTAAGACCGGCGGACTAATGACTGGGCCGCCAGGTGGAAGACGACCTCCGGGCGCTCGGCGGAGAACACCGCGCGCACGGCGGCTTCGTCGCGGATGTCGACGCGCTGATCGCCGACCGGCATCTTGAGCAGATCCCAGTGGCTGGGCTGGGAGGGCGGATCCAGCGCAAGGCCGGAGACTTCAGCCCCCAGGGCGGTCAACCACAGACAGAGCCAACT
>CAIYOB010000755.1 GCA_903927685.1 uncultured Planctomycetaceae bacterium
ACTCGACCCCAGGCACCCTAAAATTTTGGCCGTGACGCTGCACCAGCCGACGGTCAAGCTTGGCTACGCAATTTCCGCAGAACCCGCGGCTAGCGCCTGGCGGCTCACCTGATGCGGACCTGCGGCTCGCAGCGACATCCCGGTGGCCGGATCGAACAGATGGGACTTGGCCATGTCCAGGGACACGTCCAGCGCTTCGCCAACACCGGGTGCCGCATCGCCGGCCAGGCGTGCGCGCCACGCGTGCGGTTCGCAGCTCAGTTGCACGATCGTGTCCGCACCGCGCATTTGGCAGCCCGCGACCTGCATCCGCAGCGACGCGTGCGAACTGCGACTGGGCGGGACGACGCGGACGTCTTCAGGGCGGATCCCGAGGACGACCTCGCGGCCGGACCACGCGCCGATCGCCGGCCAACGCTGCGGCGACAGCGGCAGGCGGAGCGGGGAGCAGGCAAACCGCGGCGCGCCGTCGTCGATTTGCACACGGCCCGTCAGGAAATTCATCGGTGGGCTGCCGATGAACTCGGCCACAAAGCGATTGCGGGGCGCGTGGTACACGTCCTGCGGAGTGCCCAACTGTTCGAGCCGGCCGCCGTTCATCACGCCGATCCGCTGGCCCATCAGCAGCGCTTCCTGCTGGTCGTGGGTCACATGAATTGTCGTGGTGCCCAACTGTTGCTGCAGTCGCACCAGGTCGGCCTGCAGTGTTTCCCGCCAGCGGGCGTCCAGGTTGCTCAAGGGCTCGTCCAGCAACAGCACCCGGGGTTCCCGAACGATGCAACGTCCCAAGGCCACCCGCTGGCGCTGACCGCCGGACAGTTCCGCGGGGCGGCGCTGCAGCAGATCCTCGATGCCCAGCAGGGCGGCCGCCTGACGCACACGGCGCTCGGTTTCCGCTCGAGGAAAACGCCGCAGGCGCAGGCCGAAAGCCACGTTCTGGAAAACGTCCAAGTGCGGATACAGCGTAAAGTGCTGAAAGACCATCGCCACATCGCGGGCCCGGGGAGCCAACCGGGTCACCATGCGGTCGCCGATCCGAACTTCGCCCGCCGTCGGCTCGTCCAGCCCCGCGATCAGCCGCAGCGTGGTCGTCTTGCCGCAGCCCGAGGGCCCGACCAGGACCAGCAACTCGCCGTCCCGGATCCGCAGATCCAGTCCGGCGACGGCCGGCACGCCGCCGTAGGTCTTGCTCAGATTTTCCAGGATGACTTCGGCCATCAGACCGGCAGCACGGGTGGTGCGGGCGCGGCGAGCCAGGCGACCAGCAGGCCGGCCGCGCCCACGGCCAGCATGACGCAGTTTCGCCAGGTGCGGGTGCGGCTCGACACCTGATCCAGCGGCTGACTGAGGATCAGGCCGCAGGCAAACCCGGCCGCCAGGCCGCCCAGGTGAGCCGCCATGTCGATGCCGGGAATCGAAAGACCAAAGAGCAGGTTGTAGAACAGGAATGTGGTGCCGCTGTTCCGCAACCGGCCCAGAATGGACTTGGGAATCGAGTCGCCGCGCAACAGGGAAAATCCCATCAAGCCGCCGAAGGAGCCAAACACGGCGCCGGAAGCACCGGCACTCAAGACCAGCGGATTCCAGTACACACTGGCCAGACTCCCGAACAGCCCGGACAGCAAGTACAGAAGTAAGAAGCCCACGTTGCCCGCCAGTCGCTCGACCAGTTGCCCCATGTCCCACAACACCCACATGTTCAGTCCGATGTGGATGATCCCGATGTGAACAAAGGTGCAAGTCAGCAAACGCCACCATTGGCCGTCCAGCGTGAACGGACCAAAGTTCGCGCCCCAGTCGACCAAGGCTTCGCCGCTGGGGGAAAACAGCGATCCGCTATCCAGGCTCAGCAAGAGAAAGACCGCGGCGTTGACGCCCACGATGGCGGAGGTGACATACGTTCGCGGAGTGACTTCGAGCAGCCGCTGCCAGAAGCGGACAATCGCCTGCTGGGGAGCCGGATTCCAGGCCACGGGTTGGCCATAGGGATCGTACGAACCCTGACGTCCCCCATCCGTTGGTCTGCCTTCCGGCACGCCTGCGCCGGCCTGGATGACGAACGGTTCGGCCAGCGACGGCGGGATCACTCGGCGGCAGGCCGGACAGGTTCCGTCGGCCTGCGGCATCACGGCTGCCCGGCAATGGGGACAAGTAATGACCAGCATGCAATCCTCTCTCTAGCCCCGCGGGGCTACCGCGACGCCAGCTTCTGCAGATTTTCCAGCGCCGCCTGGACGGACGCTAGTTGGTCCTGCAACTGGGCCAGGCTTTCCCGCTCGTTTTGCACGACTTGAGGCGGCGCCTTTTCCACAAAGCTGGCGTTGGTGAGTTTCTTTTCCTTGCCTTCGATCTGCCCGCGCAGCTTCTGCGCCAGTTTCTCGTTGCGAGCGATCTCCGCTGCTACGTCGATGAAGTCTTTCAAGTCCACGTAGACTTCGGCGATGGGCAGCGTGATCGCCGCATGCGTCGCCGGGGGCGTCACCGCGGGTCCCCAACCGGTGGCGACGGCGCCGGCCATCGAAACGAAATAGGCCGCCATCGGCCGCAACAACTGTTCGGTGTCGGCTTCGCACCGCACGCCGAACTCGATCTGGCTCTTCGGTGGGATGTTCTGCCGGCTGCGAATCTCGCGCAGCGCGCCCAGCACCGCCTGGAAGCGGGCGAACTGGGCCTCGATCGCCGCATCCTGCCGCGCGGTGTCCGGCTGGGGCCACGCCGCCCGCATGATACTGGCGGCGGGCGTCTGCGGGTTCTCCAGTCCGCGCTGCGGAGCGGCTTGCGCCAACAGCTGCCAGATCTCCTCCGTGATGAACGGGATCATCGGGTGCAGCAGTCGCAACAGGACGTCCAACGTGTGCGCCAAGATCCGCTGCGCCGCCGGCCGCTGGGCTTCGTCCTGCATCCGGTTCTTGACCATCTCGACAAAGAAACTGCAGAACTCGTCCCAGGCAAAATCGTACAGCGTGCGCGCCGCATCGGAGTAATGGTACGCGTCCAGGGCCGCCGTCACCTGCTGGGTGACCGTGGCCAACCGGCTGAGCACCCAGCGGTCTTCCAGCGTCAGGTCCGCATCCGTCACAGGCCCCGGCGTGTAGCCCTTGAGGTTGATCAGTGCGAACCGAGCCGCATTCCACAGCTTGTTGCAGAAATTGCGCGAGACCTCGAACCGTTCGCTGACGACCGGCCCGCGAGGCAGCGCGCGGTCCTCGTCACAGCGGGCCCACTGGGTCGAGAAGGCCTGGCCGCACTTGTCGCACTTGATCCGCGGCAACTCGCGGTTCTTCTTCGTCTGCTCGATCAACGCTTCGCAATGCGGGCACTCGAACTGGACCGGCATCCGGACGTCCTGGGTCTCGGTCGTCAGGTGGGCCATGCCGAATCGCAGTGCGTCAGGACCGAATTTGTCGATCACGTCCAGCGGATCGATCCCGTTGCCCTTGCTCTTGGACATCGTCTCGCCGTAGCCATCCAGGATCTTCGGATGGATGAAGACCTCGGGGAACGGCACGTCGCCCATGTTGTTCAGGCCCATCAGCACCATCCGCGCCACCCACAGCGTGATGATGTCGCGGCTGGTGATCAGCACGCTGGTCGGATAGAAGGACTGCAGTTCGGGAGTCTTTTCCGGCCAGCCCAGGGTGGAATGTGGCCAGAGCGCCGAACTGAACCAGGTGTCCAGGACGTCGTCCTCCTGCCGCAATCCGGCCGCTTCCAGCATCCGCTCGGCTTCCTCGTGGCCCGGGGCAACGCAGACGTAAATGGTCTTTTCGCCGTCGCCAGGCCCCTCGACGACCTGGGCCGCCAGGTAAGCCTGGCCCGGAGGCTGAACCACGTCGTTGAGACTCGTGGAAGCGGGGACGCCGATCCGCGTCTGCAGTCCGGCGATCTCGTCCGGCGTGCCCGCGCAAGACCAGACCGGGATCTGATGCCCCCACCACAGCTGCCGGCTGACGGGCCAGTCGCGTTTCTCGCTGAGCCAGTCGAGGTAGCCCTTGGTGTAGCGTTCCGGGAAGATCTTGACGCGGCCGTCCGTCACGGCCTGCATGGCCGCCTGGGCCAGCCGGTCCATCCTGACGAACCACTGGTCGGCCAGGTACGGCTCGATCGGTGTCTTGCTGCGGTCGGAGTGCGCCAAGTCGATCAGGCGGTCCTCGACGGCCACCATCAGCCCCAACGCTTCCAGGTCCGTGACCACCTGCTTGCGGGCGACCAGCACGGTCAGCCCCTGGTACTTGCCGGCGTTGGCGTTCAGCGTCCCGTTGGGATTGAGGATGTTGACCATCGGCAAGTTCTGCCGCTTGCCGACGTCGTAGTCGTTGGCATCATGGGCCGGCGTAATCTTGACGCAGCCGCTGCCCAGTTCCGGCTTGGCCCACTCGTCCGCCACCAGCGGAATCTCGCGGTTGACCAGCGGCAGCAGCAGCTTGCGGCCCGCCAGGGCCATGTCGCGCAGCTGCTCCAACTGCGGCAGATGCGTCTGGCGGCGCTGGCGAACGGCGTCGAGTTCTTTCTGAATGTCCTCCCGTTCCTTGGCCGGCGCCTTGGCCAATCTCTCCAGCAGATCCGCTTCGGCGGCGTCGAGCGCCGCGGCCGGATTGGGATGCACGGCCACGGCCGTATCGCCCAGCATGGTCTCGGGCCGCGTGGTGGCGATGGTCACGTGCGTCGGCTCGCCGGGCTGCGGGTCGATCACCGGGTATTGGAAGTGCCAGAAGTGGCCCTTGACTTCCTCGTGGAAGACCTCGTCGTCGCTGACCGCCGTCTGCAGGAACGTGTCCCAGTTGACCAGCCGTTTGCCGCGGTAGATCAGGCCCTGGCGATACAAGTCGAAGAAGGTGCTGCGGACCGCGCGGGCGCAGACGTCGTCCAGCGTGAACCGGGTCCGCCGCCAATCGCAACTGCAGCCCATCTGCTTCAGCTGGCCCAGGATGCGAGTCTCGTATTGAGCCTTCCACTGCCAGATCCGCTCGACCAGCTTCTCGCGGCCCAAGTCGTGGCGCGTCAGGTTGTCCTCGTCCTTCAGCCGCCGCTCGACCACCGCCTGGGTCGCAATCCCGGCGTGATCGGTGCCGGGCATCCAAAGCGCCTCGAAGCCCTGCATGCGCTTCATCCGAATCAGGATGTCCTGCAGCGTGTTGTTCAGGGCGTGGCCCAGGTGCAACGCGCCGGTCACGTTGGGCGGCGGGATGACAATCGTGTAGGGAGGGCGGCCCGAGTTGGGTTCGGCCCGAAAGAAGCCTTGCGACTCCCACCAGGCATACAGCCGCGGCCGAGCCTCGGCATAGTCAAAGCGATTGGGCAGCGATTCGGGCGAAAACGTGGCAGTCATGGCGAATTAACCAGCGTGTCGTGGATGGTTGTTGAGTTGCGAGATCTATCGTGCGCCGAGCAGCGGGGGGCGGTTCACTTTGGCGGCGTGGCCACCTGGTCCTTGTACAGTTTGTATTCAATCGCGTCGACCAACGCCATCCAGCTGGCTTCGATGACGTTTTCACTGACGCCGACGGTGCCCCACACGTCATGTTCGTCGCGGCTCTCGATGAACACGCGGATCCGGGCGGCGGTGCCGGCTTCCGAGTTGACCACGCGAACCTTGTAATCGACCAGGGACATCTTCCGCAAGCTGGGAAAGCTGCCGTTCAACGCTTTGCGGAGCGCCGCGTCCAAGGCGTTCACCGGGCCGTCGCCTTCGGCCACTTCGTGCCGCAGTTCGCGGTGCACCCGGAGCTTGACCGTGGCCTCGGTGACGACGTCCTGCCCGTCGTGGGCGGCGACCGAAACATGGTACTTGACGCGGTCAAAATGGGGCGTGAATGTGCCCATGCAACGCCGCACCAGGAGGTCGAAAGACGCCTCGGCCGCCTCGAATTGGAACCCGCGATTTTCCAGCCGCACGACTTCCGCCAGGATCCGATCCATCAGCGCTCGGTCATGCTGGATGTTGTGCTTCGTGGTCATGGCCGCGATGTTCGAGCGCCCGGACAGTTCGCTGACCAGGATCCGCCGGGCGTTGCCGACATAGTCCGGATTGATGTGCTCGTACGTCCGCGCGTCCTTGGCGACCGCGTGCACGTGCATGCCGCCTTTGTGAGCGAACGCGCTCTGGCCGACGAACGGCTGGTTCGTCCGCAGGTTCAGATTGGCCGTCTCGTACACGAACCGCGACAATTCCGTCAGCCGATCGGGCGGGCGGCCGTCCAGGACTTGATAGCCTTTTTTCTTCAGCGCCAAGTTGGCGATCACCGAGACCAGGTCGGCATTGCCGCACCGCTCGCCCAACCCGTTGATCGTGCCCTGGACCTGGACCGCGCCGGCGTCGACCGCGGCCAGCGAGTTGGCCACGGCCAGTTCGCAGTCGTTGTGACAGTGGATGCCCACCGGCACGCCGTAGGACTGCAGGCACTGGCCCGCCTGGCGGGTGATATCGGCCACCTCTTCGGGTAGCGTGCCGCCGTTGGTATCGCAGCAGATGACGACCTGCGCCCCCGCCGCGGCCGCGGCCTGGATCGTCCGCGCCGCGTATTCGGGATTGGCCTTCCAGCCGTCGAAAAAGTGCTCCGCGTCATAAAACACCTGCCGGCCCGCCTCGACCAGGAAGCGAATCGTATCTCCGATCATGGCTAGATTCTCTTCGAGCGACACCTGCAGAACTTGCGTGGCGTGGAAATCCCACGTCTTGCCAACGATGGTGCAGACCGGAGCCTGCGAATCGACCAGGGCTTTCATCCCCGGATCGTCGTGTACGGACATCCCGCGGCGACGAGTCATGCCGAACGCGCAGATGCGGGCCCGCTGCAAGTTCAACTCGCGGACCCGCTGGAAATACTCCGAGTCCTTTTCGCTGGCCAGCGGGTAACCGCCCTCGATAAAGTCCACTCCCAGTTCATCCAAACGCCGGGTGATGTGCAGCTTGTCCTGCAGCGACAGGCTCACGCCCTCGCCCTGGGTACCGTCGCGTAAAGTCGTATCGTAGATCTGGATGGAACGCATGTTCGCGGCCTCGTGAGCTGTCGTTCAATAAAAAAACCCTGACGCCCTCTTACGGGCCTCAGGGTTGTGATTCTCGCTCGGATCGGTCAAGTACCTCCCTCAGGCCCGTGAAACGGGTACGATAATAATCGCGACGCCAATGCCAATCACAAGGCGGCTGGAGTCGAGCATCGTACAGGGTCCTGGGGGCTTTGGGGTGAACTTGGTCCGTCATGCGCGAAAAGGTACCCCCTTTTCGCCAACTTTGTCTCCCAGAGAATACGTCGAAACCGCTTGCGTGTCAACGGCTCGCATGAAACGAGAACACATCCATTTCGTCACCGGCCGGCTGGCCGAACATGCCCTGCGCTCGACCTTGGAGCCGCTGGCCAAGGCCGCCGAGTTCGACTATTCCGTGGCCGTGCTGCCCATCTCCGTGGCCGCGCTGATGACGCCCGCCTGGATCGCCCGCCATATCGATCCGCCCTCGGAGACGACTCGCATCCTGCTGCCGGGGTATTGCCAGGGCGAAACGCAGCCGATCGCCGAGCGTCTCCGGCGGCCACTCCCCATCGACTTCGGGCCCCGGGACTTGCGGCAATTGCCTGAGTTCTTCGGCCGCAGCGGCGGGCCGCAACATACGTACGGAGATTACGATATTCAAGTCCTGGCGGAGATCAATCACGCGCCGCGGTTGAGCCTGGACCAGATACGCAGTCAGGCTCGGCAGTTGGCGCGGGACGGCGCCGACTTGATTGATGTGGGCTGCGAGCCCGGCGAGCCGTGGTCGGGCGTGGCCGATTGCGTCCGTGCATTGCGGGACGACGGCCATCGGGTCTCGATCGACAGCTGGAATCCGGCGGAGGTCGAGCCGGCGGTCCGGGCGGGCGCCGAGTTGGTCTTGTCCGTGAATCGCTCGAACCGCGAGGAGGCGCGGGACTGGGGCTGCGAAGTCGTCGCGATCCCGGACGATATCAGCACCCTGGCGGGACTGGACGAGACCGTCGAGTTCCTGTCCGCGGCGGCGGTGCCTTTCCGCCTCGATCCCATCCTCGAGCCGATCGGATTCGGGTTTGCCGCCAGCTTGGAAAGGTACCTGCAAGTCCGGCGGCGGTATCCGGCCGCGGAGATGATGATGGGGATCGGCAACTTGACGGAACTGACCGACGTGGACTCAGCGGGCGTGAACGTCCTGTTGTTGGGCTTCTGTCAAGAGCAAGGCATCCGCAGCGTGCTGACGACGCAGGTGATCAACTGGGCGCGCAGCAGCGTCCGGGAATGCGACCTGGCGCGGCGTTTGGTGCATTACGCCCTTCGGCATCATGTGCCGCCCAAACATCTCGAACCGCGGCTGGTGACGCTGCGCGATCCCCGGTTGCACGAATTCGGCGCGGCACATTTCGACCAGTTGGCGGCCCAGCTGAAGGACCACAACTATCGCCTGTTCGCCGAAGGCGGCCGGCTGCACCTGGTCTGCGCGGGGCTGCACCTGGAGGGGGCGGACCCGTTCGAGTTATTCGCGCGGCTGCTGGCAACGCAGCCCAAGAACGTCGATCCCGGGCACGCGTTCTACCTGGGCTACGAGTTGGCCAAGGCGACCACGGCCCTGACGCTGGGCAAAGACTATCGCCAGGACGAGGCGTTGGACTGGGGCCATTTGACTGTCGCCGAACAGTCCCACCGCCGGTCGCGGCGAGGCGAGGCGGGAGGGGCCCCGTAGTTGCATGGAGAGTGGGACGTCGCCAGTCCGTCCTACAGGGAGACGCTTGGCGCAGTTCCCCGGGGTCGCTAGTCGTACCTCGTGGCTCGTCCCCAGGCACCCAGCCCCAATTCAACGCCTGGACCGCGCTCGAGATGCGGCGACCGGCCGCCGTCCTCACGCTTCCGCTGGCTTTCGCAGGATCTTGTCCATTGCCTTGCCCTTCGCCAACTCGTCGATCAACTTGTCGAGGTAGCGAATCTCCCGCATCGTCGGCTCTTCAATGTCCTCAATGCGGACGCCGCAAATCACACCTTTAATCAGACTGCGGAGAGGATTCGGCCTCGGGGCTTCCGCAAAGAACGTCTCAAAGTCTGTTTCGTTCTTCAGTTGCGCTTCGAGTTCCGCTTGAGCATAGCCTGTGAGCCAACGGATGATCTCGTCGACTTCTGCCTTCGTGCGCCCCTTTTTCTCGGCCTTGGCGAGATAGAGGGGATACACGCTGGCGAAACTCGTCGTGTAGATTCGATGTTTTGACATGCTGACGTTGGATCCCACTCAAGGCACGTTTTCCAGGTACACGCCGTCCTGACGCAAGGTCGACTGCAGCTTGCCGATGTCGACCTGGGCCATGCTCTGGTCGGTGGCCAGGGCGAGTGCGGCACAGGTGCCCACGCCCTGGCCCATGACCATGCAGTGGCTCTGCAGCCGCACCGACGCGTGGGCTTCATGCGTCGACGAGGCGCAGCGGCCGACGACGGCGAGATTGGGGATCTGGCCGTTCAGGCACATGCCCAGCGGGATGTGATAGCTGTCGCCAACCGGCGGCATCAGTTCCCGCTGCTGGTCGGTCCACGTCGTATAGCCGCTGCCTTTAGGGTCGTGGATGTCGATCATCCAGAACCCGTGGCCGATCGCATCGGCTTGCTTCACGGCCTTGACAACCATGGGGCCGTCCAGCGTCTTGAGGCCGCGGATCCGCCGCGACTCGCGGACTCCAAGGCTGTGGCCCATGTGCGTAATGGACGCCTGGGCAAAGCCGGGCATCTCCTTGCGCCAGAGGTCGATGATCTGATAGACGTGTTCGCGAGCCTCCATGGACAGCCGCGTCAGTTCCTGCTCGTCCAACGGGTTGCCGGCGGCCGGGACCATGTTGTGCGGGACTTGATTTGCCGCGGAACGGAGGTAGTGCCTGGCGGCGCCCTCATTGAACGGTGGGAAGTTGCCTTGGTCGCGCAGTTGCTGCATCAACTGGAAGACCCGGTTGGCGTCCTCGGGATGCGCTCGGGCCGCGGCGGGATCCGCGCCGGTCAGGCAGAACATCATGGTCATACCCTGCACCAGGCCGTCGCTGGCCCGGCCGTAGTCGAACGGCATGCCGGCGTTAGCCGCGACGTCCCCGTCGCCGGTCGCGTCGATGAAGATCCGCCCCCGCACCGCCCGGCGGCCGGATTTGGTATCGACCAGCACGGCCCGCATCCGACCGTCCTCGACCACGGACTCGACCGCTGTCAGGTTGCAGATCACGTGCACCCCAGCGTCCTGCAGCATCCGCCAGAAGACGACGCGCATCCCTTCCGGATCGAACCAGTGCGTCTCGGGCCGTTTCGGGAAATCGGGATAGCGGTGCATGAACTCGCCGGCCCGCTCGACGGCTTCCTGGACGAAGCCCATGATCACCTGCTTGGTCCGGTCGCTGGTGTGCCAGATATTGACCAGCGCGTTGGTGGCCATGCCCCCGAGGCTGGGCCAGCGCTCCAGCAGGATGACCTTGGCGCCATGCCGCGCCGCACAGCAAGCCGCCGAAATCCCCGCCGTCCCGCCGCCGCACACCACCACATCGGCCTCGGCCAAGACGGGGACTCGGCGTTCGGGGACCGTCACCGCGTCGGGAGCGGTCTCGGCCGACTGGATCGAGTTGGAAAGCGGAGCCAGCGCGCCCAGGCTGCCGCCGGCCGCACTCAGCAGGAACGTGCGTCGTGTGGGGTTCATAAGGGTTCGTCCGTTGCGAAGGGATGTTGATTCGTAGGCTCAAGTTGCCGGGTGTTTAGCGGTGGCCGAACAGGTTCCTCGTTTAACGCCGAGCCGGCAGGCGACGGCTTGAGTGACCGCATCCCGCCGATCCGTCGTCGCCTGCCGGCTCGGTGTTACACGAACTGTTACAGCGTCCACGGACTGCGGCCGGGCGGCAGCGACAGCCGCTGGTTGGCCTCGTCGTCGCCCACGAATCGCTCTTGGTCCGGGTCGAATTTCAGTGGGCGGCCCAGCTGGATCGCGATGTGCCCCAGGTGGCCCAGCGCGGCCGTGCGATGGCCGACTTCGGCGTCGGCCAGGGTGGGGCCGCGAGTCTTTACCGCGTCCAGGAAGTCGCGTTTTTCGTGCAGCAGCGGCAAGTGGATTTCGTTCGGGCCGATTTGCGAATCGAGCAGCGAGCGAGGCTCGGCCTGCAACTTGTCCTGGCTGCTGAAATTGGCCTGGATCCAGCCCTCGTCGCCCTCGAAACGCGTGTACGGCGCCTCGGTCTTGCAGATCAGCCGCACGCCGTCGGCGTACGTGCACGTGAACTCGAATTCGTAGCACACATCCCACAAGCTGCCCGCGGGCGGGAATCTCCCCTGGCCCTCCACCGCCACCGGCCCGGTGCGGTCGCTGTTGTGGCCCCACTGGGCGATGTCGTTCAGGTGCGTCGTCCAGTTCAGGATCATGCCGTCGCAATAGTCGCGGATGTTCATCCAGCCCGGCCGTTCGTAGTCCTTGATCCGGTGCACCCGTTCCTGCGTGTACGGTTCTACTTGAGCCGGTCCCTGCCACAGCTCGTAGTCCAACTCCTCGGGCACGGGCATCGCGACGTGCGGCGGCGAGGCTTGCGTCTGCCCGACCCCAAACGGCACGCCGGTGCGGATCGTGTGCAGCTTGCCAATCCGGCCGTTCCGCACCAGTTCCACCGCCCGGTGGAATTGCGGCAGCGAACGGAATTCGCTGTCCGTGCGGAAGACCCGCTTGTGTTCGCTGACCACTTCGCACAACCGCCGGCCTTCGGCGATGCTGCGCGTCAGCGGCTTTTCGCAACACACGTCTTTACCGGCCTTGACCGCCATCACCGCCATGGTCACATGCCAATGATCCGGCGTCGAGATCATCACCGCGTCGATGTCCTGGCGGTCGAGCACCTCGCGAAAGTCGACATACCGCGAGCATTGGGGAATTTTTGGGCAGCGGTTCTTTTTCTCGCCGTAGTACGACGCGGTCCGCTCCTCGGTCACCGCGAGCCGCCAGCGGTCCACGTCGCACAGTGCCACCACCTGGCAGTCGGGCTGGCTCACAAAGAACGGCAGGTTGTACGCCAGCACCTGGCGGCCCACGCCGATCATGCCCAGCGTGATGCGATTGCTGGGCGCTACGCTTTCGTTCAAACCCAGGGCCGAGGCGGGGATCAAGGTCGGCAGCGCCAGCGCGCCGGCCGATGCGGCTAACGTCCGAGCCAGGAACTTGCGGCGGGTCGTCGCGGTGTTTCGCAGCATGATCGCTCTCCGAAGGATGTTGGCGGGAGTCGCCCACAAGGCCAAGCGTTGGGGTGCCTGGGGTCGAGTGCAGCGAGCCCCCAGCAGCAAGAACGGGCGGCTCGCCACTCGTACCTCGCGGTTCGACTCCAGGCACCCAACCCCAGTTCTCAGCCTGGGCAAACGACTAGTCTGAATCAGGAGTTCCGTGAACGCAAGCAGACCTCGCCCAATCGACCTCGCCCAATCGACTCGTTAACCTCCGCGCCCGACGCCGTCCCGAAACCGTCTCCGCGCGTTGCCCGGCCCCTTCGCTTCTGCTACTTTGATCGTGGAACATGCCTGCCCTCCAGCAGAAAGGGAAGGACAATATGGCCATCTGTCGATCGATTGTTTTGGTATCACTGTTCGTCGGTCCGTGGGTTGCATTGCCCGCCGCCGAGACACCGCAGAATTCACTTCCGTTGCCCGG
>CAIYOB010000756.1 GCA_903927685.1 uncultured Planctomycetaceae bacterium
CCGGCAACGTGTACTTTACCGATCAACCCAACGACCGGATCCTGAAATGGAGCACGGACGGCAAGCTGACCACGTTCCTGGAGCCCTGCGGCCGCTCGAACGGACTGTGCTTCGACAGCCAAGGCCAACTGTGGGCCTGTGCGGACAACAAGAACGAACTGTGGCGGATCGCCCCGGACGGCCGGGCCACGGTGGTCGTCAAGGACTTTGGCGGCAAGCTGCTGAACGGCCCGAACGACCTGTGGCTGCGGCCCGATGGCGGGATCTACTTTACCGATCCGCTGTACAAGCGGCCGTACTGGAATCGCGGCCCCAGCGAGCAGGATGTGCAAGCCGTCTATTACTTGTCGCCAGACCGCCAGCGACTGGTCCGCGTGGCGGAGGACTTGAAGCAACCCAACGGCGTGATCGGCACGCCGGACGGAAAGACACTGTACGTGGCCGACATCGGGGCCAAGAAAACCCACGCCTACGCCATCCAGCCGGACGGCTCGCTGACCGACAATCGCTTGTTCTGCGAACTGGGCTCCGACGGGATGACGATCGACCAGCGGGGCAACGTGTACCTGACGGGCAAAGGCGTGACGGTGTTCGATCCGAGCGGCCGGCAGATCGAGCAGATCGACGTCCCGGAGGGCTGGACGGCCAACGTATGCTTTGGCGGCGCGGATCACCAGACCCTGTTCATCACGGCCAGCCGCGGGCTGTACGGTCTGCGGATGCAAGTCCGCGGAGCCGGCAGCCAGTAGGAAGCACCGCGAGAAGTTCTGCCGTCGGACGGTTCGGCGAACCGTCGGGGACGGAATAGCATTCCGTCCTACCAGGACTTGGACACTCATGCACCGGCACTGAATAGCCGCCGCGATACGACGCGGTGACTCCGACCGTCGCCCCACCCCTCCCTCCTCAGGATTTCCTACCGATGAAACGATTTCCCGCCTGCCTACTGTTGGTCCTGATTCCTCTGCCGTTGGCCGCCGCGGAGCCGCTGGATGCCGGGCGACTGGCCGAGTTAGCCTCGCTGCTGCCCGCTCAGCCCGTCGGCGTCGGCCGGCCGGTCGCCGATCGCGAGGCCTGGGGCGTGTTGGCCCAAGCGCGGGAATTTCGCGACGTGATCGCCGCGGCGGAGAAATTGCTGCCGCAGCCGATTCCCGAGCCGACGGAGGAGCTGTACCTCGAGTTTTCCCGCACCGGCAACCGCTCGCGGTCCCAGGACGTGCAGGGCGAGCGGCGCAGCCGGCTGTCGACGCTGGTCCTGGCCGAATGCCTGGAGAACCGCGGGCGCTTCCTGCCGGCCATCGAGGCCACGATTCTGGTCACTTGTGCGGAGAAGAGCTGGCTGCTGCCGGCGCACGATCGCGGGCTGAGGAACTTCCGCGGCGAAGTGGTCGAGATCGATCTCGCCTCGGCCGCAACGGCCTGGAATCTGGCCACCTTGGCGTACTGGCTGGGCGATCGGCTCAGTGGGGACGTGCGGCAGCGGATCGGCGACGAATTGAAACGGCGGGCATTCCAGCCGTTCGAGAGCTACGTCAAGACGGACCAACCGGAGCTGTGGTGGGCCACGGGCACGAACAATTGGAACGCGGTCTGCCTGGCCGGCGTGACGGGAGCGGCGCTGGCCGCGATCGAGCCGGTTCCGCGGCGGGCGTTTTACGCGGCCGCGGCCGAACGCTATATCGAGTATTTCCTGAAAGGCTTCACCGCCGACGGCTATTGCTCCGAGGGGATGGGCTACTGGAACTACGGCTTCGGCAATTACGTCTCGTTGGCCGAGACGCTGCACCAGGCAACCGGCGGGCGGCTGGACTGGTTGGCCGATCCGCGGATCGCGCCGATCGCCGGATTCGGGCGGCGGATGGAAATCCTGCCCGGCCTGTTCCCGGCCTTTGCCGATTGCAGCGTGGGCGCCAAGCCGGATACGGTCTTGATGGCCTTCCTCAGCCGCCGCTTCGGCTGGGGCTTGCGGGATGTCGAGCGGCAGGGACTGCTGGCGGCCAGCGGACCGAGCGGGAGCCTGTTCGAGTTGGGGTTGTATGCGTTCCCCAATTCGGCTTCGGTCCGGCCGGCCGCGGACGCATCCACGCCGCCGCCACCGCGCGACTGGTTTCCCGACGCCGGAATCCTGATCTGCCGGCCGGCCAGCCCGAACGGTTTGGCCGCCGCACTCAAAGGCGGACACAACGCTGAACACCACAACCACAACGATGTCGGTTCGTTCGTCGTCGCTGTGGGCAGCCGTGCCCCGCTGGTGGATCCAGGGGGCGAAGTCTACACGGCGCGGACGTTCAGCGGACGCCGCTATGAAAGCAAGTTGTTGAACTCGTTCGGCCACCCGGTGCCGCGGCTTGCGGGCCAGTTGCAGCAGACGGGGCGCAAGGCGGCGGCCAACGTGCTCGCGACCGACTGGACCGACGAAGCCGATACGCTGGTCCTCGACATCCGCTCGGCGTATCCCGTCAAGAGCCTGGAGAAATTGCAGCGGACGTTCCGGTTCTCGCGCGCCGGCCGGGGAGCGTTGGAGGTCGTGGACGAAGTCCAGTTCGCGGCGCCCGAGGATTTCGAGAGTGCCCTGATCACGTTCGAGCCGTGGACCCAGACGGCGGCGAACCAGGTGACGGTGGGTGGCGACCGCGGGCGCGAGGGGCGTGTCCAGGTGGATATCGACACGGGCGGAGCCGCGTTCACAATCCGGGCCGAGGAGATCCGGGAAGACCGCCACGGCCCCCCGCCGACGCGGCTGGCGATCGCCCTCGACCAGCCCGTCCGGACGGCCACGGTCCGACTGACCATCCGGCCCGTGCCGTAAGTTTTCATCAAGAATTCACCTTCGCTTAGCCGATCATTCTCCGAAGCTCTCTACTCTTCTATCCGCTCGGCGTACAGCGAGCGGATACGGTCTCTTCCACGTTTTCGAGCGATCGGAGAACCAACTCTATGGACAGGCGCAGCTTTGTTGTTTCCGTTGAATCGGTGCTATCAGGGGCTCCTGCCGGCACGCCGGCTCCCGTGGACGCGCGTCGGCTGCTCAGCCATGCCGACGTGATTTACGCGGTCGAACCGGACAGCAAGCAGGACATTCTGCTGTTTGGCAAAGCCAAACTCGAGCGCATCGCTCGGTCCGATGTCCCCGAGGGCGCACGCGTGTTGCGGATCGCGCTGGGCAGTGACCGGCGCAAGCTGCAAGGGCTGTTGACCCTGGTCCGCGAAGCCAAGGGCTCGCACGACTACGCCGAGACCGCCTGACCGGCGCCGGCTGAACGGAAACGTTGAACCGGGGTGTTGCTCGAGGGCAACGCCCGTTGTCTCTCGGCATCCTTCTCCTCCCAGAACGCCTCTATTACCCTCCGTTAGCTAGCGTTAACGAAACGAAGCGCTGGTTGACGCCGGAGCAGGACCTCTGTCCGGCCGGCTTGCGGCGTGCGGTGGCTCTCCGCCGTCTCAGAATCCCGACAAACCGCCTGCTGGCACCAGCGGGGTTTGCGCCGTGGGCGTCCGTTTCCGGTTATACCGGTAAATCCTGCTGTTGGCACCGAATCTGCTCGAACTTGACTCGGCGGGCATGCCGACCCTCGTGCGCGGCGTGTTCTCCAATGTAGTTTTTGTTCGGTCTCCCAGCGTGGTGAAGCGGTCGCGAGGCCGCTTCGCGGGCCTGTCCGCGGGTCTCCCGGTTCTGCCGTGGAGACCTGCGGCCAAGCCATTTCTGGCAACAACCATCCGGCTTCGACCATGAGCATCAGCCTTGAAGAGCGGCGTGTCCTCGCAACAGCCCCCGTCGTCTCGGTGATCATACCGGCGTATCGCGAGGCGGAGAACCTGCCGGTCATCATTCCGCGGTTGAGCGCGGCCTTGCGCGCCGCCAAGCTGGAAGCGGAGATCATCATCGTCGACGACTTCAGCGGCGATGGGACCACCGAGATCTGCGCGGACTTGGCCAAGCAGTACCCGGTCCGACTGGAGACGCGGGACACGGAACGCGGCTTGTCGAGCGCCGTCCTGCACGGGCTGCGGCGAGCGAAGGGCGATGTTCTGATCGTGATGGACGCCGACCTGTCCCATCCTCCGGAAAAGGTGCCGGAACTGGTCCAGGCGTTGGATGAAGCGGACGTGGATTTCGTATTGGGCAGCCGTTACATCCCCGGCGGTGGCACCGACGAGGATTGGGGAATGGCCCGTTGGGTGAACTCCAAGGTCGCGACCCTGATGGCCCGTCCGTTCACCACGGCCGCCGACCCGATGGCCGGTTTCTTCGCCTTGCGGCGGACGACCTTTCGACGCGCTGACGACGAGCGGGAATTGAACCCGATTGGCTACAAGATCGGCCTGGAATTGATCGTCAAGTGCGGCTGCCGGCGGGTCCAGGAGGTGCCGATTCAGTTCAGCAATCGGTTGCACGGCGCGAGCAAGCTCAGTCTGCGCGAGCAGCTGAATTACATGCGTCATCTGGGCCGGCTGGCCGAGTACAAATTGCGGCACCTGCCCCGGTTGCTCAAGTTCGGCTTTGTGGGAGCCACCGGCAGCGGCGTGGATCTGGTCGCGTTCGCCCTGGTCCTGCTGGTCCTGCCGGTCCCCGTGGCGCGGGCGATCGCGATCTGGGTCGCGATGACGTGGAATTTCTATTGGAACCGTCGCTGGACGTTCTTTGATTCCCATCGGCACAGTCTCGTCGGCCAGTACCTGATGTTCTGCGGCGCTTGCCTGGTCGGGGCGGTGGTCAGCTGGGGCACGAGCGTCGGCCTGTGGCACTTGGTTCCCTTCTTCAACAACTATCCATTGGTCGCGGCGCTGATCGGCATCATCGGCGGGACGTTGTTCAATTTCGTCGCCAGCAGCTTGTTCGTGTTCCGCGGCAAGGCCGGGAATCGAGTCGAGGATTGAACGCCGAGGCGTGTGGCGGTTGGCACCGGCCGTTGAGAGCTATCCAAGATAATTGAGGCATCATGAACGTTTCTCCCTGGTTACCCGTCGTGATTATCGGCTGCATTACGCTGGTGGCGGCGGTGATTGACGTCCGCACGCGACGGATTCCGAATTGGTTCACCGTTCCCGTGCTGGCCGGCGGACTGCTGTTCCACGCGATCACCGGCGGCTGGGGCGGGCTGCTGACCGCCCTGGGCGGCTTTGTCACCGGTTTCGGCATCCTGCTGGTGTTATGGCTGATGGGGGGAGGCGGCGGCGGAGATGTCAAGCTGATGGGCGCCGTCGGCGCCTGGCTGGGGGCGTGGTTCACGCTGATTGTGTTCCTGCTGAGCGCCGGCTTTGCCGCCTTTTTCAGCCTGATGGTGTTGTTGGGCGGACTCATGAAACACGGCTACCGGCACATCCAGCGGCGGCATTTAGCGAAGGTCGACACGGGGTCGAAGAAGAAGAAATCCGAGGCGGATTCGCCTGAAATGGTCCGCCGCAAGACCAATCGCCGGATCCTGCCGTACGCGTTGCCGGTCGCCTGCAGCACGTGGGTCGTCTTTTTGTGGGTCCTGACCAAGGCGGCCGCCTGAAGCCATGTCGCGACTCGTTGTCGAGCCCGTCGCCACTCGCCGGCAGCGCTCGGATTTTTTCAACTTCCCCTGGCGGCTGTACCAGGCCGACCGGCACTGGGTTCCGCCCATTCGCAGCGATGAAAAGGAACTGCTGGGCTTCGCCGGCCGGCATCCGTTCCTCGACCGGAACCGCGTGCAGACGTTCCTGGCCCGGCGCGATGGTCAGGTGTGCGGCCGGATCGCGGCAATCTTGAATCGGGTGCACAACGAGGTCCGCAACGAACGGCGCGGGTTTTTTGGGTTCTTCGAGTGCGTCGACGACCAGGAGGTCGCCGACGGCCTGTTTGACGCGGCCCGCCACTGGCTGGCCGACCAGGATCTCCACAGCCTGCGCGGTCCAGCCAATCCGGGCGTCAATTACGTCTGGGGGACGCTCGTCGAAGGCTTCGACTCGCCGCCCACGTTCATGATGGCCTACAATCCGCCCTACTACGCGCGGCTGATCGAAGGCTTTGGTTTTCGCCAGGCCCAGGATCTGTATGCCTACTGGGGCGATGTCGACATGCTGCCCGCGGTGATCGCCAAGTACGGCCCGCTGAGCGACCAGATCGCCGAACGGTTCCAGATCCGCGTCCGCGAACTGGACACCAAGCACTTCCGGCAGGACATCCGGGCGTTCTTGGATATCTACAACCGCTCGATGGTCAACCATTGGGGCTTCTCGCCGATGTCGGGCGAGGAACTGGATGCCATGGCCCACGTGCTCCGCTATCTCCTCATTCCGGAATTGGTGGTGGGCGCGGAGATCGACGGCCGGCTGGTGGGGATCATCCTGGCGCTGCCCGATTACAATCCGCGCATCAAGCAGATCGACGGCCGACTGCTGCCCTTCGGTTTCCTGCGGCTGCTGTGGAACAAGCGGAACCTGAAACGCATCCGCATTCTGGCGGCCAACGTGGTTCCCGAGTGCCAGTTGATGGGCGTGGCCGTCGTGCTGCTGAAAGCGATCGCGCCCCGAGCGCTGCACTACGGCGTCCAGGAGGCGGAGTTCTCGTGGGTGGCCGAGTCGAATTCCCTGTCCCGCGGCAGTCTGGAGAAAGGCGGGGCCAAGCGGGTCAAGACCTATCGCGTGTACGACCTGGACCTCGCCGACGGCCGCTCAGCCGCCAAAGCCGCTGTATCGCCGCAAACCCCGCTGGAACATGACGCGTGAGAGCACGAAGAACACGACGACCCAGGCCGCGCAGATGCTCAGCTCGCGGACCAGATCTGCCCCAGTGACTCGTCCCAGGAACACGGCGGCCGGAAAGTACGCCAGGTACTTCAGCGGCAGTACAGCCACCAGCTGGTTCCACGGCGTTGGCAGCATGTCCAGCGGGAACATGTGGCCCGAGAGGAAATAGCTGAGCAGCATGTAGACAAACAGCAGCGACGAGATCTCCAGGAACCAGAATCCCAGCAGGCCGATCGACGCTTCGAGGAAGAAGCCGAGCAGAAAGCTGAGGACCAGTGACAGCCCAAACGCCGCCAGCGTCGGCGCGTCCGGCCAGCCCTCGACGAAGAACCCGCGGCACAGGAAGAACACAAAGGCAAACGGCAGGAGGGCCACCGTATAGTACGCCAGCTTGTGGGCGAGGCGGCTGAGCATCAGGAATTCGAGCATATCCACCGGCTGGATGAGGAACTTCTTGATCTCGCCGTTGCGGATCTGCAGCGCGATGCCCGAGGCCAAGCCGGGCATGCTCGAAAACGCCCGGCTGACCATCGTCAGCAGGTAATACGCGACCACATTCTGGAACCGGTATCCGGCGATGTCCTGCTGCGACCGCGTCCCGCCGACCGAATCGAAGACCGCCCACCACAGGAAGATCTGGGTGACGATCGGCAGGAACCGCATCAGCGTGCCCAGGGCAAAGTCGCCCCGGTACACCAACCGCTCCTCCAAAGCGATCCGCAGAATCGTCCAACTGGCAATCATCCGGGCGTACATGTTGTCCTTTTCCGGCAGCCCGTCAGGCTCGTCCGCCCCCCGCCGCCGGCTCGCGCCGCTGCGCACGTTCATCGACCTGCGCAAACAGCTGGGCGATGACCTCTTCGAGCGGCGGATCCTCCACGGCCACGTCAAAGATGGAGTGCTGGTCCAGGATCGCCGCCAGCGTGCCGGGGACCGCCGTCCGCTCGATCCGCAGCTTGACCTTGGGCGGGTGCAGCTCGAGTACCTGTCCAAAACGGTCAAACCCGTCCGTGGGCTCCTGGTCGTCCAGCTGTAACGTGACCACTTTGTGGCTGCTGAACCGCCCGATGATTCCGGACAGCGAGCCGTCGTGCTTGATCTGCCCTTGGGCGATGATCACCACGCGTTGGCATAACGCGGCGACGTCTTTCATGTAGTGGCTGGTCAACAGGATCGTGATCCGCCGCCGCCGCTGGTAGTATTTGAGGAACTGCTGGATGTTGTGCTGGGCGACCACATCCAAGCCGATGGTCGGTTCGTCCAGGAACAGCACGTCCGGCGAGTGCAGCAAGGCGGCGATCAGCTCCATCTTCATCCGCTCGCCCAGCGACAGTTCCCGCACCGGCTGTTGCAGCAAGGCCGCGACGTCCAGCAAGCTGGTCAGTTCATCCAGCGTCGTCCGGAATGCGTCCGGATCGATCCGATAGATCTGTTGGTGCAACCGAAAGGATTCTTGGGCCGGCAAGTCCCACCAGAGCTGGTTCTTCTGGCCCATGACCAGCGCAAAGCGGCGCCGGTAGGCGTTTTCCCGCTGCCAGGGCACAAAGCCCATCACCCGGGCTTCGCCGGCCGTCGGCGTAATGACACCGGACAGCAGCTTCAGTGTCGTCGTCTTGCCCGCGCCGTTGGGGCCCAGAAAGGCGACAAACTCGCCCTGCTCGACATCCAAGTCGATCCCGCGCACCGCCTGGACTTCGCGATACTCGCGGCGAAATAGCCCCCGCACCGAGGCCAACAGGCCCTCGGACTTCTGATAAACGCGATACGACTTGGTCAAACCCCGCAACTCGATCAGTGCCATGCCGAGGGATTATATCGTCTGTTTGCAGCTGGCGGTATGGCCGCTGGCGGCTGGCTTGGGCCGTCCGGACCCCCGGAATCCGGTCCTTGGGCAGCCGATCGTGCACAAATCCGCGTTCCCGCTATAATGAACCGTGGACTTCGTCGTCTGTGTAACGTCTCGGCTTCGGCCAAGGGATCCTCCTATGGACAAAATCCAGCAACAAGTCGCCGTCGCCCGCCAGCGGATGATCCTCCAGCAGTTTCTCGGGGTCGCCGCGTGGTCGCTGTTCGCCGCGCTGCTGATCGCCGCCCTCGGGCTGGCGATCCCCAAGATCTGGGTAGTGCCGGTGGATCCCAAGGTTTGGCTGTGGTCCTGGCTGGGCGGCAGTCTCGGGGCGGGGCTGCTGATCGCCGTTGTGTGGACCTGGTGCGTCCGCCGCTCGGCGCTCGACGCGGCGATCGAAATCGACCACCGCTGCCAGCTGAAAGAACGCGTCGCCAGCGCCCTGTCGTTGTCGGCCGAAGAGCGGGAAACGGACATCGGGCGGGCCTTGGTCCAGGATGCGATCTACCGCATGGAACGTGTCGATGTGCGGGACAGTTTCGTGGTCCGCCCCCAGCGGCGGATCCTGCTGCCCCTGCTGCCGGCGGCCGCGATCGGCGCCTTGCTGCTGCTGGTTCCCAACGCCGTGCCCGACCAGCAAGCGGCGGCCGCGAACTCGCAGACTCAGCAGGCGCAACAGGTGAAACGCAGCGCCAAGAAGCTGCAGGAGCAGGTGGAACGTGTCAAGAAGAAGGCCGAAGAAAAGGGCCTGGAAGACGCGGACGTCCTGCTCAAGGAACTGCAGAAAGGCGTCGACGAATTGGTCAACAAGACGGATGTCGACCACAAGAAGGCACTGGTCAAGATGAACGACTTGGCCAAGTCGCTGCAAGAACGCCGCGACCAGGTGGGCGGCATGGAGAAAATGCGCGAACAGCTGAACCGGCTGAAGGACTTGGCGGGTGGGCCGGCCGACAAGGTCGCCCAGGCCATGAAGGAAGGCGACTTTCAGAAGGCGCTGGACGAGCTGAAGAACTTGCAGGAAAAGCTGAAGGACGAGCAGCTGACTCAGGCGCAGAAGGAGCAATTGGCCAACCAGCTGGAACAGATGAAGAACCGTCTGCAGGAGTTGAAGGACAGCCATGAGCAGGCCAAGCGGGACCTGGAGCAGGAGATCAAGCGGCGGCAGAACGCGGGTGATCTCGAGGGCGCCGGCCAGCTGCAGCGGCAGTTGGACCAGCTGAATCGCATGAACGACCAGATGGACGCGTTGCAGAAGATGGCCCAACAACTGGGCCAGTGCCGCGAGTGCCTGAAGAACGGCGACGGCCAAGCCGCTGCGGCCCAATTGGACCAGCTGGCCCAGAACCTGCAAGAGCTGCAGAACCAGGCCGACCAGCACGAGACGCTCGACCAGATGCTGGACGAAATCGCGATGGCCAAGGAGGCGATGGGCTGCCAGGAGTGCCAAGGCGAAGGCTGTGCGGCCTGTCAGGGCCAATTCGGCAACGGGGGCGGCGAGGGCGACCAACCCGGCCGCGGTCTGGGCGAAGGCCAGGGCCAGGGCGAACGGCCGGAAGCCAAGACCGACACCAGCTTCTACGAATCCCGCGTCAAGGGCCAGGTCCAACCCGGCGAGGCCGTCCGCACCGGCTCGGCCGGCGGCCCCAACCAGGCCGGCAAGACGCTGCAAGAAGCGCAGGCTGAACTGCAAAGCAGCTTTCACGAACAAGCCGATCCGCTGCTCGACCTCCGCCTGCCCAAGAAGGAACGCGAGCACACCCGCGAGTACTTCCGCCGCTACCGCGAAGGGGAATAACCGGCTGGACGAGAACGGACGGGTCTTGCCCGGCTCGGGACCGGTCGCGATTCCAACCCGTTGGCCTGCCACTCAACTCTCGACGCGAATCCTCTGCTGCTCAGCGGCGGTACAGCACAATCGTCGCCACGATCAACATCACCCCGCCGGTGAATCGGACATAGCTCGGCGGATCTTGCCACCACTGCTGCCGGGTCCAGCCGTACCTGCCCGTCCACTCCGCCACTTCTTCACTGGCAACCACGCTGACGAATCCGAATGCTGCGAAGGCGAACGGGGCCAACCGCGGTTCCCATTCAGCAAGCCGAACGTAGCGGATCAGATCTGCGGCGAACACGCCTGCCGCAAGCAGATTGAGCCAGTACTGGCGAAGGAACATCGTGATCAGGTCCAGCATGTTCTTCTCTCCCGCCAACACACCAAGACCGGGGCCTTCAGTCGAGGATCAAATGCGTCATCGGACAACATCTGCAATGCTGCTTCCACTTCCGCAGCCAACTGCGGCCGCCGTTTCAGGAATCGGCGAAGGGCACGAACAAACGCGGCGGTTCGGAGGAGTTCACGGTTCACGAGGGGCTTCATCCATGATCGCTTGCACCGTCGCGCGTCGAGCCCCCCCGCGGACGAACTCCGCGCGGGCTTCGGCAACTTCTGCAGCGAGCTGCTCGCGAGTCCTTGCCGCAATCCGGCGTCGAAGAAGTCTCAGAAGGCTCTTCTGTTCTTCGGCGGACAGTTTGTCGGCCGCATCAACGACGTCGGCAAAAGTTGGCATCGATGACTCCAATTCGCGTTTGGCGTGGGGAAAGTTCGGTCCCCTTAACCTCGATTGTACCGTAGGGGCTCAGCCAGCGGCAACACGCAGACGTTGAGCCGCATGAAGCTGCAAGCGCGGAATTACAGACTGCGTCATGGATGGCAGTCGAGCAGGGTGCCTGCCACCGTAGGATAGGCTTCGCCTCGTCTTCGGAGTCTTCTTTCCGCGTGCGTTCTCTGGGAGTGCTTCTCGCAGGGAATTGTCGCCGGTCCGGGAATCGGCGAGAATCGCGTAGGCGTCACACCGGCGTGACAGAGGAGACCTGCGGTCGGCGGTGCGGCGGGGTCGGGAGACCCGCGCTGAGCGGTGGGAGGGGTTCTGCCACTGCCGACGGAAAC
>CAIYOB010000757.1 GCA_903927685.1 uncultured Planctomycetaceae bacterium
GGCGGTTTCGCCGCCGCCGGGCCGCCCGTGCTGAACCAAGTGGCCGGCGAGCCGGACGTCGACCTGCGCCGGGCGCTGGAGATCGGTTTGCCGGC
Source organism: uncultured Planctomycetaceae bacterium (assembly GCA_903927685.1). The sequence goes on from CAIYOB010000757.1 coordinate 96, forward strand.
GCTCGGAAACGTTCTAAATGAGCCGGACGCCTGGGAACGGGTGCCGACAAAGAACGCGACTTGAACCGTTGCCCGTGGTCTGGAAATGTCCGTACTACCAGCCGCTGTCTCTCTTAATCCGCTGTCTCTCTTAATCCGCTGTCACTCGTAATCCGCTGTCGATTCTAATCCGCTGTCGATTGCTTGATTCGACAGCGGATTAAAGGAGACAGCGGATGGGGTTCCGGTACACGAGGTGCTTGGGTGACAGAACTCATCCACGAAGAACTGTCCTTCGAGATCATCGGCTGCTTCTTCGATGTGCATAACGCCCTCGGACCGGGGCTTCGCGAAGAATGCTATCAGAAGGCGATGGAACATCGCTTGTACGAGAAAAGCCTGCCGTTCATCGCCAAGCCGGCCACGCGGCGTGCGCTGATCTACCGTGGCGAGATCGTCGACGTCTTTGAGCCGGACCTGGTTGTGGCCGACACGATCATTCCGGAACTGAAACACCAGGTAGAGGGCTTTGTCCCCGAAAACGAAGCGCAGGTGCTGAACTATTTGAAGTTCTGGAATCTCGACCTTGGATTGCTCGCCAATTTCGCTCTCAACAAGGCGGTCTTCGAACGTATTCCACATCAGCCGCCACCGCCGCAGTTAGACGAGAACTACGATCATATCACGGATCTCATTCAAGCTGCCCATCGACCGACCTTGCGGAGCATTCGGGAAGGACTGCTGGAGATCTACCGCGTCGTCGGACTGGGCTACACGGCGACAACCTACCGCCGCCTGGCTGTGGTGGAATTCCGGGCACACCAGCTTGCGGTACTCGACAACGTGGTCGTCGTGCCATCCTTTCACGATCGTCGCTTACCCACGAGCCCGATCTCCCCCTGCGTGGTCAATCAGGCTGTGTGCGTCCAGGTAGATGCGATCAACGACGTGGTTTCAGCACGACTGATTCGCACCATGCAGACGCATTTACAGCTGACCGGGATGCCTCTGGGAATCGTCGCTTCGTTCGGTCGCCGCAGACTGTCAATTCGAGGAGTCCGGCCGTGAAGCGTGATCCTCGACACAGACCGCGCAGCCCCCACCGCCTTTCCCGATTCACCGCCTTCCCCAATCCGCTGCCTCTTTTAATCCGCTGTCGATTCCGATCCCCTTTCTCTTCCGATCTGCCGTCGATTCCGATCCGCCGTCGATTCCGATCCGCAATGAACCCTCGTTCGACAGCGGATTAAAGGAGACAGCGGATGGGGATCCGGAACGGGCGAGAGGCGAGGTTTTCGCGACGGGGGAGCCGCTTTCAAGCCGCTTGTCAGTTGCTTCCCACCGTTCGCCGTTCGAGCGGATAGAACACGACTTCCGGCTGGTTGCCCCAGGCCAGCGTTTGCCGCAAGCTTTCCAGCCGTGCCGCCGGTTCTCCGGGCAGCACACCGCCCCAGGTGACGAAGCGGCTGATGGCCGGCGAGCTTTCGATGCCAACGCCGCCGGCGCCGCCGCCGGGCGCGACGCAGAAAGCGCCTGGCTGGTCGGGGGATACCAGCCCCAGCGCGAGTCCGTCCGAACGGAACTTGACGGCCCACTGGACGCCGGCGGCTTTCACCTGGGCCTGCACGCCGTCGGCCTGCTTGCCGACCGAGCCCGTCTGGCCGTTCGAAAAGAGGAACTGGCCGGGCGTTGGACCATCGGCGGCGAAGTTGGCGGGGTCGTCAAAATCCCAGTAGTAGGTCACCGGGTCGTTCAGCAAGACTTCGACCCACGCCGTTCCGCCGAAACAGTTGAGGACCTTCTCCAAGCCCGTTTCGTCGGTACAGCGGAACTGGACCAAGGCCGGTCCCCGCCTGGTGCAAACCAGCGTGTTCGGCAAGTTGCGGCCGGCATGCCCGGCGTCGGCGAACCCGGCCCAATCGCGTTCGCCGGGTTGCGTCAAATCGCGTCCCGCCAGCGACTTGACTTCCCAGCGGTACAGGTGCGCGCCTTCCGGCCCCAGCAGCAATCGCACCTGGTCGTTCTCGATCCAGTGCCCACCGCCCTCGGCGTCGCCGGTCGAAACGGCGGTCGTCAGCGGCGGAGCCGGGCTCGGGCGGCCGAGGTACACGTGAATGGGAGCCTCGGCGCCGGCCGCGATCGGGCCGGGAATCAGCAGTGTGAGCCGCGTCTTGCCGGCCGTTTCGGACGGGTCCAATTGAGCCAGGATCTCCTGCGCCGCGTCGGCTCCCGCGGACCAGAACGCCCGCACGGGCCCAGCGGCGAGTTCCGCCGGCAGGCCGACGTCGACCTCGATCGGCAGCTCGGACCGGGCGACGCTCCCGGCTTGGACGACCAGCCCCAAGCGGGCAGACGCTTCGGA
>CAIYOB010000758.1 GCA_903927685.1 uncultured Planctomycetaceae bacterium
CCGCTGACGCCGCTCAGCCCCAACAGGCCGCTCCGGCAAGCCAGATCGTCCAGCACCTGGTCCAACGTCTTGCCGGTGGCCTTCATGATCACCGGCAAGGCGAACGGGTCGAAGTCGCCGACGCGATTGTTGTGCGGAAGCCCCGATTGCGGACTCATCCCCATCGATGTCGCGACGCTCTGCCGCCCGCGGATCGCGCACAGACTGCTCGAACCGCCCAGGTGGCACGAGATCACCCGCAGGTCTTCTCGTCCGAGCAGATCCGCCACGCGACCGGCCACGAATCGATGGCTGGCCCCGTGAAATCCCCAGCGCATCACATGCAACTGGTCAGCCCAGTCAAACGGCGCCGGGTAGTAGCGCCAGCGAGCGGGCACCGTGGCATGAAAGCCGGTCTCGAACGAAGCCACCAACGGAATCTCCGGCAGTTTTTCCGCCAGCAACCGCATCGCGCGGATGTACGGCGGATTGTGGGCCGGCGCGACCTGGTTCATCTCCTCCATCGCCGCGAGCACGTCCGCGGTCACCCGCTGGGTGCCGCTGACCCGGCCGCCGTGAACAGCTTTGAAGCCGATCGCCGAAACCTCGGCGGCGGACTTCAAGCAGCCGGTTTCCGAATCTGTCAGTTGCTCCAGACACTGCCGCACTGCGACCGCGTGGTCGGGAACTTGGGCCGTCAGCTCCTGCTTCCGGCCGCCGATCTCGACGAAACAGCGGCTTTCGGGCGAACCGATCCGTTCGACGCCGCCGCGTGCCAGCTGGCGCTCGTCGGTCATGTCGAACAGCCGGTACTTGAAACTGGTCGAACCGAGGTTGGCAACAAGGATCTTCATGATCGCGCACTCCGTTTTGAGACTCCGGACCTCCCGGGGCAACTCCGCGCCGGATCCGCCGTTCGCGCTGGCGACGGCAGGATCGTCCTGCGTTACGACAAGAACGCCTCGATCAGGCCGTCCGCCGGACGCGGAATCACGTGGCTGCTGACCAGTTCGCCGACCTGGCTGGCTGCGTTCGCGCCGGCTTCGACGGCTGCCCGCACGCTGCCCACGTCACCCTTGACGATCGTCGTCACCAAGCCGCCGCCGATCCCGACGCGTTTGACGATCTCGACATTCGCCGCCTTGGCCATGGCATCAGTCGCTTCGACCAGGGCGATCAGGCCCTTCGTTTCTACCAATCCGATTGCTGTTTGCATCGCCAGAAATCCTCATCTGTGTAAGTCGCTTGCCGGGACGCTGGCCCGGCTTGTTTGCTGTCAAGTTCCATCAGTAACTGCCGCACGCGGCGGTCAGGGGCGTCTGGGCGGAAGCCGTTCGCTTAGGCCGCAGACCGCTGACGGGCTGGAAACCCGCCTTATTCCGCGCACCGGCTGGAGGTTTGTACCCGCGTCGGATCGACGCCGGCTCGCAGCCGCACGCGGGACTACTTGGAGACCGCCTGCTTGATCGCCGGGGGCAATACGATGCCCAGGTCTTCGTGCGGCCGCGGAATCACCTGCACGCTGACCACTTCGCCGACCCGACTGGCCGCATTCGCCCCCGCGTCGGTGGCCGCCTTGACAGCCGCCACGTCGCCGGTCACGAACGCCGAAACCAACCCGCTGCCGACCTTGTCCCAGCCGTGGAACGTCACGTCGGCGGCCTTTAACATCGCGTCGGTGGCCTCGATCAGACTGATGAATCCCTTGGTCTCGATCATGCCCAACGCTTCCATCGCCTTTGCCATCTTGCCAGTTCTCCCCACAAAAGAAAGGAAACCCAAACCCGATATCGTTCAAGACCAGCTTGACGAAAATCCTATCACTTCTGGCACGCACAACCGCTCGAACCCGCCTTCAGCAGCTCGATCTTGGTCGCCCGGTCCAGGTTGCACGCGTTGCCCTCGTCCGTGTCCAGGTGCACCTCCAACTTGATCTTCTCGTCGGCCCGCACCTTCAAGTCCTCCAGGACGACCGAGCACTGGGGCGATTCCACACGCAAGTTCATCATGTCGCCGGACTTGACGCCGTAATACTCGGCATCCCGCAGACTCATGTGAACGTGCCGCGCCGCCCGGATGACGCCCTGCTTTAACTCGACGACTCCCTTCGGCCCCACCAGGACGCAGCCCGGACTGCCCTTGATGTCGCCGCTGTGCCGCACGGGGGCGTCAATCCCCAGCGAAATCGAATCGGTGAACGCCAATTCGACCTGACTTTCGGGCCGTGTCGGCCCCAGGATCCGCACGGTCGCCAGCATCCGCCGCCGCGGCCCGACGACCATGACCGTCTCCTCGGCCGCGTAAAACCCATCCTGGTACAGGTCCTTCATCGGCGTCAATTTGTGTCCCGGACCGAACAAGATCTCGACGTGCTCGTCCGTCAAGTGCACGTGCCGCGCGGAAATGCTGACAACCAACTTTGGCACGTAGCCCCCAGCCGGTCGGCCGTTGCCGCCGGCCTGGGCCAGTACGATCTGCCGCACGATGCTCTCGATCACTTGGCGATCAATCGCAGCTGTTAAAGCCATGCTCACTTACTCCAATAATCACTTTCCGTTCGGCGATTCCGCCACGACCAGCCTCACCCCCGCCCCTGCGACCGCCTCGCGCCACTGTGGGCTGATGTCCCCATCGGTCACCAGGACCCGGGCCTTGCCCAGTTCACACAAGTGCGACAGGCAGGTGCGGCCAAACTTGGTGCTGTCAGCCACAACAATCACCTCGTCCGCCGCGTTCATCATCGCCCGTTCGGTCTCGACCAGCAGCAGATTGCTGTTGTAGTACCCCCGTTCGTTGATCCCCGCCACGCTCAGCACGGCCCGTCGCACACTCAGTTCCGCCAGCATCTGGTTGGCATAAGGTCCCAACGAAACGCCCGTCCGCCGATGGACGTAGCCGCCCACCAGCACCAAATCGACTGTGTCGCTGGAACTGAACAGCATGGCGACGGGCAGCGAGTTGGTGACGACCTGCAACGGCCGCCCTGCCAACGCGCGAGCCAGTTCGTATGTCGTGCTGCCCCCGTCCAACAGGACTGTGTCGCCGTCCTCGATCAACCTGGCCGCCTCGGCCGCAATCTGCCGCTTCTTGTCCCATTCGACCGACTGCCTCAAGTCAAAATGCGACAGTTTTGGCGAAGGGCCGGTATAAAACACTCCTCCATGCGTTCGCCGCGCGACGCCAGTCTCCTCTAGATAGTCTAAATCACGCCTAACGGTTGATTCGGAAACCTTGAGTTCTCCGGCTAGGTCGGGTAGGGAGGCAAAGCCTCGCAATCGGACCAGCTCTAAAACACGGCTTCGCCGATCCTCGGCTAAAGTTTGCGAGGCCATCCTTACATCCCTCCCATGCCGCGTCTAGTCCTTAAACTCCGCAGATTATGCACGCCTTGCTGGATTAATTCAATCACCTTGCGAGGAATTTTCCTTCACGGAAATGACATGTAACTGCGAGAATTCATTCAAACAATGAAAGAATTATTCCAGTCGTTCGAGATTTAGGGAATTTGGGAGGAATACCAGTGATCGGAGTGTCGCTCACTGTAACCCGAAGCGCCA
>CAIYOB010000759.1 GCA_903927685.1 uncultured Planctomycetaceae bacterium
AGTGGCAGTGTGACCTTCAACGCCAACGAGACCTCCAAGGTGCTGACGATCAATGTCGCCGGAGACGCCACGGTCGAACCGGACGACGGCTTCACGGTCACGCTCGCCAGCCCGGTGAACGCGACCATCGGGACCGCCACGGCCACCGGCACGATCACCAACGACGACGTTCTCCCACCTCCCGCGCTGGCCATCGCGGCTACCGATGCCAGCCAGGCCGAAGGCAACGCGGGGCCGACGGCATTCACGTTCACGGTCACCCGCAGCGGCGACACGAGCGGCGTCTCGACGGTCAGCTACGCGGTCACCGGCAGCGGCGCCAGCGTGGCCAATGCAGCGGATTTCGCCGGAGGCGTTTTGCCCAGTGGCAGTGTGACCTTCAACGCCAACGAGACCTCCAAAGTGCTGACGATCAATGTCGCCGGAGATACCGCGGGTGAACTCGACGATGGCTTCACGGTCACGCTCGCCAGTCCGGCGAACGCGACCATCGGGACCGCCACGGCCGTCGGCACGATCCTCAATGACGACGCCGTGTTGAATACGGCCACGATCGCGCCGACCAAAGACAACACGCTGATCCAAGACGCCTCCGGATCACTGAGCAACGGTGGCGGCGATATCTTCGTTGGACAGAATAGCAATGGGAACCTGATCCGGCGAGGTCTGCTGGCTTTTGATGTGGCCGGTAACATCCCGGCAGGGGCCACGATCCAGAGTGTCACGTTGACGATGTACGTTTCCCAGGCTCCAGGCGGGGACCACGCGGTCGAACTGCACAAAGTGCTTGCCGACTGGGGCGAAGCGGGATCAATCGCCAACGGCAGCGGCGGTCCGGCCCAGTCCGGCGACGCCACTTGGCTCCATCAGTTCTACGACAGCCAGCCCTGGAGCGTTCCCGGCGGCGATTTCTCCCCAGTCGCCAGCGGCGTGCAAACGGTTGGCTCCCAGGGCATTTCCTACACGTGGGACTCGACCACACAAATGGTGGACGATGTGCAGGCCTGGCTGGACGACCCCAGCACGAACTTCGGCTGGTTGCTGCAGGCGGACGAGAGCCAGAATTCGGCGAAGCGATTTGCATCGCGCGAGTCGAGTGATCCCGCTCTGCGGCCGAGACTGACCGTGGCGTACCTCGACGCCGTGCCGCCTGAGATCTCGATCGGCGACGTGGTCATTGCCGAGGGCGACACGGGAACCACCAGCGCACAGTTCCAGGTGACGCTCTCCGCACCGAGCAAGAGCGTGGTCACGGTCGATTACGCCACGGCCGACGGCACCGCAACAACAGGCAGCGATTATCTGGCTGCCAGCGGCACGGTCACGTTCGCGCCAAACGAGACAACGCAGACAGTCACGGTGACGGTCAACGGCGACGCGCAGGTCGAGTCGGGTGAGGACTTCCTTGTCAACCTGAGCAACCCGGGCAACGCGACGGTTGCCGACAGGCAGGGCGTTGGCACGATCACCAACGACGACACCGCCGGCCTGGCAGCGATTTCGATCAGCGACGTGAAGCTTGCGGAAGGCAGCGATGGCACGACGGAGTTCATCTTCTCCGTAACGCTGAACTCGGCAGCCGCCGGTCCGGTGAGCGTTGATTTTGCCACCGCCGATGGTACGGCCCGAGCGGCGAGGGTCACGGCTGGTGATGATGACGATGATCATGACGACGACCACGACAATGGTGACCGTGCTGGCCCTGACGATCGCGGTGATGACGATGGCGATGACGACCGAGCCAGCGCATCCGCCGACTATACCGCCCACTCGGGTACTCTGTACTTCACGGGTAAGGCCGGCGAAACGCAGACGATCACCGTCTCCGTTCGGGGCGACACCGAGCTCGAACCGGACGAAGTGTTCTACGTCAATCTGAGCAACGCCGTCGGAGCCTCGATCGCCGATCCCCAGGGCGTCGGTACGATCCTCAACACGGTTGTGACCGATGTGGCGGTTCACATGAAGGTGTCCGAGAGAGTGGCTTCGGGCAAGACCCTGATCTACAGGATCCAGGTCAGCAACGAGGGCCCCATGGATGCCCCAGGCACGCAGGTCAAAGATGTCTTCCCGGTCGGACTGAGCAAGGTCAAATGGACGGCAGTGGCATCCGGAGGCGCCACTGGCGCGCTCCGCGGCACGGGCGACATCCTCGAGACCATCGACTTGCCCGTCAATGGCAAGATGATCTACACGGTGACCGGAGTGGTGTCTGCGAAAGTCGGCACCGAACTCAAGAACACGGTCACCGTGTCGACGGCAGCTGGGATCACGGATCGCCAGGACGACAATGACAGCCGGACTCGCGCCACCAAGGTTGTCGCAAAGCCCTGGCAGAACTCGCGGGATCGCGAGGACGTGGACGACCGGGACGGAGCCACACCCTTGGACGTGCTGAGCATCATCAATCGCCTCAACGCGTTTCGGGGCGGGAGCAAGCTGGAGGATACCCCCGAGGAAGGCGCTCCCTACTTCGACGTCAGCGGCGACGGCAATTGCACGGCATTGGACGCTTTGATGGTCATCAATCGGATCAATGGCCAGCCGCGTGTCGGTGGCGAAGGCGAAGCGATCATCGATGTCCCTGGTGAGCCGTCGCCGGCCCTGGCGGCAAATGCTGCGGCTCTGGATGTTGGCCAGCAGGATGTTGGGCAACCCGCAGCATCCGCCGCGTCCTCAGCGGCGACGCGTGAGGTACTGTGGGGCGAGCTCGAGGAGGCGAGCGAGCCGCTGGCCTGGCGCGACGGCCATCGCCTGGCGGAGCCATCCTGGTCCCTGGGAATGGAAGCTGTCTTGTCGGACATCGGGCAGGACATCGCCACGGCTTGGCTGCCCTCCAACTCTTAGACCCGCGGACATGCCGGCACGCCAGATCTCTGCCGGGCTGGCTGCACGTGCCACGTGTCTACCGCTTGACCTGCCGTCCCTGGCCGCGTAAGTTCGCGGGCACGGGACGGGCGAATTCCGGTGCCGAGACGTCCGCAAGCACTTCGCCGGTCCAGGGCAACCGACGCGAATCTGACAAAGGAGCGAGTCCATGCTGGAAGAGAACAAGAAGCTTGTCCGCCGGTACTACGAGTTGATCGCGGGGGACTTGACGGGCATCGAGGACCTGGTCACGGCGGATTTCGTGGATCACCATTTCCCGCCGGACATGCCTCCGGGCCCGGCGGGCGTGCGGCAGTTCTTCACCAAGTTCATCCCCACCTTCTTCAGCGACCTGCGGATCGAGATCGAGTACCTGTTGGCCGAAGGCGACCGGGTCGATTGCCACTTCGTCGCCTACTTCAAGCACACCGGCGAGTTCGCCGGCATCGCCCCCAAGGGGAATCCGCTGCGAATTCCGGCCATCAGCACGTTCCGGATTGTTGGCAACCAACTGGCCGAAGCCTGGGAGATCTACGACAGCGGCGACATGCTGCGGCAGATCCAGGCGTGACTGTCTTCACTTCATTAGGCTGCTTCCGTGGCCTGGATCGCAAGCTGGCAGCTCACGCCACGACGAGGTCAACAGCCCGCAGGGGCAGCAGATCATCCCAGCGCGAAAACGCGATATCGAGTTCCTCGAGCGCCTGCCGGGTCCAAACACGGCGGGCGGCGAGGACTGCTGGCGTGCCCGCGAGTCCGCCGTCGCGGCCAGCCGCCGGGGCCGGCCAGGGCGCTGCTTCCCGGTCCCTGCGGCCTGTCCACGTGGCGGACTCGCCGCGCGTCGGGCTGACCGCAAGACCGGCAGCAGAGGCGGCAGTCGGCTGAGGTTCGCTCGGGTAATCCCCGCGAGCGGCACGCGGAAGGGCGACCACCACAACGACCGCGGCGGCGGCAGGCTCCTCGCCGTCCGCTTCCCCCGCCCCGGTTGGCGACAGGCGGCGATTGATTTCGTTGAT
>CAIYOB010000760.1 GCA_903927685.1 uncultured Planctomycetaceae bacterium
ATGCCCCGTCCCGTCGGTCCGTAGGTTCCAAGATGGTTTGCGCATGGTGTGCCTCGTCGTTGCTTGGCGCAGTGTTAGATCGTCCTGCCCACTTTGCACCGGCCGCTGGCGCAGTGCACGCAGCGGCCGCGACGACCTCGAAGACAGGGCCCGCTCGGAGCGGGCCCTCGTTCTGACAACTCGGACGGTGCTTGGGGCTACTGCTGTCCCTGGTCCTCGGCCTTGCTGGCAGGTTGGGCCTTGAACTGAGTAATGTGCTCGTACTTGTCGTAGAGCTTCAGTCTGGCCTCTTCTTCCGTGTCAGCTTCCACCGTGTCCGTGATCGGGTAAGTGATCCCGATGGCGCCGGCCGTTCGGCCGTTGAATGAGACTTGCCAAAGCATTGGAATCGTCCTTTCTGTTAGGTGTCACGCATCGGAACGCACCAGCCTTCTTTGTCCAGGCTGTTGCTTTCCTTGTTGGGCAGGATCAGCTTGACCGTCGAGCCGCGCGGATCGCCGGAGAAAACCACTCCGCAGCCGTGCTGTCTGGCGGCCTCTTCGATCTCGGCTTGGAGCTTGGCCAGCTTCGACACAGGCTGGTCGTTCTCGTCGTAGGCCGTGAACTCGCCGTTGCACGCATCAACCATCATCTTCTGATGCTTGGTTGCCAGCCGGATCAGCCACGCGGCCGACGTCGGGGATGCCCGGCCCCCGCCGCGCTGGATGTCCATCGCCAGCTGCTCTGTGGTGCTGATGGGCTTGAATGGATCGGTGGCCGTAACCGTTTCGTCGGCTGGCTCCGTTCCCAGCACTCGGCAGACCTCGGATTGCAGCCTGTAGAAGTCCCGCCAGGCCTTTTCGACGGCTTCCCGACGTTCCTGGTCTTCCTGCGTCGCGATCAGTTTGAGCCAGTAGCCGCTGCCGTCATCGAACCGCCGGGGCAGGACTCGCGTATAGCCGCCGTCCGAGAGATAGAGCGGGTCGGGCAGCCCCTCGGACATCTCGCGCGCCTCGGCAACCGTGCCGTATTGCGTTTGACTCTGCGCCTTGCTGCTGCCGGTCATGGCCACATCGAGGGCGATCATCGCCCCGGTGAATTGCGCGTCAAGGTCGGTGAGCGCCAGCCGCTGGGCGATGCGGTGGGCCTCGGCTCGGCTCAGGTTATTGAACTCCCCCACGGTGTCGATGTTGCAGCGGCTGGGCCGGTACTGCCGAACCGAAAACAGCCGGACTTCGCTCGGCCCCTTCTCGGAGGTCACAAAGTAGATGCCGCCAGGACCTTGGTACACCTGGGGCTCGATGCGAGTCTTGAAGAACCGCATCGAATCGCGGTCAAACCAGTGGCTGCCGCTGGCCGAGACTTCTTCTTGAATCTTGTTGATGGTGTAGGTCGTCATGGACCTTGAGCCTTTATCGAGCTTACCGGCGCTCGTAGCCGTCAATCGGTAGGTTTATGGCTGCCGATGATCAACCCCCGGCGACCGCCAGGGCCGCGCCGCCAGTCCAGGATCTGGACCGCGGCGGGGCGCAGGCGGGGAGACGGGTATTTGACCACCTTTGCGCAGCTCCGTCAAACGGTGGCGACTTCGACCCGGTCGGCGTCGGTCACGTCGAAGTCTGCGTTCATGGGTTCCCCCCTGATCAAAAAAGGTGTTGTTGTCCGCGTCCCTCATCGCGGCGTTTGCGATACTGACGCTCACGTTCCACGTCCTCCAAGCCGGGCAACGCCTGTTGTCCTTCGAGGCTCGGCGTTTCCTTTGGCGGGACGTTCCAGCCGGTGAGGTTCAGCAGCGGGGGCACCGCCCGCCGCTGCCGCTCTTCTCGGTGTGATGGGTGCTCGTACATGGTCTGGGCCTTTCACTCTTCCACGGCCAACCGGCCGACCACGTTGCCGTTGACGTCCGCCAAGGCAAGCGTCGACCGCTCGCTCAGTTCAACGTCTTCGATCGTTTCCGCCACGCTGCGCAGGATGCGCGCGGCCTCCGCACCGTTGCAGCCTTCAAAGGCGGCGTTGTCCATGCTGATACGGATCTTCAGTTGCATCGGTCTGGTCCTCCAAGTGCTCAGTGTCATGGGCTGTATCTCTCGTCGCAGTACCCGCCCCCGGCGTCGAACCGGGCCGCCCCTGGTCCGCGTCCAGGGGCGCTGGCCTGTCCACCGGGTCTAGTTGAAGTCGAGCCCCAACGACGTACCCGCCACAATCTCGGCGATGCTCCGCCACTCGCTGCCATCGCCGATGACGACATGATCAAGGACCCGCACGTCCAGCAGCTTGCCCGCCTCGATCAGCCGGCGCGTCAATTGAATGTCCTTGTCGCTCGGCTCCGGGTCGCCGCTGGGGTGGTTGTGGCCGAGAATCACCGACTTGGCCGAGCAGCCGATCGCCGGCCGGAAGACCTCGCGCGGGTGCACGATGGTTTGATCAAGCAGGCCCAGCGTCACCAGCTCGATGCGTAGGATGTGGCCCTTGGTGTCCAGGAACATGGCCCAGAAATGTTCCTTCGCCTGGTCAAGCTCGCCCTCCGCGTCCAGGATCGCCCGGAACACCGGCGCCACGTCCGAAGGTCGCCCGATCCGCTTCTTGGTCGTTTTCATCTGCATGTGTCCACCTCTCGTTGCTTCTCTTGGTGCTTGCTCTCACTCCCGGATGCGCCGGGCCGGCTGGCGGTCGCTTCCGCCGTGAACACATACCGGTAAGCACGAGAGAAAAACCCGAAAAT
>CAIYOB010000761.1 GCA_903927685.1 uncultured Planctomycetaceae bacterium
CGACCGTTCGGCGGGGGATTCGACACAGACGCAGAACTGCCTCAACCCGCCTTTTCGCGTCGCACGTCTCACAGGCTCACGAGGGGCATTCATGGTAGTGACTCCATGTGGTACCGCTCGGCCAGGGCGCGCAACTTGCCCAAGGCTCGTTTCTCAAGTTGCCGCGCCCGTTCCTTGGAGATTCCCAAGCCCTGGCCGAGCTCTTTCAGGGACGGCGACCGGCTCAAATTGAAACCAAAGCGGGCTTCGATAATCGTGCGTTCGCGGGGACTCAAACCCAGCAGCAACTGATCCACCAGGTGACCGAGCTTCTGCCTGCCCCGCTCCTCGTCCGCCGTCGCGCGGTGGTCGGCCACGGAATCCTCATCGCCGTCGGGAAACTGGCAAACATCCCTGCGATTGGGCTGTTTCTGTCTCCTCACCAACGCGTTGCAGGCGTTGACCACGGCCCAGGTGGCGTAGGTCGAGAACTTGGCTCCCCGGGCAAAGTCGAATTTTTCCACGGCCCGCATCAAGGTGACATATCCCTCGCCGGTGAACTCGTCAAAGGCCGCTGAACCCACGCGGGCGTACCGCTTCACCAGCGAGAAGACCAAGCGCAGATTGGCTTCGATAATCTGATTTCGCACCGTCTGGGCCTCCGCCAGCAAGCGTTCGATCATGTCCAGCTGCGCGGCCGTCGCCTTGCGTGGGTTCAATTTTTTCCGCAAGCGATCCGCCTGGAATTTGAGGTAGTTCATCTTCCGGAACAAATACGTCTCCTCTTCCGGAGTCAGCAGGGGCACCTCGTACAACCGAGCGAAATAGAAGTCGGCGCCGCGCGGCGCTCGACGCGTGGGCGGAACGGCCGGGTTCACCGCCGGCGGCCGCAGAATCGTCTTCTCGCCAGGCATACGAGCGAAACTGCGGTGGTACATGTAGGCGATCTCCGTCCTCAGCAATCGCTCGGCACGCACGCGAGTCACCTGCGGCCCTTGACCCAATGTCCCCGTCATGGCGAGTTCTCCTTGTCTTCGGCTGGCAACCAACGGATTTCACTTTCCCGGCCCCGGGTCCGTCGTAGAACGACGTCGGCTGATCACGTCCTTCAGAATACCCCCGAATCATGGCCGCAGAATTGGACCTTCGTTGTAGGACCTTGGCCCTATCCCCCGGGGGCCCTGCCGCCCGGTTGCTCGCTCCGGAGGCTGAGCGTCCAGTGAATCGCATCCAACAGGGCCTGATCGTCGACCGGCTTGACGAACAGCGCGGCGCCTCCGGCCTGGATGGCTTCGCTGCGCGTCTCCTCCGTGTCCTGGGCGGTTACAAAAATGATGTGGTGCGAAGAGCCGGCGTGCTGCAATTCCCGCTGCAGCTGAATGCCGCTCATGCCATGCATGCACACGTCGGCGACGACACAGGTGTTCTCCGTCGGGCAGCGGGCTTGCAGGAACGCGGCCGCACTGGCGAAGGTCCGAACCAGCAGACCGGCGGACTTCATAAGCCGCTCCAGAGCCCGGCGGACCGACGCGTCGTCATCGATCACGTAGACTGTCGCCTGCTTGTCTGTCATGGTGCGAGTCCCTCCACGCATTGGCCCGCGGTCCATCATGGCCGCCGGGGCCGACTCGCGACATTGGACCTTCGTCTTACCCGGCGCCACCTCCGCCGGCGGCCGAGTGTCGAGGGAGGGCGAGCCGACCCGGAATGCCCGCGGCTTGTCCGGGAAAGTCACACCCGGCACATGGGGCGGGCGGGGAGCAGCGGCAACCCGCTCGCGGATTTGGCCCGCAACCGAGCGGCGGCATCCCGCGGAACCACGGTCACCCCACCGTCGCTGCGCGTGAAGCCGCAGGCCAAGTCCAGGGCCGCGTCAAAGCCGATCTCGACCCCGCAGGGCAGGCTCACGCCTTTGTCCACGATGACGCGATTCAGGCGGACACCGCGGCCGACGCGGACCTGGTCGAACAGGATCGAGTCCTGCACGTCGGCCCCGGCGTCCAGGCTGCACTGCCGCCCGATCAACGACCGCTCGACATGGCCCCCCAAGACCGTGGAGCCCGGGCCGATCATGCTCTGCCACACCGTCCCGCGTCGCTCGCCATTGACCGACAGGAACCTGGCGGCAGGACAGTCCGGGTGGTAGGCGCGAATCGGCCAGGTTTCGTCATTCAGATCCAGTTGCGGAGCCGAGGAGACCAGATCCAGGTTGGCCTCGTAAAAGGCGTCCAGGGTTCCCACATCCCGCCAGTACGCGGTCTGGCCGCCGCTGCCGTGACGAAAGGGATACGCGAACAGGCGATGGGCCTCCAAGATGCGGGGCAGGATGTCGCCGCCAAAATCGTGCCGACTGTCCTGCTGGCGCGCGTCTCGTCCCAGGATCTCGAACAGGAACCGCACGGTGACCACATAGATGCCCATCGAGGCCAAGCAGCGCTGCGCGTCTCCCGGCATCGGCTGGGGGTCGGCCGGTTTCTCCTGGAACCCCGTCACTCGGTCGTCGCGGTCGACTTCCAGGACCCCAAACTGGCCGGCGGCCTCGGCCCGCGACACGGGAATCGCACCGATCGTCAAGTCCGCGCCCCGTTGGACGTGGTGCTGGATGAACGGCTGATAGTTCATCTTGTAGACATGGTCGCCGGCCAGGATCACAACATATTCCGGCCGTTCTTTCTCGATGGCAGGCAGATTCTGGTAGACCGCATCGGCAGTGCCCTGATACCACGTCTCAGGGAACTGTTGCTGGGGCGGCGCGATGTCGACGTACTCCCCGCGTTCCCGGCAGAAATACCGTTGCCAGAACAACGTGATGTGCCGATGCAGGCTGGCCGCCTTGTATTGCGTCAGCACGAGGATCCTGTGCAAGCCGCTATTGAGGCAGTTCGAGAGCGCGAAATCGACGATGCGATACGCGCAACCGAACGGCACGGCGGGTTTCGCCCGCTCGCGTGTCAGCGGTCCCAAACGAGCTCCCCTTCCTCCCGCCAGAATCACGGCCTGAACGTGCTTCAGCATCAGTGCGTTCCTCCTCGGTCTCAGTCGACACAAGCCAGGCTCGCGCCGCCGACCAGGTTCAGCAGTTCGTCCACATGGAAGGGTTTCGGCAGACAATGGGCGCTAGGGATTCCGCTGCGTGCGGACAAGACACTGCGCGGGGCCTCGCCGGTAACGATGATCAGCAGGTGGTCCGGCAGGCAGGCCTCCTCGCGCAGAATCGCCAGGACTCCGTCCCCCCCACCCCAGGGGATATCAAGTTCCAAGACGACCACATCGAGCTGAACGTTCCGCTGCACTTCGGCCAGACAGGCCAGGCCGTCCCGCGCCGTCGCGACGGTGAAGCCGCTGTCGCACAGGCCACGCTGGCAAACATCCAGCCACGCGTCGTCCGAGTCGGCGATCAACAGTCTTGATCTCATGCGTCCCTCCCTTACCTGGTTTTTCAGTGCTCCGCCACGAATGAGCTGCTCGCCTGGCCTTCGGCCGATCCTCAACCTCGTCCCTTATCCTGACCGAGGTGGTGGAGGAAAGGCCGCGGACCAGACATGACTCACTCTAGGATAGGGTCGCGCGTCCAGGTTCCCCAATTGGTCTTTCGTCGTAGGACCTTGGTCCTACTCTCGACACGACCTGGCGAGCGAATTGACTTTCACAACGATCACGGTCATGTCGTCCGTCTGGGGGTGATCGTGGGCGAAGTCGCGCACCGCGCGGAGGAGCGCCGCGACGATCTCCTCGGCCGAATCGCCCCGCCTGGCGCGGATCAATTCGGTCACCCGGTGGACACCGAACATCTCTCCCGCTGCGTTGCTCGCTTCTGGGACGCCGTCCGTGAACAGGACGAGCATCTGGCCGGGCCCGATCGGCAACGGCGGCGAGCAGGTGATCGCCGGCGTGGACGCAATTCCCAGTGGCTGGTTCGTCGAGGCCAATTCCAGGCAGGCGCCGGCCGCATCGATGAGGTAACCAGCATGCCCGGCTCCGCAACAGGTCAGAGCCTGGGTGCGGGGGTCGATCCGGGCAAAGAACAGCGTCACGAAGCCCTCCGCCATGTCGCGGCAGAGGAACTCATTCAGTCGGTGAACGATCTCGCGAACGTCGGACGAGGCAACCGCCAGGGCCCGCAGGTACGCGCCGGTCTCCACCGCCAGCAGGGCGGGACCGACGCCATGGCCGCAGACGTCGGCAATCACGATGCCCAGGCTGCCGTCACGCAGGCGGACGTAGTCGTAGAAGTCGCCGCTGGTGTCGTCGGCCGACTGCAGGCTCGCCGCGATGTCGAAGCCCGGCAGCCGGGGCGACGCCGCGGGAAGGATGTGCTGCTGGATCTGCCTGGCAAGGCGGAGTTTTTCGTTGGTGAGTGACAGCAACTGCTCGGCCTCGAGCCGCGCTTGACGCTCCGTCATCGTGCGGAGGTGGATTTCGCGCTCCCACAGTTCCTGTTCGGCCTGGTGGCGGCGCGCCGCTTGCCGCCGCACCTGGCGCGCCCCCCAGCCGAGCCCGCACAGTCCCAGCAGCCACAGCAGGCCATGGCCCAGCGCATTGCCGCCCACGTGCTGCAGCATCAGCTTGCGAAAGGGCTCCATCGGCACCGAAACGCTGATTCCACCGCGGACGTCGCCGACGCGATAGCCCTGCTGGGCGTGGCATTTCAGGCACGCTTCTTCGATCAGCAGCGGCCGCAGGATGCGGAAATACGAGCGGCCCTCCAAGTCTGCCAGAGTCTCCACTTCCTGCGATCCTCGCTGGCACGCCTCCAACGCCTCGCGTTCCCAGGCATCGGGAGCATTCGCCGGTCGGATGGGCTGCAAACTCGTGATATGGCTTCGCGTTCCAGAAGTCGCGGCTTCTCGCTCGAAAACATGCCGGCAGACGCGGGCCGGGTTGATCAGCGTCAACGGGCCCCGGGGCGTGTGGATGTCGCGGTCGGGCAGTCCGCGGAGGTACTCGCTGGGCTGGGTCCGCTCGGTGACCCAGGCATAGACACCGCCCTGCTCGGCCAGCCAGCGGCGATACCCCAGGTCTTTGTCCAGAGCGATCCGGGCCCGGCCACGCGCCAAGTCGCGGGTCGCCCGATACTCCTGGTACCCAGAGAATCCCAACGAGACGGTCACGGCCATGGTCCAGGCGACCGCCACGCTCCAGGCATAGGTGCGTGAGGAATCGGAAGGCTGACCGGGCTTGCCGTGAACTCCCATGACGCACCTCGTTCGCTCGTCCGGCCGCCACGGCCGCGGCGGCACGGCGTAGACTCGCAGTTCCAGACCGGCGGACCTCAGAAGCCGTTCCCGTGCCCGGCGGACCGCTGCGACGTCCTCGACCACGGGGGCCCTCGCCCGCTTGGCCGCCGGCGCACGATTACCTCGACGTCTCCTCCTGCAGTCTATGATGCCCAGCAAGGCGGTTCGGACTATTGGACTTTGGTCCTAGGGGGCACAACCCAGGCAGACGTGAACGGCTTTCAGGCTCCGCTCGGAACGGGCCGCTGAGATCGCTGCGCCCACGGCGGGATACGAGCCTCACGCGTCGGGCTCGTCGCGGGCCACTCCAGCGGCGGCACAGACGCGGACGAGTTCCGCCACGGAGGTGACGGCCAACTTCTCCATGACCCGGCCGCGGTGGACCTTGACCGTCTTCTCGGCGATCCCCAGACGCGCGGCGATCTGCTTGTTCAGTGCCCCGGTCAGCACGCAGCGCAGGACCTCCAGTTCACGGGGCGTGAGCGATTCCAGACGCTCGCGGACGGTCCCAAGTTCGGTCCGCTCGCGGACGACGGACGCGTGGCGAGCCAGAGCTTCGTGGATCGTCTGCAAGAGAACCTCGTCGTCCACAGGCTTGGTCAGGAAATCCGCCGCCCCCTGTTTCATGGCGCCGACCCCCAGGGAGATGCTGCCATGCCCCGTGAGGAAGATGATGGGCAGGTCGCAGCCCTGCTGCGCGAGCCGAGCCTGCAACTCCGTGCCGCTGAGGCCGGCCATGCAGACGTCCAGGACCATGCAGCCGCAACCGTCGTAGGGCGGACGTTGCAGGAAGGCCTCCCCGGAGGGAAATGCCTCGACGGTCAGACCGGCCGAACGCAGCAACCGGGTCAAGCCCGTGCGGACCGAAGTGTCGTCGTCGATGACGAAGATGGTGGGCGATTTCTCAGGCATCGCTGGGCTCCGTACTGGCGGGGGCGGACGGCAAGGAAAACGAGACCGTGACGCCGGTGTCCTCGTTATTGGCGGCCCAGATGCGGCCGCCGTGCGTCTGCATCATGCGGCGGCAGATGGCCAAGCCCATGCCGAGGCCCGTAGGTTTGGTGGTGAAGAAAGGCTCAAAGATGTTATTGATGTCCGCCGGCGGGATTCCGCACCCGCGATCCCGAACCGAGACCACGATGGTGCCCGACTCGAACCGGGTGCGAACGAGGACCTCGCGTCGGTCGGGCGGCACGTCCTTGACGGCGTCCAGGGCGTTGAGCATCAGATTCACCAGGATCTGCTGGACCTCGATCCGCCCGGCGAGCACCGCCGGCAACGCCGTCGCGAGATCCACCGCCAGCGTCGCGTTGCGTCCCACAGCCTCGCTATGCAACAACTGGATGACCTCGCGGACCGCGTCGTTCATGGGGAACGCCTCGGGCTCGGGCCTCCCTTTCTGAAGCATGAGGCGGAGCCGGTGAATGACGCTGCCCGCCCGCTTGTCGTCCTGGATGATGTCGTCGAGGATTTCGCGGAATTGGTCCAGGTCCGGCGACTCCGCGGCCAGGAACCGCCGCGCGGCCTGGGCATTGCTGAGGATCGCGGCCAGCGGCTGGTTGAGTTCGTGGGCCAGCGAGGCGGTCAACTCGCCCATCCGAGCCACCCGGTCCGCGCGCGCCAACTCGTCCCGCATCCGGCGCGAATCCTCCTCGGCGCTCCGGCGATCGGTAATGTCGGTGCAGGCCCCGACCCATTCGCGGATCGCGCCTCCATCCACCACGGGGACGCCGCGCACCGACAGCCAGCGATACTGGCCGTCGTGCCGGCGCAGACGATACTCCACGGCGTACAGCGAGCGTGTGGCGACGGCCTGCGACCAGACGGCGGCGGTGGGCTGGCGGTCGTCCGGGTGCACGGCGTCGGCCCAGCCCCAGCCTTGGATCTGCTCGCGGGTCTGCCCGGTGAAGGCCCGCCAGGAAGGCATGTCGTCCACCACCAGGCCCTGCGCATCGGTCGTCCACCCCAGCTGGGTCGAGGCGGTGACAAACGAGCGGTAGCGGGCCTCGCTCGACTCCAGCGCACGCAGGGCCTGTTTGCGATCGGTGATGTCGATGCCCATCTCGAGGATCAGGGTCGAACCGTCCGTGTCGACGAAGGGGAAGTCGTAGACGTCGTAGTCTCGGCCATCCGGCCCGGTCCATTCCCAGCGGCCCGGCGCGTGAGTCGCGAGCACCTTGTACGTTTCGCAGTTCTCGCATGGCTCGGTACGCTCGAACAGGAACTCGTAACAGCGTCGCCCTTGAGATTCGCCGAATCGCTCGCGGAAGAAGCGGTTGGCGAAGGGCACGTGGTAATCCGTCGAAAGCAGGGCCACGTACACGGGCAATGTCTCCAGCAAGTCGTAGAGCCGCTGCCGTTCGGCCTGAACGCTCTCGAACGTCTTCTGCAACTCCGCGGTCCGCTCGGCGACGCGCGTTTCCAGTTCGGCATTGAGCCGCTGGAGGGACTGCTCCGTTTCCTTCAGGGCCGTGATGTCCCGGGCCACGTGGACCGTGCCCGTCACGCGCCCCAACTCGTCAAACCGGGGCGAGGTCGTGACCAGGAAGTGCCCGCCCAAAGACGGCTCCTGAAGTTCGACCGAATGCTCCTGGCCGTCCCGGCAGGTCTGCGCGTGCGGGCAGGAGTCGGGCGGCAGGGAAGTTCCGTGGACGATATCGTAGCAGGGCAACCCGACACAGCTCCCTGGCGCCCGTTTCAACCGCTCGGCCATGGCCCGGTTGGCACGCACGATCCGGTGCTGGCAGTCCAGGATCGCCACGAGGTCGGGCAC
>CAIYOB010000762.1 GCA_903927685.1 uncultured Planctomycetaceae bacterium
GGGCGGATTGTCGGCGTCGTAGGAATTTTCGAGGACATCACCGGGCGAAAACAGGCCGAACAGGAAATCCGCTCGTTGAACGAGTCGCTCGAGCAGCGGGTCCGCGAGCGCACGGCCGAGTTGGAAGCGTCCAACCGCGAACTGGAGGCGTTCACGTACTCGGTTTCACACGACCTGCGGGCCCCGCTACGGGCCATTCACGGGTTTGCCCGGATCCTGACCGACGAGTATCGCCCGCAGTTGGACGACCAGGCCCGGCGGCTGCTGGACGTGGTTTGCAGCGAAGCGCAGCGGATGGGCCACTTGATCGACGATCTGCTGAACTTCTGCCGCCTGGGCCGCTGTGCGATCCAACCGGCGTGCGTGGACATGGAACGGATGGTCCGCGAAGTCTACTGCGAGGTTCTGCCCGGGACCGACGATCGCCAAGTCAATTTGCGTCTGCACGCCCTGCCCTGTGCCACGGCCGACCCGGCCCTGGTGCGTCAAGTCTGGGTCAACCTGCTCGACAACGCGTTGAAGTACACCCGGCACCGGGCCACCGCCGAACTGGAAATCGGTGGCGCCGCGGTCAACGGCGAACATGTGTACTTCGTGCGGGACAACGGCATCGGGCTGGATATGAAATACGCGCACAAGCTGTTCAAAGTCTTTCAACGCTTGCACGGTCAGGATGAATTCGAGGGCAATGGCGTCGGCCTGGCTCTGGTCCAGCGCATTGTCCACATGCACGACGGCCGAGTCTGGCTGGATGCGGAGCCGGACCGTGGAGCGACCTTTTTCTTCACCCTGCCCCGGAACGGGCGCGAAGAGGCACTGTGACGATGCACTCCGCCACCGAGGTTCTCGTCCCAGCCGTCGAGGTGCTGCTGGTCGAGGACAACCCCTACGATGCAGAACTGATTCTGCGGACGTTCCGCAAGCAAGGTCTGGCCAACGAAATAATCTGGCTCAAGGACGGCGCCGCGGCCCTCGAGTACCTGTTCGGAGCGGACGGCGGCACGGCCGTCCCCGGCGGGTTTCCCTCCAAGCTGGTCGTGCTGGACTTGAAGCTTCCGAAAGTGGACGGTCACGACGTGCTGCGGAGACTCAAGACGGATCCGCGGACTCGGAATATCCCGGTCGTCATCTTGACGTCCTCGCGCGAAGAATCGGATATCATGCGTTCCTACGACGAAGGGGTCAACAGTTATGTCGTCAAGCCGGTGGACTTTGACAAATTCACCGCGGCCGTCCGGCAGTTGGGCCTGTACTGGTTGACCGACAACCAGCCGCCCGACCGCCGGCTGCTGGTCCGCACCCACCCGAACCGGCCTGGATAGACGGCTGGGAGGCCGGGCGGCCCCGGCAGAGGTTGCGCCTCTCCCCGGCCGACCAATGACCAGCACGATCGGCTGAGCCGGAACCCTAATCTTTCACCTAACCGGTTCCAGGTTAGTACAAATAGTTTAAGTGAAAGATTAAGTGAAAGATTTGGGTTTCAGCTCTCGCCGTCGCGTCGCGGCCAGCACTACAAGTACGGCCGCGCTGGCAGCGGAATCTTTTCGATCTTGGCCGCATGCAGGACGGGTTGCGTCGGGCCGCTGCTGCCGTCGAATCGGATCACGCCTCCGATGCGGACCCACTGGCCATCGTCCAGCGGCAGTGCCGTTGGGCTGACGACTTCGATCGAAATCGCTTGCGCGTCGGCGACACAGCAGGTGACCAACAGTCGGTACAGATCGAATCGCCGGCCGTCGCCCGCGGTACTGCACTGGCCGACGAGCGTCAGGAACCGGCCGGCCAGCGCGCCCTGATCTCCCTGCTCGATGATCGCCAACAGGTCGCGCACCGTGGGCTCCGCCGGCAACGCGGCGACCGGCGCGCGCGACGAGGCCCTGACGGCTGGCGTCTTCTTCTCCAGGATCCAGGCCATCGCCTGCTCCAGCGGCCGGTCGTGAGCTGTGACTGCGGCGGTTCGCTTTCGGACGCCCTCGGTCGAGAACTGCTGCGGTTGGACGGCCAAGGCCAAGGCGATGGGGATCAGGACCACGACGGCGTAGATGGTCCGCCGGATGTCCGTCGGCCCGCCAGACGCCGGGCCGCAACCGCAGTTGGTCTCGCCGTGCCATAGGCCGGCGGTTCTCGCCAAAGCCATCACGAACAGCAGCACACCCGCGGTCGGCGGCAACCACACGTACACGGGAGCGACGAACAGCCTCACGCGACCGGTCCATGCGGTCCCCAACAGGAATGCGGCCAAGGCCAGCAGGGTGGCAATCTCGAGGCCTGCCGCCAGACGTGGACCGCTCGGCGGCGCGGCGCTCCGGCAACTGTCGTGGTGTTCATGGACGCTGGTCATGACGCTTGCAGCCCCAGATGCACGGCGACGCCGAACAGGAATACCAGCCCGATCACCAGGCCGCTGATGGCCGCGATCGCGCGGGGCCGGAACAACGCCGTGTACATCGCCAATAGCTTGAGATCGAACATCGGACCGAGGACCAGGAAGGCCAACTTGGCCGCCAACGGAAAAGCGTAGAAGCTGGCCGCGACAAACGCGTCGGCTTCACTGCACAGATTCAGGGCGACGGCCAGGCCCATCATCGCCGGCACAGCCGTCCAGGGATTGCCGGCCAACGGCTGCATCGCCTCCCGGCTGAACCCGCTGTTGATCACCGCCGCGATCGCCGCGCCCAGGACCAAAGTTGCGCCAATCTGGAGGAAATCGCCCGCCGCGATTGCCAGCACATCGCGGATCACCCCGCCGCGACCGTGCTGATGGCCATGCGAGTGCGGATGATTGGTGGGGGCCGGCAGCACGATGCGGTCCTCGCCCAGCAGTTTCCAGGCGGCCAAGCCGACCAACACGGCAATCGCGTACCCCGCTCCGGTCCGCAGGCCCGCGACCAGCCACGCGTCGCGGCCGCGAAACGCCAGCAGCGTGCTGAGGATGACCAGCGGGTTGACGATCGGCGAAGCCAGTAGATAGGCGATCCCGCAGCTGACCGGCACGCCTTTGGCCAGCAAGCGGCGAACGACCGGCACGACGCCGCACTCGCACATCGGGAACAGCAGCCCCAGGCAGGCGCTGGCCGCCAGGCCCGACCAGCGATTGGCCGGAAAGAAGCGGGCGATGGTCTCGCGCGACAGGCACCGCTCGACGAAGCCGGCCAGCAAAGCGCCGACGGCGACGAACGGGATCGCTTCGTACAGCAGACCCCACCAGACGAACACGAAATCGGACAGGTTCAGGCTGAACACGCTCATGGCTCCGAGGCTTCCTCCCCGCCCGCCGCCGACGCGACCGCCTGAGGGTCCATCGCCTGGGCTGCCAGCGCCACCGACGCCCACCAATCCGCCTCGGCCGCCCGGCCCGCGTCGAACTCGCGCCGCGCTCGGGCGACCAGCGACTCCACGACGGGATGACGCGACTCGGCCTGCGCGACCGCCTCGGCCAACTCGACCGCCGCTTGAGCGCGGGCGGCCTCGACGGACGCCGGCGGCGTTTGGGCCAGATCCAGAAACCACGCGGGGACGGTGCGTGCGTCGTTCGGAACCGGCTCGATCCCCAGCAAGCCGGCTGCCAGGTCCAGCAACGCGGCGGCTTCGTCGTATCGTTGGGCCTGGCATTCCCAAGCGGCCCTGCCGATCAACCGTCCCGCGGCGGCGTAGCCTTCCGTCAGCAGGTCTTGGCCGACACGCACCGCGGGTTCCAAGGCAGCGGCCCGCGCGGCCACGCCCGCCGCGTCTGCCGGCCACCCTGGTCCGCCGGTATTGACACGGTCGCGGTCCAGGGCGGATTCGGCTGCGCCTAGTTGGACCGCGACGGCCGCGGGATCGCCCTCCGCCGCGGCCGCCAGCGCCTGGGACAACGCCGCTCGAGCCGGCCCCACTTCGCCGCCCTCCCGTTGCCGATCCTCCGCGGCAGACGCCACGGCAATCAAACGTTGCCGGAGCGGCGGCTGCCGGCCCAGGAATCGCCGGGCGGCGTCTTGCTGCGACGGCGTCAAGTCGGCGGCGGGCGCCAGCAACTGCCCGGCTTCGCCAAACTGTCCCGCGCCGAACCGCTCGACCGCCGTCAGCACGGCGGGGTGCTTGGCCGCGGGCGAGGCGGGGGCGGCCAGCCACTGGCCGAGGAGGACGTCGCGTAGCGCAGCGCCGGCTTGACGAGCCTGCCGCAGTTGCCAAGCGGACCACGTGCCCCACGCCAGCAGGCTGATCAGCAGCAGGAGCTTGAGCCCGCCCGCGATTCCGCCGCCCGGCGACTTGTCGCTACTCACCGCCTTCTCCTTCCACTTCATCGTCCAACAGTTCCCCTCCCGGCTCGCGCAGTTGCGCTGGCTCCTCGACGGCCGTCAGCGCCAACACCACGCTGGGCGAACCGCGATACGCACGGCAGGAAACGGACTCGACGATCGCGTCGTTGTACAGGGTCCACTTGGTCACGCCCCAGGTCGTCCGCCGGCCGGCTTCCTCCGGGCCCGTCCAGGCCACCTGCCAATTCGCCATGTCCTCACCCGTCTGGCCGACACGGCCGATCTCGCGGCCTTCGAATACGCTCAGGCTGGCTTCATAACCGCCGACATACTTGGCGGTCCAAATCGCGCATGGTGTATCGCTCGCGCCCGCCGGCGGCGCGGCGTCGCCGAGCGTCGCATGCAGGATATAGATCGCGGTCGCTCCGGTCGCCACGGGGATCGGCGCCGCGGTGGCTCGAGGCCAGTCCTCGCGCCCCGCGCCGGCCAGCCGCAGGCAGTCGCCGCTCTCGTTGCGAGCCGCGTCCAGGATCTCGAACGGGATTCCATTCCACTCGATGCGGCCGCTCGGCAGGGCCGGCAAGCCCAGTTGCCCGTGCACCGCGTTGGCGACCGCGGCCAGCGGCAGGGGCCGGACGCCCCGTTGGTCGTTGCGGACCAACAGTCCGGCCACCCGCATCTGACCGGCACAGGCTTCCAGGCCCACGTTCAACACCGCGCGCTGCGCATCGGCAGGGACGTCGGCGGTGAAGCCTTCACGCTGCCACTCGCGGGTCCCCGTGAACCGAGCACTGCTGTGCTTGACGCCCCCCGGCGTCTCGACCGCCAGATGCAGCTTGGCCGCACTGACCAACTGCGGGCCTTGAACCACGCCCTCGGTCTTGACCAGGCAGCTGACACTGACGCGACACCCGCGCACGGCAGTCAGCGGCAATTCGCGGCTCAGCAACACGGTCCCGCCGCGGGAGGCGAGTTGGACACACGGCCCGGTCAGCGGGTCGCGGACGGGCCGAGCGGTAGCGTCCGCCAGCACGTGCACCGACCAACCGTCGAGCGAATCGCAGGCGGTATAGCAGATCGTCGCCGCCTGCGTCGCTCCCCCGGCCAGTGCTCCCAGGATTCCCCACACCCAGACCCGCGTTGGCATGAACGGTCCTCGACCAAGTGACATCGATTTCAGGCGGCGTTATCATACCAAGTGCCCGTTGTCCCGCCTATCTTTCATTGCAAGGAGCCGACCATGCACCGTTCGAGAATCGTCCCCGCCGTCTTGGCCCTGGCCATCTGGTGCAGCTTGGTTGTCCGCGGGGATGCGGCCGAGATTCCGCCGGCGGTCCAGGTTCCCCAAGCCTGGGCTCAGGTTTGGGACGAACCGTCCGCCGCGGCGAGGATCCGCGGCCTGATCGGTGCGGTCGACGCCGTCCGCATGTCGAAACACCTGTTCTACTTGTCCAAGGATCCGCTGCCTTATCGTAAATTGAACTACACCCTGCCGGGCCACGACAAGTCCACGCTGCACGAAGCCGACGACTATCTGGCGGGCCGTCTGGAATCGTGGGGCTACCGCGTCCAGCGCGAAGCCGTCCAGGTGCAGGCGTTCCGGCGGGACGTCAACAAGCCCAAGCAACATCAGTACTCCCGGCCGCTGCCTGAGGATCCGTGGTACACGGCCTACAATCTGTACGCCGAAAAACCGGGCCGCTCGCGTGCGCAAGAGATCATCTTGGTCCTGGGTCACAAGGACTCGCAGAGCTGGATCGATTCCCCCGGGGCGAATGACAACGCGATCGGCACCGTCGGCGTGTTGGAGCTCGCGTGTGTGCTGGGCGAATATTCCAGCGAACGCACGATTCGCTTCCTGCTGTGCAACGAAGAGCACACGCCCTGGACCAGCGTCACCGCGGCGCAGAACGCCAAGTCGCGGGGCGACCAGATCGTGGCCGTCTTCAATCTGGATGGCATCGGAGCCAAGCCGGACGAACAGACCGCCGCCGGCAAGAAAGTCAACGTGACCGCGTACACGGAACCGGCGGGCGAGCGACTGGCCCAGTTGATGAGCGCCGTGAATACCCGCTTTACCATCGGTCTGGAGCAGCGTTCGGTCCAACGGTCAGGACCGGGCGACGACGACGGCTCGTTCGTCCGCGCCGGCTTTGGAGCCGCCGTCGTCAACATCGGCTCGTGGCCCTACGGAGATCCCCATTACCACGGCGAAGGCGACGTACCCGACCGCGTCGACGTCCCCAACGCGGCGCTGACGGTCCAAGCTACATTGGCCGCGATCGTCACCCTGGATCAAGCCGGCCAGTGACGCTGCCCTCGCTTCACCCTCCCGCAAGCGGAAGATTCAGCACACTTCACCCTCCCGCAAGCGGGAGGGTCGGACGCGGTAGCGGCCGGGGAGGGTCCGCCCGTCCTCGCTGACGCTTCGGGTTTCGACGGAACGAGGCCGCGAGCAGGTGGAGATTACGAGACTTGCCCTGTAGTGAGCCTCTCCACGCTCACTTGTGCACGGCGACCATCGCACAGTTGGACGGTCGCACGTTGCCCGAAGGGTCGGTGCCGAGCACGCTGAACGTATGGAATCCAGGCGTCAGATTGGTGGCTTCATACTCCGGCGAGCCGGAGGTAATGCTCCCGAGCAACATTGCGCCATCATAGAATTCGAGCTTCTTCCAGTCCGGAAACTTGCTCGCGTCCACGGGGATCGTCAGGCTTGATCCCGCAGCTTGGATTGGGGAGTAGATGTTGTCCTGTCCCGGCAATGTGATCCTAAGCGGACGGTCATAGGTGGCGTACGCTCGATAGATGTAGGCCAGATCTTGATTCATCAACCAGCTGGATTGCTTGAGGTCGCCTGTGAATTGCCGCGCCGGACAAATGCGGGTCAGGCCGCTCTTCCACGTGGTGTTGTCGGCGATCCAACCGCTCATCGGGTCGAGCTGCTTCAATTTGAGCGGAGCCCCCCGGACGTCGCCCGTCGAAGGATATCGCAACTTGAGGGCCGCCTCGAGATATGGCATCGCAATCACTTCCTGACCGCAATACTCGTGCCCTCTTCCCGGAATCTCGGCCCATCCAAACAGGGCGCCGACGGGCCGATAGGATTCCAGGGGTGGCGTCAAGACGGACGCAAGATTCTCCGTTTCGCCTGTGACGGACAGGACCGGCGTGCGGAGGACCGCGTCGGGGACTGGGACTGGGGCGGAGATGTACTTCGGCAGGGTAAAGACAGTGAGGTTCAGGCGCGAACACTGGATGACGGCGGCGATCACCTTCTCCGGACACTTCGTCACCAGGGTGCTGGCGAATCCTCCGCCGGCAGACAAGCCCGTTGTGACATACGGCACATGGATCAACTCAGGATGCCCGGAAGCCTCTGCCCAAACCGACAGAGCTTTCACAAACGCCTCGTAAGCCTCGAAGTGCGAGCAGTCCCGCGTGCCGCCGACGAACGCGAAATCGTGCAGGTTGATGAACGGTTCGTACGAGGTTCCATTCGTATACCAGTCGCGAGAATCTCCCCCTGCACAATTCGATACCACCAGGATACCTTTGACAGTGGTTAGGTTCTTGGGGATGGCAAGGCGGTACCGCTTGATGATTCCTCGCGCAGCTGTCTCGGCGTAGTCGTAGGTGTCGTACTGGTACAAAAGACCGGCTGGTGGCGATGCCGCGGGACTGGGCCGGTTGGACGAATCAGCGGCCGGCGTGATGCTGTCGATGATGATGCCGTCTCCGCGGTTGACGGTTCCCCGCGTTCCTTGGACGATGTACGTGCCCGTATCCCCATCGGAAAACTTGGCCAGCATCGCGGCCACCGAGGCGTCGGCCTTGTCCGACGCCTGCAACTCGTGCCGCTGGCCGTCCACGATCAGCAACGGGCGCTTGAACGTGCCCGTCCTCGCCGCGGTGCCCGTGAACGCCTCGCTCTCGGCGGGAGACGACTCGCTCGTGAGGACCGTGCCCGGATGCAGGGCCGGATCGATCGACAACTTGAAGGCCACCCACGCCGTACACCATTCCTTGTCGATCTGGCTGGCGGAGAACGGTTGGCATGTCCAGAGCAGATGGGGGTCTGAGGGATCGACGCACGTCGACGAGTAGTGGCACCAGGCGGGATTGCTGGTCCCCCACGTGTAAGCCGTTGTTCCCGGCACCGCCAAGACCGGCGGACGCATCGTATTCGGCGGGTCGGTGGCGGCGTGCATCATCACGTAGACCGAGGGATACTCGGTCTGCGACACCCGCGAGCAGCCGATCCCGAGATTGCCCGCGCGGTCCAATGCCAGCGACGGATAGAGATAATCGCACTTGGGGTCGTCAATGAACCCCTCCTGGAGCAGAACGCCGTCCTCGATCAATTTGGGATCGTTGTACTTGGCTTCCGGATCCATCGAATAGCTCGCGGCCACCTTTTCGTTCCAGAACTCGCTCTGCGAGAGGCGTTCGATGACCTTTCCCGAGGTCTTGTCGTACACGACGACGCCCCCTCCGTTGAAGCTGACGACGTGCTCGAGACCGACGGCCCCGGACAAATCGATATTGGACTTGAAATTCGTCCCCACCTGCGCCGGAAGGGTGGTCACAACGGTCACCTCACCAGCCCACGCAGAGATCGCTTGGGCCGCCACGGCCAGGACCCCCAGGACCATCAATTGACGGTTCATCATCAGCTCCTTTGTTATCAGTAACGCCGTTGCCAGGTGTCGAAGCAAGCTATTCATGCCACCGACTTTTCTTTGCGGATCAGTCTTTCTTCTCGGTTCCCAGGATGGCGACGTTCGTCGCCACGCGGTTGTCGCCCGTGCGGTTGTAACTCACTTTCACCCGATCGCCTACCTTGACGTCGGCAAGGGTCTTGGCATCGTCGCCTTGGCGGATCTTCGTCTTCTCGGTCACGGTGAACGTCAGTTCTCGGGCGACCAGGACGACGAGCTTGTTTCCGGCAACGTCCACCTTCTTCACCTCGCCCTCCTTCGTCTGGGCGCCCTCCGACTTCTCCGAATCCTCTTCTTCTTCCGCGAGTATGGCGATCGTTTTCGCGGTGCGGGTTTCGTCCGTCCGGGTGTATTCGACCGCCACTTTGTCGCCCACCTTGATGTCATCCAGTTTCTTCGCGTCGTCGCCGCGGCGGATCTTCGTGCTCTCGGTCAGAGTGAACGTCAGTTCCCTGGCGACCATGACGACAATCTTCTTTCCTGCGACATCCACGCTCCTGACGACGCCGGTCTTCGTTTGCGTTGCCTCTGCCTGCGAGAACGTCTGGCTTGCTCCCGCGGCGAGCGTGCCCGACTGTCCGGCAAGATCAAACGCGACGATGCCGGAAACCACTGCGACCGTGACGAGAATCGTTTTTTCCATGGGTTCTTCTCCTTCTTCTAAAACGGGAAACTCAACCTTGGTAACAAACTCGGTACCTAACACTCGAACAATTCCCAGCGGTGTGCGGCACGTGAAGGCCCCCCGTCCCGGCACGATACGCGAGGCGAGACTGCCGGACCGCAGCTCCACCTCCTCGGCGCCCCGTTGGCCGTTGAGGACAAGCTCTGTATGCGGCTGCAGCACCAGGTGACAATAGCCGCCCAACTGCAATTCGGCCTCACCCTGGCCCGCGATGATCTTCTCCCCGCGCTCGACCCGTTGGCCCGCACTCACCTGCTGACCGTCGCGGATGACCTGGAAATCGCCTTCGGCCATCGGCTGCGGATACCGATTCCTCAGCGCCGTCAGACCGAACAGGACGATCGTCAGGGCGACGGCCGTCGCCCCCGCGTACCAAAGTCGCCGACGGTCGGCGGCCAGCCGTCTCCCGGGCCGTTGGGTGGGAGCGACGGCGAGGCTCTTCTCGCGCAAC
>CAIYOB010000763.1 GCA_903927685.1 uncultured Planctomycetaceae bacterium
CGATCTAGCGTGATTTACAACGACATCTTGGCGCCCTTCCGCCGCACTCGCTGGTCGGAGAAGAAGGGGATCCTGTGGAACCGGTGCATCGTAGCTCTGATCGGACTGTTCCTGCTGTTCTGGGGCCTGTGGTACAAGTTGGAGGGCAACCTCTGGGAATACCTGCAGACGACGGGCTCGATCTACCTGGCCAGCATGTCAACACTGCTGATTGCCTGCTGCTATTGGAAGCGGGCCAACAACTGGGGCGCAATTGGCGCCATCGTCGTCGGCGCCGTGATCCCGGTGCTGGCGTTGTCGCTCAACCTGTTCGTCCAGGTGCCCGTGCTTGACGACGCGGGATTGGAGGTCGTGAAAGACGGCAAGTTGGTCGAGATGGGGCTGGCCAAGTATTATGTCGGCGATAATTTCGTGAATATCAGCACGTTCCTGGCCGCAGGACTGGCGATGGTGGTGGGCTCGCTGCTCAAACCGCGCGAGGCGAACTGAGCCGGCGCAACCGCGTCGCCCGCGCAGGCAACCAAGGAGACATGGGATGAACCCGATTGCGATGCTCAGCAACCATCCGTTCTGGGCGTTTCTGACGCTAGCCGTCCTGGTGTGGTACTCCAGCGTTACGATTTACGTTGCCATCCGCGGCACGTTGGACATCAAGCACATGCTGCGAAATCTGGCGGACCAGCACGGGGACGGCCAGGCACGAGACGCTCCAGGGCCATGACGAATCCGTCACTCAACATCGTGCGGCTGGGCATCGCCGTTCGTTCCTGCCTGAGTGGGACTTGCGTCCAGCAGCGCTGGGTCCTGTTCCGCTCCGGGCGGGAGTTTCCGCACGATATCCACGGGCCGTTTGGGAGTCAGCTTCTCGCCGTCGTCGCATTCGATTTCCAGGAAGAAAGCCATATCGTCGATCCGCTTCATCATGAAGCTAATCACGTGCCCGCGGCGGACGCCCTGCTCCGCGCGGACTTCGACCCGGTCGCCGATCTGGTAGGGGCATTTCAAGACATTAACCGCCCACCAGACGATATTCTCCAGGCCCTTGAGCAGGGGATCGGTTTCTTTCACGGTTGATTCCTCCTTCAGGAACTGTACCGTTTGCCGCCGAAATGGAAAGGGCGTCGCAAGGCCGAGAATTCTCGTCAGCCTCCCACCAGGCCCGAAACTCGGCGTCGAGCGAATTCCAATCCGAGGCCGCGCACACGTCCAGCAACGTCTGCCGGCCCGTCGGATCGTCGTCCACTCGCTCTCGCAAGGCGGCGTAGTACCGCGGCAGGATTCCCCGCCGGTGCAGGAACAGGCACAGGTACCGTGCACAGGCGTAGTCCAATGCCTCGGTCGCGCCGCGAAACGAGGCCCGGGCGGTGAATGCTTCGAGGGATGGCAAGCGATCCCCGGCCATTGCTTGGCGCAGAACCGTTCCGCGCCAGTTAGGCAGCGGCGTCAGGCCGGGCGCAGGACGCCCAGCGAGCGAGAGACTGGCGACGTCCGGCGAGGCGGGACCGGCTGGCGATGCATTGCCAGGTCCCGCCGACAGTTCCACTGCCTCATGCAGCGTCGCCAAGCCCTCCTGCAGCCACGGCGGAGCGCCGGGAAAATCGGCATCCATCAGCACGTGCGTCAGTTCGTGAAACAACGGACCGTCGCCTTCCGCAAGGCTGAC
>CAIYOB010000764.1 GCA_903927685.1 uncultured Planctomycetaceae bacterium
GAGTGCGGCGAGTTGATTGCGGTGGATGACGATACCGGCGGGACCGCCTCGGACGCCAAGGCCATCTACTTCGGGACTGTCGAAGGGGCCTACAACGGCGGCGCCAACCTCACCTCGACGGGAATCAAGTACAACACCCCGATCTTGGACGCCATGTTCGGGGTGCCGACGCTATCCCGCGTGGACGTCTTTGCCCGGGGCGGCGACGACATCGTGCGGATTACAGAGGACATCGTCCAGCAAACCACCTTGGACGCCGGCACGGGCAACGACAATGTTCGCGCCGGGACGGGACGAGCGTACATCGCGGGTGGCGCCGGCATCGACCTGTTGGTGGGCGGTGCCGCGGACGACATCATCTACGGTGGCCTGGACCACGACCGGATCTTCGCCGCCGCCGGAGCCGATCGGGCCTATGGGGACGTCGGTGACGACTGGATCGCGGGTGGAGTGGGCGACGACCCGCTGCTCCGGGGCGGTGACGGCAGCGACTGGATCTCCGGCGGAGGCAACCGAGACCGGTTGTACGGCGATGCGGGCTATGACTACTTGTATCGCGATGCCGGCGATTATCTGGTTGACGTCGGGTTCGGAGGCGGCGTGATCAATAACACGCCCCCGGACCCGGTCGAGCAGGCGCTTCAGGACCTGCTGACGAAATACTGGAACGATGCAAATGCGGACGCGCTGGACACGCTGGACGAGTTGATCAATGTAATCCTCCCGTGAGCTGGCGGGACAGGCCTGCCTGACAAAAAAACCCCGGCCTTCGGGCCGGGGTTTTCTGTTTGAAGCGATCACCGCTTTCGCATCCGCACGGGTTTCGACTACTCCTGGACTTCGCTGGCCTTTTTCGGCACGGCGCGGTTTACGACCGAGCCCAGATTGTTCAGGGACGCGATCTGCAGGTAGGTCAGTTCCAGCTCGTCCGACTTCACCAGTTCGGCCAACTTTTCCGTCGACAAGCTCTTGATCCGGGCGCGGCTGGCGCCCTGGAACCCGCCCAGTTGCCGCTTCTCGCCGCCAGGCAGGACGATCTGGGCCTGCATCGGCTCGAGCAGATTCATTTCTTTCAGTTTCTTGCAGTACGCCTGCGTGCGGACGAATTGGGCCTGGTAGTCGCCCAGGAACTTGAGCATGTTCTGCAGGTAAGTCGTCTGATTGCCCTGGTCGTCGAACAGACGCTGGCCGCGTCCCTGGCGATTGCAGCCGGCCCAGTCTTCATCGATGCACAGCGTGAACTGGTTGGGCTCCTGGCCCTGAGCGAACACGAACGGATAACGGCGCACGAAAGCCGGAACGTAGTCGGCTTTCCAAGCCTTGTTCTCGTCCAGGTACAGATTCTGCGAATCCGCAACGCCCAACACGACCACGGGGGCGACCGCTTCGTCCGTGCCCGCAAATACGATCGTGTACTCGCGTGCCGCCAGCGGCACTTCCACGGCGGTCAAAGGCACGGAATTCACCTTGGCTGCAAAGCCGAAGTCAACCCGTTCAATGCTCAAATCCCGGTGCCGTTGCGAGGAAACCGGAACCACCTTGTCGTAAAACAGCATTTGTGCCATAGCAGAAAATCGCCTCTCTACACAACTCGGAAGACCCGCGCCGCCTCACCCCCGCCGCGGACGTCGCTGGCCACGGGTCGAGTGCGCTGGGCGGTAGTTTACCCTTCCTTGTTCGCGCAGGGAAGCTGCGCAACACCAAGGATGGCGTTTTTCTTGGTTCGGCGGCGGGCCCGCTTGACCGACGTTGTTTTGCCTAAATTGCGGCAAAGACTGGTATTTGCCGCCGCTCGTATTACTTGCGCAATCTAGGCAAATTACACTTCTTCAGCGGGAGGAAGACCGGGGCGGAGGATGCGAATCTGCGCCTCACGGAGGCAGGAGGATCGCGCGGATGTCGCGCAGGTTCGCCTGTGACGCGAAGTAGGCGTCTTCTTCGTGCGTCTTGCCGATCCGGCAGGCGACGTTCGCCTGTTCCAGCCGATCGGCGTTCTCGCCCAGGCGGCTCGTCCAGCAGAAGCCGGTGTAGCCCAGCGCCTGGGCGCTCCGTCCTGGCTCGACGCGGGGATACAGGCGGAGGATGGGGTCGCGTGGGTTGTACAGCAACAGCAACCTGTCGACCTGCGCAAAGCACTCGCCGTGATAGGCTCCCGGCAGCCACCAGTGGTTGTCCATCCCCGGCGCCAGCAGCGCGGCGCGGATGGAGTGCGGCAGGCGGGGTGTGTCGTCCTCCAACTCGTACCGGCCCAGCGTTCCCCCGGCCGTCAGGTGCAAGGCCCCAGAGACAATGCGCCCGCCAAAGCTGTAGCCCAGCAGGCTCAACGGCGTGTCCGAATCCAATTGGGCAATGAAGCTCGCCAGAAAGAAACTCTCGCAGTGTGTCCGTGCTGCTTTGACCTGGGCGTCGCGCCGCGGGTGCGGGCCAGGCACCTTGTCACTGGGCCACGACCAGATTACGAAGCGCAGCGGCGGGGCGTCAGGAGCGATGCGCCGTAGGGCGCGATAGGCGACCAGGCCGCGGTGTAGGACTTCGTCGGATTCAATCCGATTCCCGTGGACGTAGATGACCGTCGTGACGGCCAATTCCTCGCCGTCCGCCTCCGCCCAAGTGGCCGCTTGGCACCCGTGGCTCGGATCGTACCGCACGACGCGGAAGTCATCGAGCGCTGGTGGGGCTACGCCGCAGCGGCTCAGGCAGCGCGTACTGACCAGCCAGAGCGAGTCCGGCTGGACCGCCGGGAGGCAACGCTCCTGGCCGGCCCCCGGAGCGTCTTTTTGCACAGCCGGCCCGGTTGCGTCCGGACTGTCCGCCATTGTCGGCGACGCGCCCGCCAAGCAAGGCAGAAGTAACCAGCAAAACACCGTCTGAACTCGCATGGTCGTGATGCGGCCTGCGTGACATGAAGAGAACCCTGCACGAACGGCGCGGAGCGAACGTCCGCGTACTTTATTTTACCCTACGTTCCGCGTTTGGTGTTGCAGAAAGCAAACCCTGCTGAGAAAACGCAACCGCTTCATTTGCACATCATGAGCAGCAAGCTAGATTTGTCTGGCCCGCAGAGGGGAGTGAGGTTTGTAACGTTTAGAGCGAGGGAGATCGAAATCATGAAGCGTATGTTCCATCTGGCCGCGGTCGGCATGCTGCTGGTCGGACTGTCCGGTTGCAACAGCGGTTGGCCGAGCCTGTTCTGCTGCAACAAGAACAAGAATGAGGAATGCTACGAGGTGATCGAAGGCGGCGAATGCTGCGATTCGACCAACTATTATTCCCCGTCGGATGCGGGCGTTCAGTACGTCCCGGCGCCGACGCGGGCACCCACCAAGGTGGACGACCTGCCGCTGCCCGGCCCGGATCGCAGCAGCACTTGAGCGACGCCCCCCAGCGCCAGCCGCGCCGCGGCTGGCGCAGATCCGGGCCGCCCCGGCGCAGGCGGCGTGATCCTCCGCGTCTCGGCCGGCGCGACTCGAGAGCGTCCGTCTTGATCCAGTCTGTCTTGATCCCGGCTCCCGAGATTGGTCTAATCCAGCCTGACACGCCTCCGAGCGGGAAATCGGGGCGGCTCGATCTGCGCGTCAGGTTCCTTGTGCCGGAGACAAACCATGCCGAGGTCATGTTCTCGTCTGTCCGCTGGATTGCTGCTGTTGATGTCCGGCGTTGCGACCGCTCAGTTCGCGCCGCAAACGCCGGCCAAAGGAGTCCGCCTGGACAAGCAGGTGACGCAGCGCTGGCAGGTCGGCGTCAAAATCACCGTGAGGGGCTTGCCCTGCTCGGCCGTGCGCGGCTCGGTCCCGGTACCGAAGGATTGGCCGGAACAGCAGGTGCGTGTGGTGAATGAGGAGGTCTCGCCGCTGGTCCGCGTCGGCAACTTGCGCGATTCGGGCGGCGTGCGGCAGATGCCGTTTTTCATCCAGCAGTTGCCGCCCGGCGAGGTCGCCACCGCCCTGGTGACCTTTGAGATCACCCGCAGTTCGATGTTGCCGCCGGACGATCCGGCCCAGTACCTGATTCCCAAGAATCTGCCGGCCGCGATCCGGCCGGAACTGGCCGCCAGTCCTTTGATCGAAAGCCGGCATCCCTCGATTCGGGACAAAGCGAAAGAACTGTGGCCGGACAACGGGTCGGCTTGGGAACAGATCCAGACCCTGTACGATTGGGTCCGCGAGAACATTAAGCTTCAGGACGGAAAGCTGAAAGGCGCAGTGGCCGCCCTGCGCGATGGCAACGGCAATCGTGACGACGTGACCAGTCTGTTCATCGCCCTGTGCCGAGCGAGCGGCGTTCCGGCGCGAACCGTCTTCGTGCCGGATAACTGCTATGCCGAATTCTATCTGCAGGATCCGGAAGGCACGGGCTATTGGTTTCCTTGCCAACTGGCCGGAACGCGAGAGTTCGGCGGCATGTCCGACCATCGCACCATCTTGCAAAAAGGCGACAATATCAAAGTGCCTGACGAACCGAATCCGCAGCGGTTTGTTCCCGAGTACCTGAGCGGCAAAGGCCCCGGCCAGCCGCAAGTCGAATTCATCCGCAAGGTGCTGCCTGCCAATTGATCCGGAGTCCTTCCAATGATGCCGATCCGCACTCGTCTTGCGTTCGCCGCCGCGTGGCTGCTGGCCAGCGTGTCGTGCGGGGCCGAGGCCGACGAAACCGTGCGGCTGGAGAATCCGCGCACGCAGCGTTGGCAGATCGGGCTGAGCGTCGAGGCCCCCGGGGCCTGCAGCGGAATCGTGGCGACGCTGCCGGTGCCGATGGACTGGCCGGAACAGCAGGTCGAGATCCTCAGCCAGGATCTGTCCGGCCAGGTGCGGTCGGTCAAGTTTCGGACACTCGAGCCGGGCGGCGTCCAGCAAATGGAGGTCGTGATCCCGCAGTTGGCCGCCGGCGATACGGCGACGGCGCTGGTGACGTTCGAGGTGGTCAAAAGCGACATTGTTGCGCCGGACGAAACGGACGGCTGGAAGCGGCCCGCCCGCAAGACGCCCGAACTCACTCCGTATCTGGGCGTCAGCCCGTCGATCGAGACCACGCACGTGGAGATCAAGCGGTTGGCGGGCGAGATCGGGCTGCAGGCACCTACCGACTGGGCCAAGGTCAAGGCGATCTACGACTGGGTGCGGGCCAACGTGCGGTACGAATTCGATGAGGAACTGCAGGGAGCGTTGACGGCGCTGCGGGCTGGCCACGGCGATTGCGAAGAGCTGACGTCGCTGTTCATCGCCCTGTGCCGAGCCAACGGAATCCCGGCCCGTTCGGTTTGGATCCCCGGCCACTGCTACCCGGAATTCTACTTGCAGACAACCGCCAGCCAGGGCCGCTGGTTCCCCTGCCAGGCCGCGGGTGCGGAAGCGTTTGGCGAGATGCGTGAAGCCCGTCCGATCCTGCAGAAAGGCGACAGCTTCCGAGTGCCCGGCCAAGCCGGCTCGAAACGTTACGTCGCCGAGGTTTTTCGCGCTCAGAACGCCGCCGCCAGTCCGCGCGTCCAATGGATCCGCAAGCCACTGGACGACTGAGCGCCGCCGTTGGCCTTGTTTGACACGGTGGAACCGCGATGGGACATGAAGCCAATTACGTACTCCGCCGGGGTGGCCGCACGCAGATCTTCTACAGTCCTTGGGGGGCGATTTCGCTGGCGGAGGATATTTTCTGGGGGCCTGACGAGACGACTCGTTTCGCGCGCACCTTCCAGGCCGCGGATCAACTGTTGGAGCCTGCCGACTGTGGAGGCGCCGCGCTGATCGACTGGGACCGGCGCCGGCTGACTTGGTTTGAGTCGGGCGACGGCGAGCAGGATCCGGCCGAGCGGCACTTGCACGCGCAGTTGTTGCAGCAGACTTGGCCGGGTTGGGAGATCCGCTCTGCGGAGGCTGGGATCCGAACCATCGCCGCTGAACTCGGACTCAATCGCCCGGAGGCGACCACCGCCGAGGACGCGCCGCTCGCAATCGGAACGCCGGTCGCCGTGCCGAAAGCAGGAGGAGCTTTCGAGCGGGGACCGCGGCCGGTCGAGCCGCAAGCCGCCGCAGCTTCGCGCGACGACGTTCCCATCTGCCTGGCTCCGCTGGTGACGCGGTTGCTGGACGAGGAACGCTGGGATCCGCGTGCCATGTTCGATGGCATTCACCGGGATTCGAGGCACGCCAGCGTGGGCTGCGGCTGCGTGTTGGTCCTGGTCACGCTGAGTGCCATCGCGGTAGCCACGTGGCTACGCACGATTCCTGCGTTGGTCGGGTGCGTTCTGGTGATCCTGGCCGTGCTGATTCCCGCCGTGCGGGCCTGGCGGCGCTCGGCACTGTTGTTCGCCGTGACGGATGGAATGGATGTCGCCCCGCAGCCAGCCGGGCCGTCCCTGCCGAAAAAACGGTCGATTTTGGACCAAGTCCTGACTCGCCTTGGCTATCCAACCATCGAGCAATTGGAGCAAGCGGGGCTGTGCGTATCCGCCGCGGATGATGCGGGCGAGGAGGACGAACGGCCCGACCGCTTTGGACCTCTGCGGCCGCTGCGCGCGGACGAGATCGCGGGGGTCGTCTTCTATCGGATTCGCCTGAGCCGCCTGCGGCTGCGCGAACTGCGGCGCGGCGCATCGTTGTGGCAGGCCTGCCTCTTGAAGTACCTGGCGCCCCTCGGCTGGTACGACGAGGCGATCATCCCCGTTCCCCGCGCCGAGCGGCTGATCCCGCTGACCTGGAACGACTTGCCGAGACATGTCCAGCGGCAGATGGAGCCGTGGCGGAGACAGGCAGCGGACAGCGGATTCGCCGCGGAGTTTCTGTACACGCTGCCGATGCTGGGGCGGCAGGAAGGGTTCGGCTTGGCCCTGTGCGACACCGCGGGCTTGATCGTGGTGTCGCTGCAATACGCCCGGATCCGGATCCGGCTGGCGCCCGACGAGGAGCCGTTCAGCGACGAGGAGCTGTTCGAGGTGGTGCTGACGACCGTCCTGCCCGACAACCGGCTGCTGGTTACTCAGCGGCACATCGCCGAGCTGGACCCGCCGCCCAACCGCGAAGTGCGCGTCCTTGAAGACGGGGAATGGCCGGAACTGCTGGCGATGCACCAGGGGCGCATGGAAGCGTGGGACCGCGCCGGCTTGCAACGCGTGAAGGTCGCGGATTTGCCCGCCGTGCTGCTGCAGTGGAACCACCAAGAGGTTGACTATCATGTCGCGCGGGGCGTCTACCAACGCATGACCCGCGCAGACATCGATCGCTTTGCGGAAGACGGATGATACCAACCCAGGCAAGGAGACTCGCCCCGCATGCCCGCCGAACCGCTCTTGCACGTCGTCCTGTATCAGCCCGAAATCCCCCAGAACGCCGGGAATATCGGCCGCACTTGCGCCGCGCTGGGCGCCAAGCTGTGGCTGGTGCGCCCGCTGGGCTTTCGCATGGACGAGCGGCACCTGCGGCGGGCTGGCCTGGACTACTGGCAGCACCTGGATTGGGAAGCGGTGGACGATTGGACAGCCCTCCGCCAGCGGCTGCCCGACCACGAGCCGTGGCTGTTCACGAAAACGGCCCAGCGGCTCTATACGGAGGCCGCGTTCGCCCCCGGCGACGTGCTGGTCTTCGGCAGCGAAACCCAAGGCTTGCCGCCGTCGCTACTGGATTCGGCCGCGCCCCGCTGCCTGCGGATCCCGATGCGTCCCGAAGTCCGCAGCCTGAACCTGGCTTGCAGCGTCGCGATCGCCGCCTACGAGGCCCAGCGGCAGCTGGGCGCCCCCATCTGACGAGTCAGCCCGTTGACTCTGTGGGCCGGGAATCGTAGTATTCTGCAACGGGGGGAAGTGGTCGGCCGGAGCAGAGACTGCCATGTGGGTGCAAGTCATTTGGGATTTGGAGGACGACCCCCACGGCAACTTGCAGCACATTGCGGAGCACGGCGTGACCCCTGACGAGGTCGAAGAAATCCTGAGAGATCGGCATAGCCAGACGGCTTACAGCAACTCGAGCGGCCGACCGATCACGTTTGGCTGGACGGGGCACGGTCGCTACCTGGCCGTCATCTGGGAACTGGTCGATCGGGATCCGCTGGTTGCCTACCCAGTTACTGCCTACGAGGCCCCAGAACCTGGGCGTTAGAGGCGAAGATGAGCGAAAACCGAGTTCACCGCAAGATCGAGCGGACGCCGGAAGACCTGCGGCGACTGGCTGAGATTCGGGCCAGGTTCCAGCGGGACAAGCCTGGGTTGGACGAACTCCAATCCAGCGGCGACGTCACCGAAATCGTGTCGCACGGCGAGTATCTGGACCTGCAGACAATGCTTGCACAGTTGAAGGAGCACCGGCTGCGTCGGGGGCTGAGTCTGGCAGATGTGGCTGGGCGGAGCGGCATGGATCGATCCGCGGTCAGCAGCCTGGAGAATGGCATCTACGTAAACCCGACGGTGGACACGCTCTATCGGTACGCGGAGGCGATTGGCGCCGAGATTGGTTTCAGTGTCCGAGCCTCGTAGCGTCGCGATCCACCGTCAGGACCAGGCCGGCCTCGACGAACAGCAACGTGGCGACGATGCGTTCCAAGGGACAACCCGTCATCTGGCTGACCGCCCGCTGGTAGGCCTGCAGTTGAGGCGCATAGAAGGCGACTTTGGCGGCCTGCTGCTGCGGATTGCTGGCGTCGAACAAGTCCGTCTTGAAATCGATGATCTCCGCCGCCACCACCTGGCCGCCCGCTTCGAGCAGGACCAGGCGATCGATGAAGCCCGTCAGCAGTTGATCGCCGTCGCGAATCGCGAAGCCTCGCTCGTTTTGGGCGGTGGGCGTCAAACGCCGCTTGCCGATTTGACGGAGCGCCGCACGCGAGAGCCCGATCTGCGCCAAGTCCTCGTAACGCCGCCGCGACAGGACTTCCGCCACTGGCGGCGCGGTCAGTTGCGACTGGAAGCGGGCTAATTCCGCCGCCAGATCGACCGCCGCCCCCGGCTCGGCAGCCAGCAGCTCCTGCGCGACGGCCGTCAGCCTGGCCGGATCCGGCGCGCCGTCCTCGATCCACTGGACTTGTTCCAACCAGGCGTGAACCAGTTGGCCGCGGAAAAAGGCCGCGGATCGCGAGGTCGCCAACAGGTGCTGCAACGAAACGGTGCCGCCCCCTTCCAGGCCCGATGGCCGCGCACGCTCCCAGCCCCGCCGCCGCCCGCCGGTCAGCGGCGCCAGGTGAACGCTCACCGGCCGGGACGCTGCTTCCCCGGTCCCGCCGACCGCAGCCGCCGGCGCAACCGCTCCGCCGGCACGAAACCACTCGGGATCGCCGTGCTCGTACAGCACCGTCGCCGGTTCGGCTCGGGCTCCATCCGCCAACGCGGCTCGCAACAGGCCAGCCGGGTTGCGCGGCAAGGTCTTCTCGCTGGCCGACGACGGCGGAATGATGGCATAGCACGCGTGAACGGCCCGGGTCACGGCCACGTACAGCACGCACAGCGATTCGGTCACCGCGCGATCGGTCGCGTCCTCGAACATCTTCTGAAAAGCCGGCGGCAACAGCTGCTGGATGTCGACGCTGGCATAGCGGCAGACACAGTCGACACCCTGTGTGACCTCCGGCCGATGAGTGACCACGCGCTCACTCTGTCCGATCAGGTCGGCATCCAGTTCCGGCAGGAACACGATGTCGAACTGCAAGCCCTTGGATTGGTGGATCGTCATCACGCGGACGTCCGCGGGCACGGGATCCGCGAC
>CAIYOB010000765.1 GCA_903927685.1 uncultured Planctomycetaceae bacterium
CGACGTGCTTATCCTCACAGCTCCACGGATACTCCAGTTTGTTGAGGTCGAACGATTTCAGGATTCCCAGCCGCTGGTACTTATCGTGCAAGTGCGTGAAAGGCTGAACCCGCAAATCCTTGGTGGGGCGGGCATCGCAGACGAGTCGGCTGAGTTCGTCGAGGTACTGGATGTTCTCCTTGAGTTCATCCAGGGTCATCTCTGGGTCGAAGAGAATGAACCCGAAGTCCACGTCGATGCCGCGGCTTACCAACTCCCGCACAGATTGCGTGTGGCTCGGCACATCGCCGCGCTTGCCATACCGCTGGAGCTGACTGGGCGATCCGGACTCGATCCCGATAAAAACCTCGCGGAAGCCTACCTCCTTCATTAGATCGAGTGTCCCGTCTTCCGCGGCCTGCAGCACGCTGCCGGGCCGTGCCGAAACGAAGAACCTCATATCTTGGTTGACACGGCGGCAGCTCTTTGCCTCCAGGATCGCCGCGCAAAGGCCGCGAACGTGGTTCATGTCGGGTCCGAAGAAGTCTTCGTCGGTGAAGTAAGGGCGACGACCACCCGCTTCGGAGATCGACGCCAGATCAGCAACGATCCGTTCTTGGCGGAAAGGACGCCAGCCTCGTGCGCCATATTTTGCCTTGATGCAGCAGAAGGTACATGCGCACCACTCGCACCCGCGGCTGGCCTCGACTCGCACGATCCCGCCCTTGGCGATAGTATCGCGCAGGAAGTCCCGCTGCGGCAGCGGCAGCTCGGTCAGCACTTCCTGGCGTCGGTTGGTCGTGCGGAGACCTCCGGCATCTGCATAGACGAGATTTGGAACAGACTCCAATCTTGGCCTGTCCCCGCCGGCAGCAAGCACCGCCTGCAGAATGCCTGTGATGGCGGACTCTCCCTCGCCCAGCACGCAAACCACGTGAGGCCAACGATGCAGCACTTCCTCGTAGCCGAGCGTCGCCAACATGTTGCCGATAACGACCAAGGGCTTGGTCGGCAGATTGTCCCACGCCGCAAGAATGCGGTCAAGGAACTGCACGTTGCCCGCCTTGGCGCTCAAGCCGACAACATCCGCCCCGGCAAGCAGCTCGTCGATATTGTCCGCCTCAGACCTAGTCCAGTGGAGACGAACGTGGACCATCGGCAGACGGGCCGCTACGACGCCAGCCAGCTCCTCGATGCCAAGAGGCTCGTTCAGTTCGTCCCGCCGCGTCCCTAAATCCCACAAGAGCAGCCGTAGGTGGCCGTTTGACAACATGATCCTATCCTCCCGCAGATTTGAAACCACTTCACACTAACAGCCTGTCGGCGGGGGAGCAAGACTGACAGTTATTGCGTTTTTGGTCAGTTCTGGAATCTATTTTGGCCATTCTTCGCGGAGGAGTTATCGCAGAGCGCGAGCGTGAGCGCGCAATCGCCAGTCGAGAACGGTTCTGCACGCGGACTTGGGGCGGCGTGGGCCGCGGCCAACACCTGCCGGATCGCGGACAGGCGACTGCGCCACGTCGGAGGCGAGCGTGGGGCCTTGCCCCCCCCGACGTTCACTGGCCCTTGTGCGCTCAGGTCACATCCACCTCGGGCACTTGCGATGCCTGGCTAATCCCGGGGGTTCGAGGCCACCGCCTGCCTAAGAACTTGTCCCAGTTGCGCGCTTGGGTCTCCTCATGGACCTCAGCGCCACGACCGACGCCTGGGTCCCCGCGATGGTCCGCGAAGCGGGCATCACCATCCCGGTCGCCATGACCACGACGGCCTTTGTGGACTGCGTCTCGCCGATCGAAGGCGACGGCCAGCAGCTGGCCCCCGGTCGGGACGTCAAAGGCCGCCTGTGGGACGTGCTCTGGATGTTCGTCTGCGCCGTCCGCGGAGTTCATCCGCGCCTACTGCGACGCCCTGCGACACGGGGACCGCCCCGCCGCCCTCGCCAGCTTCGTCCCCTCGAAAGACCGCTTCCTGCAAATC
This sequence comes from uncultured Planctomycetaceae bacterium, assembly GCA_903927685.1. The sequence continues at coordinate 1,957 of CAIYOB010000765.1, forward strand.
GCCGCCCGCAAGGGAGTCATGGTCAGCAACGGCTACCACGGCTACTACGCGGACAGCGACGAGTGGCAGGACACCAGCCC
>CAIYOB010000766.1 GCA_903927685.1 uncultured Planctomycetaceae bacterium
GCATCCGCATCAAAGGCGATCGGCGCCGTCGTGGCCCCCGCGAAACTCAGGCGATAGCTGCCGCCCGTGGCCCCGTCGATCACCAGCCGTGCCTGGCTGCCCAGATCCAGCCAGAACCGTTTTCCCGTCAGGGAGGCGGCGTTCACGTCCAGCGGGACGACCAGGCTGGTGGCGGGCAGCAACACCTCGGCCTGTCCCTGCGCGTTGAGCGTCCCCACGCGGAACGCGCCCCCCGGCTCGACGACCCGCATCGGCATATCCGCGGCAGGCGTCAACGAGTTGACGGCGATGCGCTGTCCGCTGGTCGGTTCGAGCAGCCCGAACTGGAACCAGTCTTCGTCGGATGCGTTGGACAGCGTCAGCCCCGTGAGTTCTGCCAGATGATGGATTGCCTCCAGCGGGCGAGCGGTCTCGATCGAGTCATTGGGCTCGGCGGTATCGGTGGATTGCGCGAGTTGGAAGGAAAGCTCGTATCCCGTGGGAATCGCGCCGACAGATTCCACGCGGATCAGGTACGTAGCGTCGGCCAGCAGCGGGCCACTGGCGATGTTGCCCAGGTCCAACCCCGCGGAACTGGTTGCACTGTCGAGGGACGCCAGCAGAGTCTGGCCGTCGGCCTGGTACAGTTCAACACGCAGATTGACGCGGCTGATTCCCGACGTCGGAGTGACTCGCAGCACGTCCCCAGCCAACGGCGCGTCCGCCAGCGAGAACCGGTACCAGTCGATGTCCGGCTCGTCGCTCCGAGCGCTGTCGATCGTCAAGTTGGCGAACACGGCGCTCCCGGCCAGCGGAATCGGCGGCGCCGCGACCGTGCCGTCGGCGTGGCGGGCCAACGTCCGGTTGTCAACGCCGGCCTGCAGCGGGACCGCCAGTTCGGGCGCATCGTTTCGGAACCGCAGCGGGTTGGCGAACGTGTCGCCGGCGACAAAGTCCGCCACTTGATCGGTCCGGTCCGGCAGGAAGGAAACCTGCGGCTCGATCTCGACCGTATCATCACCGGCTCCGGCATCGACCCAGACGGTCTTCTGGACCGTTTCGCCCACGGTGACGGTGTCGTGCCCGTCCAGGGCATCGATGATGATCGCCAGGAAGTCGGCCTCCGGGCCGAACACCTGCGCCACGATGTCGGTCGACGTGACCCCAAAGCTCTGGATGCGGGCCAGGGTGTTCTGCTGCTCGCCGCTCGGTTGACTGGCACTCGGCCGCGTGCGGACGCCGTCGGCCAGCAGCACGTCATCGGTGTTGCTGTGTACCCGCTGGTCGTCGCGGTCGAACGCCGAATAGGAATCGAAGCCGTTGAACCGCGGATCGAAGGAGCCGGTCGTCCGGAACGTGACCTGGTGGCGGCCAAACAGCGGATTGTACGGGTTGGTGACGTAATCGATGTCGATTTCGTCGTCGCCTGCCGAGCCGGCCAGGTACCAGGCGGCAGTGGTGCTCTTGGCATATTCCTTCCACTGGTCGTCGGCCACCAGGTCGTCCTCCCGATTGCCGAACGGCGTGCCGTGGCGGGTGACCAGCAGGTCGCCGGCAACGCCGCCCCCGCCGTTGCCGTACAGGAAATCGAGCCCCGTGCCGCCGTACAGCACGTCGCCGTAGCGAGTGGCACTGACCACTGCGGGATTGTCACTGATCGACGCGGCCGGGTTGCTCGATCCCAACACGCGGTTCAGCCCCGTGTCCTCCAGCGTTCGGCCAGGACCGGGTGCGTCATACAGGACTCCGCTGGCGTCGACGTAAACCCCAAAGGTCTCGCTCGGCCCGTCGGTCAGAAAATCCCGGACCGTGGCGGTCGTCGGATCGAGATCCGGATGCCGCGACCAGGCGAACAGATGGTTGCTGCCACTGCCGCCGATCAGGTCGTCATTGCCTTGCCCCGCGAACAAGACGTCGGTGTCCAGCAGCGGGTCGCCGTTGAAGAAGTCGCCCCACAGCCGGTCGTCGCCGGCAAAGCCATAGGCCACATCCGAGCCGGGACCGGCGTCGATGCGGTCGCGGCCGGCGGAGCCACGGAGGATGTCATTTCCAGGTCCGCCGCTGATCACTGTATGCCACGGCTTGCCCGGCGTGTTGGCGGACAATTGGGCAATCGAGTCGCCGCTGAGCGTGACGGCCAGATCATCGTTGCCCATCAGGCCGGAAACCTGGAACTGCTCGACGACCGGCACTCCGGCGGCGTCTCGCCAGTTGACCGCAAAGTCGCGGGCCATCCCCGCGATCGGCTGCCCGTGATCGTCCAGCGAGTCCAGGTGGACGTTCAGTTGCGCCACTCCGGCGGTCTCGGTGATCCAGATGCGATCGTTGACCTGCCGCTCGTCGCCCAGGAACTGCCGGTCGCCCTCGACCAGCACGATATCGACGGCTCCGTCGTCCGGCGCATCGTTGCGGGAATTGTTGCCGTAGTGGCCGTCAAAGGCATCGCCGAACACCGAGTACCGCGAATCGACGTCCAGGACCATAATATCGACGCCAGAACCGCCGTAGCTCTGGTCGACGCCGTCCATGCCTTCCAGCCAGTCGCTGTCCGGACCGCCGAACATGACGTCGGGACCGCCGCCGCCGTACAACTGGTCCTGGCCGAAACCGCCCAGCAGGAAGTCGCCGCCGCCGTTGATCCCGGCCGATTCGCTGCGGGCGTACAGCGGGCCTTCGACGTAATCGCCGTGCAAGAAGTCGGCGCCGACCAGCGGCTGCGTGACGCTGTCGCCGATCAGCAGGTCGCGCCGCAGGTTCCCGTACAGCAAATCGCCGTCGCTGCCGCCAATCAATTCGTCGCCCCACAGCAGGCTCTCGACCGCCGAATCGTAGCCGGGCGCAAACGCGTACAGCGTGTCGAAGCCGGGCCCGCCCCACAGCCGCTGGCCGGCCTGGGAACCCGTGGCGTCGCCGACGTCGCCGAACAGCAAGTCGCTGCCTTGGTCGCCGTACAGTTGGTCGATGCCGGCCCCGCCGCGGAGGATGTCGTCGTTGTGGCCGCCGCGCATCACGTCGTCACCGTCGCCGCCCAGGACCCGGTCGTTGTGGCTGCCGCCGTCCAGGTAGTCCGTGCCGCCGCCGCCGTCCACGATGTCCACGTCGCCGCCGGCAAAGACCCAGTCCGTGCCTTCCCCCGCGAAGATCTGGTCCGCCCCGTCGCCGGGCTGGCCGGGGCCCGTGTTGCGTCCGTCCATGCTGGCCGAGACCAGCCCGCCGGGAGTGACGGCCGGCGCCTGGTAGCGCGGCCGTCTGGTCAGCGTCGTCGCATAATCCTCCGCGGCCACAAAACCGCTCGGCAGCACCAGGTCGCCCAGGGCGGCCTTGCCGGCCGCCGTCATCCACGAGAACGAAGCAAATCCGCTGCCCAGCGCGGGATTGAACGCCGCCAGCCAGCCGAAGGTCTGCTGGATTTGCTCGACCGTCGGCGCGGTGCTGAATTGGCCGATGCCCCAGGCGGCCGCGGCGTCGCTTGGCAAGCCGCCCCACAGGACGTCTTCGCCGTCGCCGCCATCCAGCAAATCATCGCCCTGATCGCCCACGATCAGATCCCGTCCTTGCTGGCCGCGGACCCGATCGTCGCCATGCCCGGCCAGCAGGATGTCATCCCCGGTCCCGCCCACGATCAGATCCTTGCCGGGACCGGTCTGGACGAAATCAAAGCCACCTCCCACGTCGACGATGTTGTCGCCGCTGCCGGCAAACACGCGGTCGGTGCCGTTTCCCGTGGTAATCACGTCGGCGCCCGCCCCCGTGACCACCTCGCTGTCGCCGTCGCCCAGCGTGATCACGTTATTGCCGCCGCCGGCACGCACGACCTTTTGTCCCGTGCCGACCGCAATCGTGTCGTGGCCGCCGCCCGTGGTGATGTCCACCAGGGCATGCCGCACCGTGATGACGTTGTCGCCTTCGCCAGCGGAAATGGTCTTGGTTCCGTCGCGTGTGGCGATCACGTCGCGGCCGCCGAGCGTGGTGATGACGTCGACGCCGTCCGCGCTGGTGATCGTGTTGTCCCCGGCCCCGGCGTGAATCGTCTGTGGCTGGAACATCGAGCCGCCGCCCCCCGCGTCGATGACGTCACTGCCGCTGCCGGCCGTGATCGTGTCGGTGCCCGAGCCCGCCGAAATCCGATTCTTGCCGTGGCCGGCGTGGACGATGTTGTCGCCGTCGCCGGCCTGGATGGTGTCGTCGCCGTCCAGGGCATCGATCAGGTCAACGCCGGGGCCGGCGATCGCCAGATTGTGGCCGGCCCCCAAGTGGATCTCGTTGTTGCCGCCCAGCGCGTAGACCGCGTCAGAACCTCCCCCGGCGTAGATGACGTCGCGCCCCACGTCGCCGTAAATCACGTCCGCGTGGGCTTCGTTCCCATCCCCGCCGGACGCGTTCTGGTCGTCGCCGTAGATCGTATTGACGTCCGCCGCGCTGCCGCCTCCCGTCGCCGAGCCGCCCCCAAAGATGCGGTCCTTGCCGGCGCCGCCGACAATCAAGTCGCTGCCGGCTCGGGCATAAATCGTATCGTTCCCCGGCCCCGCGAAGATCTGATCGTCGTCGCGTCCGCCGTAGAGCGCGTCGTTGGTCGATCCGACGGGAGTGCCGGACGTGGGATCGCCGTAGATCAGGTGCGTTTCCCCATTGGCTCCCTGGTCGCTGTCCGTCGCCCCGGCGGCGATCAGGTCGCTGCCCCAGCCACCGTGAATCGTGTCGCTGCCGGCGCCTCCGAACACGCGGTCATCGCCGTCTCCCGCGTCGGCCCAGTCGACTCCGGCGCCCAGCAGGAGTTCGTCGTTGCCGGCCTGGCCGTAGACGTTGTCGTTCCCGGCGCCCGCGTCGACAATGTCGTTGCCGCCGCCGGCAAAGATCAGGTCATCGCCTCGATCGCCGAGAATCTCGTCGCTGCCGCTGCCGCTGTGCGCGGCAATCGTCACGCCGGGCAATTGCGGATCTCCGGACCAGGTCCCGGACACCGTGGCCACATCGCCGATCAGCAGGTCGCTGCCGCGATCGCCCCGCACGCGATCGTTGCCCAGCCCGCCCAGGATGACGTCGTCGTCGAAGCCCCCCGACAGTTCGTCGTCACCTTCGTTGCCATCCACGCGATCATTGCCGCGTCCCGCATCGACCCAGTCGTTGCCGGCGCCGCCCTGAATGAAATCGTCGCCGAAGCCGCCTTCGATCCGGTCGGCATCCGCTTCGCCGAGCAGATCGTCGTTGCCGTCCAGGCCGACGATCAGGTCGCGTCCCGGACCGCCGTAGATGATGTCGCGCTGATCGGATCCGGTAATGTCGTCATCGCCGTCCCCGCCATCGACCATGCCGCCGCCGCGGCCAAGTTGGACGATATCGCGGCCGTCGCCGCCATGGACCGTCGCGGCGCCATCGGCCGTCGTGATGTGATCGTCGCCGGAACCGCCGTCGGCGGTCACTGGTACCGTGACGCCATCCAGGATCGTGAAGCGGTCGTTCCCTCCCTGCCCCTCGAACAGGATGCTGGAGACGCCGCTGCGCCGCTCCTCGCGGCCTTGCGATTGGATGACGATTTCGCCGGGCGCGCCGGCACTGACCGTGAACTGATCTGGCCCGTCCGTCGTGCTGAACTTCAGCACGCCCCCTTCGACGCGGGAAAACTCGCCCGGCCCCTGGCCCGCAGGCCGCGGCAGCGAATAGTCCAGCAGCACGACTTCGGCCAGTTCCCATTCGTCTCCCGCAATCCGCTTGTACTTGCCCAAGACGCGCACGCCGATTTCGTAATAGGCAAACAGTTTCGCCGACAACGTGCCGGTGACATCGAACACGTGCAGCGGCCCGATCTGGAAGTTCTCGGCCAGTTCATCCGCGCGGATCTTCCCGTCGCCCGACTGGTCGTGCAGGTCGAAGAACACATCGACGAAGATGCCGCCGCCGACGCCGGCCCGGGCCACGGCCACTTCGACTTCGCCGGCCGCTTTCAAAGCCCCGCTTAGCGTCACTTCGGGAACGTCCGCCCCTGTGCCATCAACGCCGGCGGTATCGCTGAGGAAGAAGCCGCGGAAAATCGCCCCCGGGTCGGTGTAGTCGCCCGCGGCGTACTGCCGCAAACCGTAAGTATCGAAGCCAAAGTTGAAGTCGACGGTGGCGCCGATGCTGCCGGTAATCCGCGCCCCGATCGGCCCGAAAATGGGGAAGAACTGGCTGTACTCGAACTGCGCCTGCAGGGCCGGCATGTCATAGCCGAACAGCGTCACGTCCTGGCCCAGCAGCAGACCGAAGGCACTGGCCGGGTTTTCCAGGATCGGGAACTTGAAGCCCCCGCCGCCGGCAAACCCCACCGACTTGTTAAAGGCCGCCGCCTGCGCAGGCGTCCCGCCCGCACTGACCTGCGACTGGATCTCGTCGAACGTCTTCTGAAGCGTCGCCTTGGGCGTCAGCTGACCGCGACCCCGCGAACTGAGCGCGAGCTTGCCGTCCACGGCGAACGATCCCAAATCGATCCAGCTGTCGCCGGCAACGCCCTGCAAGCTCGCGGCCAGATCGCCGATGTCCCGCACGGCATAGATGAAGTCGTTGTAGTCGCCGTAGCCGAAGAAGTCCGCGAGGTCCAGTAACGTCACCGGCCCGGCCAGATCGCTGATCACGGGCAGCGGGTCGGTCAGGACTTTGACGATCGGCATGACCGGCTCGAGAACGTGATTGACGTTGTCCACGATCGGTCCGAGGAAGTCGCTCAAGAACGATCCCAGGTTCATCTGGACCGTGCCGAAGTCGATGCTGGGGGCTTTCGTCAAATCGTTGAACGAATTCACCGTCCAGGCGAGATCGAAGTCCGTCCGCAACTGGGGAAAGTTGGCCGAGCCGCCAACGCTGGCGATCAACTGCCAGTCGACCACGGCGGCCTTGTTGTGATCCTGCCCGCCCTCCAGCACGTCGCCCGTGAACGAGGTGGACAGCGGCGCGCGGAAGATCTCACCCAGCTTCAACCGCCCATCCGCGCCGGGATTCAGGTCGAAATCCAGTTCGGCCGCGGCCTCCGTGCGATGATTGATCACATCCAGCTGCAAAAAGCCCAGACTCGCGGACAGGTTGCCGCCCGTCAATTGCGCCCGGAAATCGATGTGCAGATCGTCGGTCTGGCCGGGATCCAAGGCGATGTAGACGCCCTGGTTCTTGTCGATGCCGACGCCCACGTCGAAGCGGAAGTTGGCCGTCAGCGACAACCGCAGATCATCGGCGGTCTTCAGGCCGAGCCCCGGCAAGCCGAGATCGAACTTCAGATCGTTGGCCACGACGATCTGCCCGCCCAGCGAGACGCGGTATTCGACCGCGTTGGCCGGCTGGTTGAGCACAACGTCCGACAGATCCACCCCGTTCCCGTTGATGTCCCGCAGGAACCCCAGGCCGCTCAGTTGTTGGAATAACGCGGCCCGCAGATCGGCCACTGCGGTGGCACTGACCAGCGTGGCCGGGTCGATGTTGCCGCCGACCACGTCCCGCAGGTCTTCAAGAAACTTCGTCAAATCGCCCAATTGGTTGCCGATCACCGGCAATTTGATCGTCTTCAGCCGCTTGACTAACTGGCCCTCGAGCAAGCCGAGCAGGGCGTCCCAGCCGTCGACAAACGCGCTCAAGTCCGTCGCAGGATCATAGTTGGCCAGCGCGGCGGACAGGTCCGGCGTGGTGACGGTGAACGAACCGGGATCAAGCAGGTTGGGCGCGGCCAGCGTAATCGCGCCGACCGGATTGCTGACCGTGGGGAAGTACGTCGGCAGGTGGACGGCCGCGGCTCCGACAAACGTGGTGGCCAAGGCCGAGGCGGTCAGGTCGTCCAGATATCGCCGGCCATCGCCGTCCGTATCGCGGACCCGCGCGGTCAGCGCCGCCGGCGTCGTGTTCGGGCCGGCGCCGTCCGAATCCAGGACGACCGCCCCGTTCCGGATGTGGACGCCCAGGGGGCCCAGCGATGCCGACATGTTGATCGGCCCGGGCGTCGAGAGCCGCGCCGTCAAGGCCAGCTGACTGCCCTGCCCCAGCAATCCCGTTCCCGTGTCGTTCGTATACAGGAAGGGACGCAGATTGCCCGGATCGGCAAGATCGATCCCCAAGGCCAACGTCAAGTTGGCGCCGGCTTCGCCCAGCACGCCGGCCTTGCCGCGGGCATCCACCAGGGGCCCCAGCGCACCGCCCAGGTCGAAATTCAGCCCCAACGTCTGACTGGCGGCGCTGGCCCAGCGGAAGACGATCTTCAACGCCCGGTTCTCGTAGGCGATCGCCAGGTCGTCCGCGGCCACGCTCAGCGCCAATTCCAGGGCACGCTCCAGTTGCTGCAGCGATTCCACCGGCTTGTTCTGCAGCTCGTCCAACGTGGCCTCGAGCTTGTCGGCCAACTGCAGCAGGTCCCGGAGGCTGGTCTGCGTGCCCGGGATCGGCTCGTTCAACGCGTCGAGGTCTTCGAACGACCGCAACAGGTCGACGAACCTCCGCAACGCATCCAGCACGCTGGGCTGGTAGATCGGCTCGCCCTCGAGCACGCCGTCCTGCGCGGGGACGTGCAGGCCAAGTTGTTCGAGAATCGCCGAGCCGTGGAGGCCCGTAACGGCGAACGAGCCGCTTCCTTCGGTGTTGTCGTTCAAGACCAGGGAGCGCCCGTCCAGGCTGTAGTCCACGGTCACGCGGCCGCCGCTCTGGCCGCTGATCGCCGCCCGCAGATCGCCGAAGGACTGTACGGCCTTGCGTGCGATCCCTTGGGCGGCGGGGTCGATCGCGTCCAGGTCGATGGCAACCGCCGAACCGTCGCGGAGGACAAAACGGAGTTCCGGATTGCCGGCGACCAGATCCAGCGGCTCGTCAATCGCCTGGGCAACCGGCAGGCCGTCGTGCAACCCGATCCCGGACAGGCTGCGGAATCCCTGCAAGGCCTGCAGATCCCGCAAATACACGACCGGTTCGGTGCCCGTATGGATGTTCTGCCAGGTGACGACGACGGCCGCCGTGCCGGGCAGACTGAGCCCCGGGACGGAACTGGTGAGCGAAATCGGCAGTTCGAGATTCAGGCTGCACTCCAATTCCGGCGCGCCCAGCACGTCCGCGACCGAGATGCCGTCGGCATTGTTGTTGGCGCCGTTGGTCGCCGCGAGCATTTCGCTCAGGTACAGCCGCCCGTCGCCGCTGGGATCCAGCAGCGGCAGCTCGATCTCCGCCGTCGCCTGCCCGCGTCCGTTGACGATCGCCACTTCGACGAAACCGAACTTCGCCGTGGCGTCGATGTCCGGCGCGATGGCTTGCACGAGAATGCGCGCCGTGAAATCCTCGACGTACAGCCGATCAACCAGGGATTGCCCGTGCAGCGCGCGGCCGGCGATGACCCCATCGTCGTCAGCATCTTCGGCCAGCAGGCCCAGCACCAGGGCCGCTTTCGAGCCGTCGGCCGCGGCGACTTTGAAACGCGCGCTCGCGTTGCTCTCGGTCGAGAAACCCAGCTGGGAAATCGTCAGTCCCTGGCCCGCCTCGTTGATCGATATGCTGACCCGCGGACTGCCGCCGGCGATCGAAGCCTGTTGAATCGCCGTGCGCACCTGGCCGATGGTCTGGGCGGACGACAGGTCGACGCTGAACGCCTGGCCGTCGCTCAGCGTGATGGCCAAGTGCGCCGACTTGTTGGTTTCGATGCCCATGCCCCACGTCGGCAGCGAGTTCAGCGGCATGGCATCGGTGATTTGAAAGCCGGTGCCCAACGGGCTCAGGTCGATGCCGAAGGTGAAGCTGCCTTCGGCCCGTCGCCACAGGTCAAGCGGGCTCGTACTGCTAAGGCTCGCCAAGGCCCCGTACCCGTCACCCAACGCGATGGTTGTCGAGTCGAGCAGGGATTCCTTCAAGAAACTCACGTCGGCACTGATCGTCCCTGCCTCGGGATCGTAATCCAATCCGAACGAGCCGGCGGCCAGCCCCAAGGCCTCCGCGAGCATCTGTTCCAGATCCTGCAGCGTCTGCAACCGCAGGCGATCGACCGCCTGGCCGTCGCCAAAGCCGAGACGTTCGACACCCGGCGTTGTCTGGTCCGCGGCATTGGCCACTCGCAGCGAATGGACTCCCGGGATCGTGGACCGCAGGGCCAGTTTGCCCTCCGAGATTACGGCCACTAGGGCGCCGTCCAGGTCAGAGCCCTCCAGCGCGGTTGCGACCGCGCCGCTCAGGTCGCCGGCAAGGTCAGCCAGCGTCGTGTTGTTGGCCGTCACCGTCGCGGGGACGGTCACGGCGAAGTTCTGATCATTCACGGTCAATTGAAACGTTGTGTCGTTGGGGAACCCGCCCACGCCGGCGGCCGCCGATTCGGCCGTTAATTGGACCTCCTGGAATTTGTTCAGCAGCGCGGCTTTCAATTCCGCGCCCAAATCGCCGTACTTGCCGAACGAGCCGCCGCCCAGCGGCATCGCGTCCTTGAACGGACCGACGTTCGCCAGGCCGCTGAGCCAGTCGCCCAGTTGCGAGGCGGCGTCGGCCAATTGCTTGGGGTCCAGCGACTCGAGTTGCTCCAGCAGACTGAACAAGGCGCCCTGCGCCTTGACCTCCAGCGATTCCGGCATCTCGACCTGTTGGCCGTCGGTGAATCCAAGCTGGTTCAGCTTCAAGAAGCCGGCGCCCGCCGCGTCTTGGACCTGGAGCGACGCGATGGAATTGCCCTGGCCGATCACCGCCAGCTTGTCCCCGATGGCGACTCCCGCCACCTTGCCTTCCAATTCAGTGCCGGCCAGGGCGGCGTCGATGGCCGCGCTCAAATCGCTGGCCAGATCGACGATGCTCAAATTGCCGGTCGTGGCTGCGGCGGGCAAGGTCACGGGAAAAGTCTGATCCCCGTTGATCAACAAGTCGAACTTGGTATCCGCCGAGAAGGCGGCTACAGCAGCCGGCGGATTCGCGGCAACCAGCTTGGCGCTGTACAACCCCAAGCTGACCCACATTTCCCCGGGGATTTTCTGCCCGGCCAGGGTCGTCTCGTAGAACAGCACCCCGTCCAGGTCACAGCTGAGCGTCAGCAGATAGTCCTCGCCGACCGTCAGGGTGCTCAGATCGCCGACCTGGATGGCCTCGCCCCCGTTCAAATCGAAATCGAATCCGGCGTGGGCGACGATGTAGCTGTTGTGCGTGCCGGGGACCGCCTGCGTCCCCGTATCGATGATTTGTCCCTGCAGCAAACCGAACTTGGCATCCAGCTGGATCGTGTCAGCCAGAATCGCCGCGTTCGCCTTGAACTCGTGCAGTTGCACGCGGACCGTCTCGCCGAGCGGCTGGCTGTTGTCCACGACGTTCCAGAAGACGGTGAAATCCAGGGTGCCGTCGATGCTGGCCGCGGCCACCAGGTCCCCAGCGATGCCCATTTTGTTTTTCGCCAGGGCTTCGGAGAAGTCGAACTTGCGGTCGCCGGTCGAGCCCGCGCCGCGGAGGCTCAGATGCAGAGCCACTTCGCCCGTCTTGGCGTCGAACACGGACTGGGCGGCGACGCCCCAACTGGTCCAACCGGCCTTGAACACGTCGTTGCGTTGCGTGGCCGCGCTCAGATCCAAGATCACGTTCAGCGCGTCCGGATTGTCCCCCGGCTGGAAGTGCTCGAACGTCAGCTGGCCATCCGCCGGCGCGGCGACCTGCCCGGTGGTCGGCGAAAAGGAGATCAGCTGCGGCTCGCCAACGGCCAGGCCGCCGGACCACAGATGAACTCGCCATTGATTGGCGACCGCCGTTCTGACGAAATACACGTTGGCGGCATGCGGCGCGCCGACGGCATCGTAGATCGTGATCGGCGAAACAAAGTTATAGCTCGCCGCAGCATTGGGACTGAAACTCCCGCTCGCCGGAACCGCCGCGTTGTTCGGCAGATTGAGGAACCATTCGACATTCGTCCGGCGGAGATCGTCCGCCAGTTGGTAGACCGTGGGCGGGCTGCCGCTGGTGGCGATGCTGTTCAGGATCGAGGTCAACGAACCGTTCGAGCCGGTCAGCACGTGGCTCGCGCCCAAGGTGTCGGCCATCGTGGCCGGCTGCGCCTCGCTGGTCTCGCCGTCGGAAACTTCGACAAACACCGGCAGATTCTGGCAGTCGCACTCCGTGTTCACGAGTTTGTCGAGCCAATCGAGGACCTTCTTCAGGGCGTCATTGACGTCCTCGTCGATGACCGGATCTGGAAGCGGCTCGACCGTCAGCGCCTCGGGCGGATTGATTTCCACGTGCAACAGGCCCGCATAGGCCGGATCGACAATGGCCAGCGGTGTCAGACGCCCCGGATTGATTGCCGCCGCAATGTCCGCGTTGCCGACGCGCACGTCGCGGAGCGTGACGCCGCGATAGGCCTGCGTTTCCATCGCCTCGACCAGCGTGGCCACTTCCGCTTCCTCGACCGTGACTTGGCCATCCGCAGCCTGCGGAATCGAGATCGGCAGGACGAAGTCGGCGGCCAGGCCCGCATCGTGCCCGGCATGCGGGTAGACGTCGTTGCCGGGCCCGTTCGGGGCACTGAGTGTGGCGACGCCGATGTGCAGTCCGATCGCCGTGGGGCCTGTCTTGACGGCGGCGGATGCCTGGCGGATCGTGTCCGTCAGCCAATTCGTGCCGAAATACCGCGGCGGCGTCTGGTAAGGCCCTTCGACCAGGTGGAATTGGTCGCCCGGCAATTCGACCAACTCCGTCCACACGGGACCGTTCAGCGCGTTGGCGTAATTGGCCACCGGCCCGCTGAACGCTTCCCGTTCCTCGAAATCGGCGGCCAGCGTCGAGGCGCTGAACAGTCCTGCCGCGTGCCGCGTGTGCGGGCCGACAATCCCGTCGACGACCAGCAGTTCGCCGTTCTCGTCCGGGTAGTTCCAGTAGCGGAGACGCTGTTGCATTTTGGCGATCTCGAACCGGCTGGCCGCTTCGCTGACCACTTTCTCCGCGTCGTTCACGCCGCCGGCGCCGGCGGCGACAACCACGTCCAGGAACCGGGCTTGATACAAGTCCAGCCGATCATCTCTGACCGTCAGGACCCAATGCCGGTCGGCCGCTGCGTCGGTGATCAGCCATTGCGTCTCGAGCATGTCTCCACTGCGCGTGATTTCGCGGTAGACGATTTGAGAAGTCGGCGACAGGCTTGGAACCGGCGCGCCGGTCAAGTTCGCCGTCAATTTCGCTTGGAGAAACGCGATCTTCTCGGCCGCCGAGGCAGCGCCGTTGAACTGGCTGATCACTCCCGCCGCATTGGCTTGGCTGACCACCCCAACGGGAGACTCTCCGACCCGGTACCACAGCCGCATCGTGCCCTGGAAGCCCCGTTCGCCGGCCGACAGGTCCTGGGCGAGCGTGGACTGCGTCGGCGGGGCGAGGAACAATCGCCCGGAGCCTTCAAACGGTTCCCCGGGATTGCCCGCCGTCCCCTCAACGCGATCGCTGAACAGAACATACGCCAGGGTCTCGCCCGCGCGCGCCAAGTGGTCGTCGCCGCGCAGCGCGTTCCGGTCGACATCCAGCCGCAGGTCGCTGCCGGAGGGCTGGGCCCTCAAAAGGTCCCAGCCGATGATCCCGAAGCTGGTGTCGCCCGGGTGGGCCGCCTTGAGGTCCAGCGGGATGAGGTCGCCGGTGCGGCCGCCGAAGTGCAGCGACACGTTGTCCACGTCGACGACCGCTTCGATTTCCGCATTGCTGGGCGGGAGCAGGGCAAACGTCAGTGCCTGGCTGCGGCCGCGCAGTTCCGGCGGAACGTGGAGACGCTTCGTGACAAATCCTGCCGTTGCCTGGTCCAGCGGAAACTCGGCCAGCGGCGTTCGCCCCACCAGCACCTGCAGCCGGTCGCCGGGGCCGGCGGTCGCCACCCGGAACTCAAATGCCAGGACCGCGGCTTGCTGGTCCAGGTAGAATTCGTTGTGGGTTCGACTGGCACCGTCTGCGTCCAGCTGCAAGAAGTGATTTCCACCCGCGTCGTCGATCGTGCCCTTCCCGCCTCCGCCATGATGGGACCAGCCGGGAAAGAGGTTGTCGTCGAAGACGAGATTGGCCGTGTCCCCGCGATATTCAAAGTCCCCGTTGGCCAGCGCGAGCGGCGGCGTGAGGCGGGCCGGCCACGCTCCGGTCTGGAGCTGCGCGACCGTGAGCCCGCTGGGAAGCACAGGCTGCGGCAAACCCGTCTGAGGATTGACGATCAACGGCGACGAGAAGCGATGCGGCCGCTCGACGCTGGTGCCGGCCGGTGCGGGCAAACTGTAGAAGTTGCCCGCGTATTGCGGTCCCAGCGTTGCCAACTTCGGCGCCTGGCCACTGGCAATCTTGCTCAGCGCGTATCCCTGGCCGGCAAAGTACTGGCTGGTCGTTTGGCCCGACTGGGTGAGCTCCACTGGCCGGTCCAGGTTGTCCGTGGCTTCGCTGCCGATGATGCTGCTGGTGTACCAGTAGTCCCACGCATAGCTGTGGTCGCCGCCGGCGTACAGACCATAGCTTCCTGCTGGCGGAAGGCCGTCGCTGGTGCTCAGCCAGCGGTTGTAGGCCCCTGGAATCGGCCGGCCTCCCGGCACGATCGCGTCAATGGCGCCGGCGTTGCGGGTTTGGAAGTAGACATCGGTGAAACCGACGTTGTCCCAGTTGGTGACGCCATAGTTGAAGATCGCGTCCTCGGAATTCGCGCCCGGCTGGGGCAAGCCGGTCAGGTACTGCTGTTGCGCGGTATCGAAGAGCAGCCCTTGCGAAAAGTCGTGCGGATCCAGGTAGGTCACTTGCGTGACCGGGATGTCATACGCCCCCAGTCGCTCCACAACGCCGCTGGTTACCGCGGATCCGAAGGAGTGCGCGAGGAAGTGCAGCGACCGCGTATTCGCCGGACCGAGTGCCGGATCGATGACGCCCAAGTCAGCCAGCATCGCAAACAGCGTCTCACTGGCCGCGCCCGTCCAGCCCGCCGAATCCTCATTCGACTCCGCCGCCCAATCGAACAGCAAAATCAGGTGGCCGTCGGCAAGCTGGTCGGGCAACTGGCGAACCTGAAACCGCCCTTGCCCGCCCTCGTCGGGAACATCGTAATCCACGAACCAGCCGCCCGTGCGGTGGTGCAACGCTTGCGCCAGATCGAGCAGCGAGTCCCCGTCCTGGTTGCCGGGTTGGAAACCGTGCGTGATGACCGTGACGTTGGCGATCGCGCCGCCCGCCAACGCCTGTTTGAGCGTGGCCAGCGACGCCGCTGCCGACTTGGAGTCGAGTAAGTCGTTGAACGTGGATAGCTGGGCGGGATCGACCCACTGGTCGATCAGGTCGTCGGCGTTTCCGTAACGCTCGACAAGCAGATTGACGAGACGCGCCATTTCGTGCCGGGACTGTTCGACTGCCAACTCGACCGCCCGCTCGAACCGGGGATGGCTTTCACTCCCCTTGTACACGGCCGATTCGGCTACCGCGACGTTATCTGGCGCGTCGTCCGGCAGGAGCGTGACGCCACTGGTCAGACCGCGAAACACGGTCGTCGACTCGGCGGGGGCGCCCGGCGTCGGCACGGCGACCTGGATGACCTGGGCCTGGTAGTTCTGCCCCGGCGGTTGCAGGCTGGACGCCGTCAGGCTGCCTACCCCAAAGGGCGTGCGGGGACTCAGGTCCTCCCCTTGGACAACCATTACCCCACCGACCTGAGAATACGGCGTAAAGTTATCCCAGTAGTCGAGTGATCCCTCGGCGAGCGCGACGCCTGCCGAGACATAGTTCAGGTCTTGCAGGTCGATCCAGTTGCTGTTCGCATAAAACGACTGGGCGGCGTGCAGGATTCTCCCAAAGCACTGTGCGGTCTGGACCCAATCCGGTGATTCCGGGTCCGCCGCCGAGATCAGACGATCGTATCGCTCGTTGATCCGCGTCGCGGAGCCGCTGAAATCCGATCCCTCAAAGGCGTCTCGTCGAGGATAGAAATCCAGGCCTGTCGGCTGGCAACCCGACTGGCCGGCGTTGGCGGCGCTGATTTGTTCCTGGATCTCCGGTCGCAGGAATCCCAGAGCCTCCTGCGTCAGGCCTTCGTAGACCGACGCCGCGAACATTAATCGCCGAGTCTCCAAGGATTCCAGGTGACACTGCCGCAGCTTTCGCCGTACGCGGGACTTGCCGATTACGCGGCGTTTCTTCATGGATGGGTTCCTCCAGACAAATCAGGCGGAAAGGCCACGAAAGGTCTTGTTGCATCACGAAAAAACGCCGGACCGGAGAGCGGCGGAGGCGTTTTTTTATTCTTTGAGTGAGGTCAAGATTGGCAAGGGACCCGCGCGCTGCAAAATGAATCCGCTAGGAGTAGTAGAAGCAAGTCACAACTGGGGACCCAGTTGTCAGGTCCGCCGCAGGTGTGGTAATCTGTCGCCGAGTTGCCGGCTGGCCCCGCGGAATCGCGGTCGTCGGTTCCGGTGCGCGAGCCTGAATCCGCTTCGGCGCGCACGCTCCCGTTTCACGGTACAAGGAGGCGTCCCCGTGTCACGCACCCCGCATTTACTGCTTGCCGTCGGTTTCTTGGCGACCGTCGGTGCTTGGATCGCGGCCCCATCCGCGGCCGTGGCCGGCGACTGGCCGCAGATCTTGGGGCCGCACCGCAACGGCGTGGCGGACGGCGAACGGATTGAACCTTGGGGTGCCGGCGGACCGCCCGTGCGGTGGACCTTTCCGCTGGGCGAGGGCTATGCCGGGCCGGCCGTGCAGGGTGAGCGTGTGGTCGTGTTTCACCGTGTCGGGGATCTCGAGCGCATCGAGGCGCTGGACGCTTCGACGGGCCGGGCCCTGTGGAAGACCGAGTTCCCCGCCAGGTATGCCCCCGGCGTCGATCCAGACACCGGGCCGCGGTGCGTGCCCGTGATTCATGACGGCGCGGTGCACGTGTACGGAGCGGCCGGCGACCTGCATGCCGTCCGACTGGCCGACGGCCGGAAGCTGTGGTCGCGGGCGATGCTGCGCGAGTTCAACGGCGATGAAGGTTATTTTGGCGCGGGCAGCGCACCGCTCGTCGTCGCCGATCGATTGCTGGTCAATGTCGGCGGGCGCGGCACCGCCGGACTGGTCGCGCTGGGGCTGTCCGACGGGGCCACGCTGTGGCAGGCGACCGACGAGCGGGCCAGCTACTCGGCACCTGCCTCCGTGATCCTGGACGGCCAGCCGTACGCGATTTTTGTCACGCGGCTGAACGTGGTCTGCATCGATCCGCGGGACGGGGCCGTGCGGTTCCGGTTCCCTTTTGGCCAGCGCGGTCCGACCGTCAACGCTGCGACGCCCCTGGTGTGCGCTGGCAACCTGTTCGTCACCGCCAACTACGGCGTGGGGGCCCGGTTGGTGAAGATCCATCCCGGCGGGCCTGAGCCGCTGTGGGACAGCGACGAATCGCTGTCCAGCCAGTACCCGACTCCCGTTTACCGCGACGGGTTCCTGTACGGTGTGCACGGCCGCGAAGACGTCGGCGTGGGCCAATTGCGGTGCATCGAGGCGGCCACGGGCAAGGTTCGCTGGACGGTGCCCGAGTTCGGCATGGCCCACCTGATTCTGGCCGGCGACCGGCTGCTGATCCAGACGGTCCAGGGCCGCTTGTTGCTGGCGGCCGCCACGCCCGAGCGGCTGGAGACTCTGGCTTCGGCCGAGGTCTCGCGCGGGGTTACCCGAGCTTTGCCGGCGCTGGCCAACGGGCGGCTATACGTCCGCGAGACGGCTGGCCAAGGCGGCAGCCTGCGGTGCCTGGATCTGCGGTGAAGGCGGGACGGAGCCCCCGTCGCGTCCCTATGGATTGTGCGCCAAGTACTCCCGCACCAGGGCTTCCATCGTCGCCGGACGCTGGTCGTACAGCCGTCGCAGCTTGCGCGGCTTGTGGTTGGCCAGGGCGTAATGGGTGATGATCGGCAGGGCGATCGTGGTGTCCGTATAGCAGACCACGGCGTCGGGCAATCGCGTCGGGTCGACTTTGCCCCAACTGACGGCTTCATGCGGCGTGGCGCCGGACAGGCCGCCCGTGTCGGGGCGGGCGTCGGTGACTTGGAAAAAGTAGTCCTGGCCGACTTCCTTGATCCGCAGCACTTCCTGGATCTGCGGTTCCGTTTGCAGCATGAAGTTCTTCGGGCTGCCGCCGCCCATCAGCATCACGCCGCTCTTGCCGCCGGAGCGTTTGGCGGCCAGCACAAAGCTGGTCGTCTCGTTGACGTCGATCGACGGGTTGATCCGCAGCTGGTTGCCCTTCAATTCGACACCGGCCACGTTCATGCCGATCGTCGAGTCGCCGGGCGAAGACGTGTAGCAGGGAACGCCGCAGCGATAAGCGGCGGCCAGCACGGAAACGTCCTTCAAGCCGGCCTTCTTTTCCCATTCCGCCGCGTACCGGCCCAGCAGATAATGCAGTTCGCCCGTGCCCATCTCCTTCTGGAATTCCGGCTGGACCAGGATTCCGCGGAGGATCTCGTCGGTCGCCATCAGGCAATCGGAATAGCCCAACAGCACGTCGTAGATCCGTACGATATCGTTCGCCCGCAGATCCGTGTCGTCCAGCAGATGGCTGCCGACGTGCACGGGAAAGTTGAACGCAAAATGCAGATCGTGGTACAGGTTCGCGCCGGTGGCGACGATCCAGTCGACGAACCCGGCCTTGATCAGTGGGACGACCGCCGCGCAGCCCAGGCCGGCGGGCGTCAAAGCGCCGGCCAGGCTCAGGCCCACCGTCACGTCGTCGGCGAGCATTTTCTGCGCGAATAACTCGCAGCCCTCGCGGAGCCGGGCCGAGTTGTACGCCAGGAACGCGTTCTGCATCAAGTCGCTGAACTTCTCTTTGCCGGTGATGCCTTTGGGCAGGATCCGCTTGCCCGCCAGATATTGGGCCTTGTGCGGGCAGTTCCGATTCAGCATCCAGTCCGGCGTTTCCGTCTGAGCGTCGCGAATGCGATGAGTACGTTTCATGAACGCTATGTGTAGGCCGGACCGGCCCCCAATGCAAGGGCCCGAGGAGACAACGGCGGCGAATCTTCACGAAAAGGCTGGATTTCCAGGACACCGCCCCGAATTGAAGCCGGCACGGGCCTTGACAGCTCGGCCGCGAATGAGACGATTCGAGGATGACGACAACCAAGACCAAGACCCCCGCCCAACTCGGTTACGCCCTGCCGGCCGAGTGGGAGCCGCACGAGGCGACCTGGCTGTGCTGGCCCCAAAACAAGACCGACTGGCCCGGCAAGATGAATGCCGTCCAGTGGGCCTACGGCGAGCTGGTCCGCAAGCTTGCCGCCGGAGAAATCGTCCGGATTCTGGTCGACTCGCCGGCGGTCGAGACGCGGGCCCGACGCGTGTTGGAGGCGGCCCGGGCGGATCTGAGCCAGGTCGAATTCTACCGCTGGCCGACGGATCGCGGCTGGATGCGGGACTCGGGGCCGATTTTTGTGTCCCGCACCTCCCGCGGCCGGCGCGAACGTGCCATCGTGCACTTTCACTTCAACGCCTGGGCGCGCTACGACAACTGGCAACTGGATCGCCGCCTCCCCGAGCGGGCCAGCCGCCAGCTGGGCCTGCCGCTGTTCGACGCCCAGAGCCAAGGCCGGCCCGTGGTGCTGGAGGGCGGCGGGATCGAAGTCAACGGGCGCGGAACGCTGCTCACCACCGAGGAATGCTACCTGGATCCGGCCACCCAGGTCCGCAATCCGGGGCTGGGCCGCGAGGAATTCGAGGCCGCGCTGCGCAGGTACCTGGGCGTGACGAACGTCCTCTGGCTGGGGCACGGCATCGCCGGCGATGATACCCACGGGCACGTCGACGACCTGTGCCGCTTCGTCAACCCCGCCACCGTGGTCCTGATTCAAAGCCGCGATCCCCGGGACGTGAACTACCGACCCCTGGCCGAGAATCGAGAACGTCTGCAGGATCTGCGCTTGGAGGATGGCAGCAAAATCGAGGTCGTCACGCTGCCGTTGCCCCAGCCGCTGTATTGGCGCGATCGGCGACTGCCCGCCAGCTATGCCAACTTCTACATCGCCAATGCGGGCGTCCTGGTGCCGACGTTCAACGACCCCGCGGATCGCGAGGCGCTGGGCATCCTGGGGGAACTGTTTCCCACTCGCCCCGTGATCGGCATTCACGCCGTCGACCTCGTGCTGGGACGCGGCGCCATCCACTGCTTGACCCAGCAGCAGCCGGGCTAAGTCCGGCGGGTTGGCGACCGGCGAGTTGTCAACCCGGCGGCCGCCCGCAATAATTCGTGACAATTCAACTGTCCCCGTTTCCTGCCTTCAATGATAGCAGATAGCCATGCAAGACAAGCTCAGCTACACGGCCATTACCTTTGACGACATCCTGCTGGAGCCCCGTTTCAGCGACGTCGTGCCGTCGGGTGTCGAAGTTCGCTCCAAACTGACCAACCGGATCTCGCTGAATATCCCGCTGCTCAGTTCGCCGATGGACACCGTCACGGAAAGCGAACTGGCGATCGCCCTGGCCAAGGTGGGCGGGATTGGGGTGATCCACAAAAACATGTCGATCGTGGCGCAGACCGAGGAAGTCAATCGAGTCAAACGCAGTGCCAACGGGATTATCGTCGATCCCGTGACCTTGCCGCCCGACGCACCCGTCTCCCAAGCGCGGGCTGCCATGGACCAGCACAATGTCTCCGGCATTCCGATCACCTATGCGGACGGCAGGCTAGCAGGCATCCTGACCCGCCGCGATTTGCGATTCCTCGAAAAAGCGGACATCCCTATCTCGGAAGTAATGACGAAAGAACAGCTTGTAACGGCTACGGGAGAAGTAACGCTTGAGGAAGCTGAGAAGATTTTAATGGCAAAAAGGGTAGAGAAACTTCTCCTGGTTGACGAAAAGTATTGTCTAACGGGACTGATCACCATCAAAGACATCGACATGATGAAGCGGTTCCCGGATGCTTGCAAGGACAAGCAGGGCCGTTTGCGGGTTGGTGCCGCGATCGGCGTATTTGATTTCGAACGGGCGCAAAGCCTTATCCAAAAAGGGGTTGACGTACTAGTCGTCGACAGCGCTCACGGCCATTCGGCCAATGTAGTTGAGACGGTCAAACAGCTGAAACAGCGTTGGGACATCGACGTTGTAGCTGGCAACATCGCAACGAGACAGGGATGCAGCGACTTGATCCGGGCAGGTGCCGACGCGGTCAAAGTGGGGATTGGGCCCGGCTCGATCTGTACCACACGCGTCGTCTCCGGGGTCGGCGTGCCGCAGGTAACCGCGATTTACGAAGCGGCTCAGGCGGCCAAGGAAGCGGGAATACCAATCATTGCGGACGGGGGGATTCGGTATTCGGGGGACATTACGAAGGCCATTGCGGCCGGAGCGCACTCGGTCATGATCGGCGGTCTGTTCGCCGGTCTGGCGGAGAGTCCCGGCAAGACGATTCTGTTTCAGGGGCGCACGTTCAAGGTGTATCGCGGCATGGGCTCGCTGGGCGCGATGGTCAAGGGCTCCAGCGAACGCTATCGCCAGTCGGGAATCACGGGAACCGGCAAACTGGTTCCGGAAGGCGTCGAGGGACGCGTGCCCTTTAAGGGGTCGCTAAGCGATTTTGCGTATCAACTGGTAGGCGGCCTCAGAGCCGGGATGGGCTACTGTGGCACGCGGACGATTGAGGAGTTGCGGACGGACACGCGGTTCCTCCAGGTCACTCAGGCATCGGTTCGGGAGAGTCACCCCCATGACATTGCCATCACGCAGGAAGCGCCCAACTACAGTGTGGAGTCCGCATCCGAAGGAGGTTGACCGCGCTGGCAGCTGCCGTCGGCCGGATTCCGGCGCATTCCTCGGCCGGGCGGCGATTTGCAGCGTCTTTGTCGCCGCGTTCTCCTGCGCGGCGCTGGTGCAGGGAGAGGATGCCGCTCCCCAGCAACTGCCGGCCGTCAGCGACGCCCGGCCCCTCGAATTCAACGCCCCGCAAGAGGAAGCCACGGCCACCCTGCGGTTCAGCTCGCCAGCCAGCACCGCTGGCAATTCAGCCGCGGACGGATCGCTGGCGTCCGGGACCGTGCTGCGGTGGAAGAGCCGCCAGAGCGATGCGGCCGGGCCGACCACCGGCTTTTCGTCGCGACCGGCCGAAGGCGCCTGGCAGGATCGAACTCAGAAGAACGGGCCGCCGGTCATGGCCGTCGCCCACGAGAACGTCCCGGGGGCGTTTCGCGATCCCTTCGGCGACAAGGCTCCGGCGTCCGACGCAGGACTTCGCCTGCTGTCGCCCACGGGCACGGCCGTCGAACTGGGCACCAGCGACGCGGAAGGCGACGCTCCGACCCCGCCGTACCAATTAATGGCCGCTGATTCGCCAATCCAGAAACCGTCCGTCATGCGGCCGGGGAAGACGTCCACCCGGGCTGCCGAGCCGGGGGCCACGCAGAAGCCGTCGGCCGATGATACCTTGCCGCCGCTGCCGCCCGGGCGGTCGTATGCTCCGGAAATCCCGTTCCCCAAGCCGTCGACCGATGAAACGCCCGGCCCGGGGGCGGCCTCGGGCCAGGGACTGTCGCCGGCAGCTCCGTCCCTCGGACCTCCGTCGTCGGTGCTCGAAAACGAGCTGGCCGTCGGCGATGCCAGCTGTCAGCGGGTCTACAATGACCGGAACTGCTGCGACGAAGACCGGAAGTGCGCCACCGCCCGGCAGGCGCTCCGCGCCAACTCGATCACCAAGATCTCGCTCGATATCACCGCTCCGTTCAAGCCGGACGCGGCGACGTTGGAGGAAGAACTGGAGGCTCGGGAAGGGCGGTTGCGGGAGATGCCGGCTCGCCAGTGGCGGGATCGGACCGGCAAGGTCGTGGCTTCCGGCCGCTTGCAGGGCATCCGCAACCGGAAGATCACCGTCGCCGGCGAGGTGGGAGAACCCGCCGAGTTGCGACTGGGCGAGCTGAGCGACGACGATCTGTGCTTCCTGGCCGCCTGGTGGGGCGTGCCGACCGAGTGCACCTTGGGCGACGACCAGTTCAATCCGCGGGCCTGGGATTTGGTGACCATGACGTGGAAGGCGTCCGCGCTGTGCCACAAGCCGCTGTACTTTGAAGAAGTGGGTCTGGAGCGGTACGGTCACTCGATGGGACCGGTGCTCGAGCCGGTGCATTCCGGGGCGCATTTCTTCCTGAACGTCGCGTTCCTGCCGTACAAGATGGGAATTCATCCGCCGCACGAGTGCCAGTACGCGTTGGGCTACTACCGTCCGGGCAATTGTGCTCCCTGGCTGGTGCCGCAGGTGCCGCTCAGCCTGCGAGGCGCACTGGTCCAAGGCACGGCGGCCCTGGGCGTGGTCTACCTCCTGCCCTAAGAGATTCTGTTTGCTTCGAGTTCGGGAGCGATTGGGAAGGCAAACGGCGGAGCGTCTCACGGCGCTCCGCCGTTTTGCATTTGCGGGCCGGAACTCCGTGGCAGACGGCCCGGCATCCCCCGCTTTCAGTGCTGCTCGATCTGTATCGTGACATCCTCTTGGCAAACGGTTCTGCTCTGCCACGTTCTGATTTTTCCCACCGATGGCAAAGCCGTCCCACGGATGCGGAAAGCCCTTTGCCTGTAGCCGTGGGACGGCTTTGCCGTCCGTGGGATACTCGAACAAGTACTGGGGTTCAATCAGCCGTATCACAGGTCAGTCGATCAACCCGATAGAGGTATGCTTCCAGCCTGTCAGGCGAGACAAGCAAGATGCCAATCCCACTTGCCGCCTTCGTGAATCATCCGGGATAAACGAGGCCGTCACTCTCTCAGCGGTCCTGGGCGGCGGGCAGGGCGTCGAACACCAAGACTTCCCACGGCGCCAGGCTGATTTGCCGCGGCTGACCGGCTCGGGCGGAGAACGCGGGCCGAGCGGCGGCGTCCTCCCAGGGACTCTGGAGTGTAAACTGCGATACGGCTCCCGGCGGCAGCTCGAAGGCCGCAGCGACGTCCAACGCGAACTCGTGTGGCTGGTCGTCCGGATTCCGGAGCATCACAATCCCCTTCCGCGGCGACCAGGCGGCGTAGCCGTAGACTTCGAGCCGGCCGGGGTCGCCCCCGATCCAGTGCGTGTCGACCAGCACGTCGGCGTTGGCTCGCGACCATTTGGCTGCTTCCGCCAGGACCCGCCAGTCCTCGGCGGTCAGCTTGCCGGGCTGGATGTACAATTCCTGCAAGCTGGTGCCGGCGCCGAAGAACGCTCGGACGTCGTCCCGAAAGCCCGCGGAGGTGAACGTGGGGTCGCCCGCCGAGCCTTGGCGCGAGTACGCCACGCCCTGGGTCATTAGCGCGTTCAAGGGGTACAAGGGGCCTTTGCCGACGATGTTGCGGTAGGTTTCCTGGTCGCGGTAGGTCAGCCACTGCTGTTGCCGAGTGCCTTTGCCGGCCAGCCCCATGTCGCCGCCTTGCCGCCACACCGAGTCCGCGAACCGCAGCCAGAACGGCGACGGCCAGGAACCGGTCGTCAAGTTGATGTACAGCTTCGGATCTTCCTTCCGCAACTCGAGCATCAGCCGCCGCATGGCCTCGGCGTCCAGCACGTAAGCCGCCCCGCCGCTGGCATACGTCCCGGCGGCGATCCCGTCGAACTTGAAATGGTTGACTCCGTACTTGCGGATCATGTCCACGCAGGCCTGGCGGAAGGCGGCGTAGTACTTCGGCCCGGCCAGCGAGAACCCCGTCGGATTCGTCTCGTAGCCCTGCTCGCGCCCGTACTGCAGCCGCTGCTCGCGGGGCTTGCCATAGCCGCCAAACGGCGACAGCCAGACGCCCAACCGCGTGTCGTATTGCCGGCACGCCTGGGCCAGCGGCGTGAAGCCATTGGGAAAGCCGTCGTGAAACTGCCACAGCGTCTGCGGATTGTCCCAGCCGTCGTCGAAGACCAGGGCGTCCAGCACCACGCCGTGGGGTTGAACCAGGCGTTCGCCGCACAGGCGGATCGCTTCCAGGCAATTGGCTTCGTTCAAGGCGAACGGCTGCCAGGCCGTGTCGTACCACGAGTTGTAATGCAGGAACGGGCGATACGGATGAGCCCGTTCGCGTTCCAGGTAGTACAGGAACCCGCGCCGCAACTGGCCCGGGGGAGTCACCCCCAACACGAAACTGACCGTCAGTGACTCGCCCTTGCCCAAAACCGCTTGGCGAGGCAGCCGACAACAAACGCTCCCGCCCGCGCCCGCGGGTCCGGCCTGCCCCGCCGCGTCCCGTGTTTCGTTGACGGCCAGGGGATCTTCACAGCCGCAGAAGAAGGGCTCGGCGACGACCGGCGAACCGTCAACTCGGCCCATCGTCCGGGCCCCGGCCCAAGGCTGGTCCAGCCACACGATTTCCTGCAGATCGAGATCGTCCGCCAGCGAGCAGAGCTGGATCTCTTGACGCGCGTAATTGGCCTGGTCGTGAAGCGTGACGCGCCAAGTCACTCGCAGGCGTCCGTCCGCCGACTGCAACGGCAGTTCCACCTGACGCCCCGGAATCCGCGCCGCCCGTCGCGCGGCCTGCGGGTCCGGCTGTAATTCCGACGCTAGCGGCGCGCCGGTTCGCTCGAGCGTCGATGCGTTGTACCGCTGGCCACCGCCGAGCACGATCTGGAACAGCTCGCCGGTCAGCGGCAGTTGCTGCGGCCGCTGTTGATCGCGGACCCAATTCGCTCGCAGGCCCTGCGGGCCCAGACTCCACGAAATCGCCAGGGCTTGATTCGAAAGCTCGATGGTCGTCTCGCCGATCTCGCACTGCGCGGCTCCCGGCGCTGTTCCGGGGTAATCCAATTGCCGATCCACCGGATCCTCCGAGGCCGGGCGGGCCTCCAGCTGCTCGCCGGCCGTGGCGATCAACGCCGTCAATCCCAGGATTCCGATCGCAGCAAGCAGCCGGCGGAGGTGAGTTCGACACATGGTTGGACCTGCGATTGGGGCCAGTAGAAACGGGAGCGGCGAAACACACGCGAGGACGGGAGTCCGCACTTCCGCCTGCGCAACATGATGCACTTCTTTGACGTCAAGTCAACAAACACGACTCAAAAAGGCAATTGCCGGCTCAACACACGGGCCGTCGGCTGCCAAGGAACATCTTGGGGCTCCAATGGGTGGTTGTAACGATCTCGATCGGCACGTAAGTTTAACAACAGGAGGGGGACGCGAGCGTGATGGCGAATCCTGAGCACGTCGAGTTGCTTTGGCAGGGAGCGGACGCGATTTCGGACTGGCGAGAGGCGAATCCGGACGCCCCGCTGGAACTCCGCGGAGCGAACCTCCACCGGGCGGATCTCGTCGGGGCGGGGTTGTGCGAGGCCCATCTTGCCGGGGCGGACCTTCGTGACGCGGATCTAAATGCCGCCGACCTTGACGGCGCGGACCTGCAACGGGCCAACCTGCACGGGGCCAACTTGAGCGGAGCGAATTTGAGCGGCGCGTACCTCCACGAGGCGGACTTGAGCCGGGCGAATTTGAGCCGCGCGGATCTGCATTCGGCGCAGCTGAACGAAGCCCGCCTGCGCGGAGCCAATCTCACCTGGGCAAACTTGATGTGGGCCGATCTCGTCGGGGCGGACTTGGAAGGAACGCAGCTTCGGGGGGCGAACCTGTTTGAATCGCTCCTGTGGGGCGCGAGGCTTCGCGCCGCGGATCTCAGCCACGCGAAACTGCATGCCGCCTGCCTCAGCGAAGCCGATCTCCGCGGAGCGAACTTGACGGGCGCCCATTTGGACGAGGCGAACCTGCACGGGACGCAGTTCGGCTGGACGGTGTTCGGTGATGTGGACCTGTCCGCCGTCAAGGACCTGTCGACCGCCAGGCATCAAGGCCCCAGCACGATCGGCGTGGATACGTTGGCCCGCAGCCGGGGGCGGATCCCCGGCGAGTTTCTCCGCCAGTGTGGCTTCCGCCCGTGGCAGATCTTGGAGGCCAAGCTGTACGACCCGGCACTGTCCCTGGATGACTTGCGCGAGTTCCACCTGCAGGCGGTACTGGCGCGCCAGCGCGGTCCGCTGACTCTTGGCGGCGTCTTCATTTCACATGCCCACGCCGATGCCGCGTTCGCGGACCAGTTGCGACGGCGACTGGGCGAGGACGACATTCCGACGTGGCAGGACCGGCGCGGCGTGTCGGACGAGGCCTTGCCCAGGCCGGACGTTCCGCGGGTGCGGCGAAACGACTTGGTTCTGCTGGTCCTGTCGGCGGCGAGCGTCGTCAGCGACTGGATCGCGCAGGAACTCGACAGGATTCGCCACAAGGAAAAGGAGGAGGGCCGCGAGATCCTTCGCTTGCTGGCCCTGGACGACGCCTGGCGGGCCAGGGTTGCCGACGTGGAGGCGGATCCGCGGGCGGTCTGGCAGTACGTCGGCCAGAAACCGATCCTGGACTTCACCGGCTGGGATCGGGGCGGGGGTCGGGAAGCGTTTGCGGTGCTGGCGAGCGGACTGCGAATCTGAGGGGACGCTGATTCACGTCCCGGCTCGGATCGTGGCCGAAGCCTCAAAGACCCGTCCCCGGCGGACACGTCGAATCAGGAACTCGACGCTGTCTTGCCGCAGCACCTGACCGGGCTTCGGCGGCTCGGCCAGACGTTTCTCCAGCCAGGCAGCCAGGGTCCCGCTGCCGGCTTCGACCCGCCCCTCGAGTTTCGCCGAGACTTCGCTCATCAGCACGCCGCCACCGAACATCCAGATGCCGCCGCTCAGGGAATGCGTGTGACGCGGCAGGCGGTCGAATTCATCCTGCAGTTCGCCGACCAGTTCTTCGATCAGATCCTCCAAGGTAATCAGGCCCAAGGAACGGCCTGCTTCGTCCCGCACGATGGCGATGTGTTCGTGCTGGTCGATGAAGGTCTTGAGCAGATCGGAGGCGGAACTGTCGGGCGCGACAAAGTGCACCGGGCGGATGATCCCCCGCAAGCTCGGATCGCCCGGGTTGGTGCTCATGAAGTAGATCATCTCTTTGAAATTCACGTACCCGAGAACGCGATTTCGATCGCCGTCCTGGCAGACGGGGAACCGCGTGTGCGCGTCGATGTGGGCCGCGACAACCGCTTGGGGCAGGGTCTGCGCCGTCGACAGCATCGCGATCTGCTCGATCGGAATCATCACCTGCCGGGCACTGGTCTGGGACAGCTTGGCCGCGCGGTTGATGATCCGTTCCTGGTGCACGCCGATGTGCTTGGACAGGCGGGCCAGCGTCGCCAGCGAGGTGATTTCCTCGAGCGTCGCGGGAGGCCGATTCTCGGTGCGGCGGCCTTCAAACGGGCGGTTGAGCAGATGCAGGATGTAAATGAGCGGGGTGAAGATCTGAACCGCCAGGGCCAGCGGGCGGGCGATCCACAAGGCGAGCGTCTGGTTGAAGTGCACGCCCAGAGTCTTGGGGAGGATTTCGGTGTACTGGAGCATCGCGAAAGTGAACAGCAGCGAGAACAGCCAGATCCAGCGGTCGCCGAACAACTCGTCGAACTCCGACCCCGCCACGGACGCGCCGATGGTATGCGCGGCAGTGTTCAAGAACAGGATCACGGCGATCGGCCGTTCGATGTTGCTCTTGAACCGGTGCCAGATCGCACCGACCCCCGGATGCCGCTCGGACAGGTTTGCCACCTGGCTGGGCGTCAGGCTCAACAGGGCGGCTTCCATCAGCGAGCAGAGAAACGAAACCGAGAGCGCGACTCCCACACTGGCAATAAAGATCGACACCTTGTTCACACCTCACTCGCAAGCGGTACGACGGATGTAGGTATTCTAGCGGATGGGGCCCCGGAATACCATCCGCACAGCGACCGGCAAGGCCGACCCCGGCGGCATTCGCCCGGCGGCATTCGCCGACTGGACAGTCCCGATCCGCATTGCTACGATCGAGGCCAGTCGCCGTTCGGAACGTATCCGGACGGGGCGCGAAGTCGATCCATGAGTTCACCGGAGAATCAATCATGCAGCGTCGCCAATTCCTGAAGACCACCGCCGCCGGGGCCGGCTTACTGATCCTGCCCAGCGGAGCGCGAGCGGGCAAGAACGCGCCCGGCAACAAACTGAACGTGGCATTGATCGGCGTCTGGGGCCGCGGGTTGGCGCATTATGACATGCTGGCGGAAGAGAACGTCGTCGCGTTATGCGACGTGAACGAAGCCCGGTTTGGCGAAGCCCTGCAGAGGTTTCCCAAGGCCAAGACTTACGTCGACTGGCGGAAATGCCTGGATCAGAAAGACATCGACGCGGTGGTCTGCTGCACGGCCGACCACACCCACGCTTTTATTGCCAACTGGGCGTTGAACCGCGATCTGCATGTCTACATGGAAAAGCCGCTGGCGATCAGCGTCCAGGAAGCGCGGATCGTGCGGGCGAATTGGCTGAAGAAGAAAGACAAGCTGGCCACGCAGGTCGGCATGCAGCGGCATGCGATGGAGAATTTCAATCGCGTCCGCGAGCTGGTTCGCGACGGGGCGATCGGCGACTTGTCGGCCGCCTACGCCTGGGGCAACCGGCAGATCCGCCGCGCCGGCTATCTGCCCGCCGAGGGCCAGCCGCCCGCCGGCTTCCACTACGATCTCTGGCTTGGCCCGTCGCCCGAGCATCCGTACAATCCCGGCTACTTCTCCGGCGGCCCGGGCATGAACTGCCTGTCCTGGAACATGTTCTGGGACTTCGGCGCCGGCCAGATCGGCGACATGGGCAGCCACACGATGGACCTGCTGTGGAACGTCGTCGATGCCACGCTGCCGACGTCGGCCGAGGCCAAGGGCGAAGCGTTCAATCCCGACGTCACGCCGGTCGAGTGCGAGTCGCACTTCGAGCATCCGGCCAACGACTGGCGCGGGCCGATCCGGATCAGCTGGTACCAGGGCGGAGCCATGCCGAAGTCGCCCAAGCCCTATGTCGATCTCAACCAGATCGACCACGGCGCCATGTTCAAGGGCTCGAAGGGCTACGTGATCTGCGATTTCGCTTCCCGCCTGCTGCTGCCGTTCGGCGATAATGCCGACCTGACGTACTACAAGCCGCGGACGCCCGAGCAGGTGCTGCCACCGCTGGGCCACTTCCAGAAGCAGTGGATCGACGCCTGCAAGGACACCAGCCTGAAGACGGCCTGCGATTTCGAGTACAGCGGCAATATGATCGAGCAACTGCTGCTGGGCCTGGTCGCCTACCGCGTCGGCAAGAAGCTCGAATACGACGGCGCGGCCGGCCGGGTGACGAACGTCCCCGAGGCCAACGAGCTGCTGGGTCGCCAATACCGTCCCGGCTGGACCCTGGACGGCTGACCACGGCTCGGCGTCCCTCTCTCACCTCTCCCGCGCTGCGGGGGAGGTCGGAACGCGCACGGTCCCTGCGTGTTCCCAGACCACCTCGCACAGGGGCCCATTTTCGCCGCGTACACGTAGCCGGGAGCCGCAGGGGATGCGTTACTTGTTTCTTGCCATCGCCGTCGGAATCGGCGTATCGACTGGCCGGGGCGACGATTTTTCCGCCGAGTCGCTGAACCACTGGCACCAGTGGCGCGGTCCCCGGGCGGACGGTGTGGCGCCGCGGGGCGATCCGCCGAGCCAGTGGGACGAAGCGGCTCCGAAGAACATCCGCTGGAAGGTCGCGGTCCCGGGCGAAGGCCACGCCACGCCGATCGTCTGGGGCGAGCGGGTGTTCGTGCTCGCGGCCGTGCCGACGGAACGCGTGGTGGCCGCGCTGGAACCGGTCAAGGTCGAGCCGCCCGGCGGCTACAAGACGACTCGGCCTGTGGCCTATTACCAATTCGTCGTGACCTGTCTGGATCGCGAGACGGGCGCCGTCCGCTGGCAACGCGTCGCCCGCGAGGCCGTGCCGCACGAAGGCCGGCACGGGACCAATACCTACGCTTCCGCGTCGCCCACCACCGACGGACGTCGGCTGTACGCCTCGTTCGGTTCTCACGGCGTCTTCTGCTACGATCTTGACGGCCAGCCGCTCTGGGAACGCGATTTGGGCGACATGGTGACCCGCTTCGGCTGGGGCGAAGGCGCGTCGCCGGTCCTGTACGGCAATTCGCTGATCGTCAACTGGGACCACGAGGGCGAGTCGTTCCTGGCCGTGCTCGATCCGGCCAGCGGTGAAACCAAGTGGCGCGTGGAACGCGACGAAGTCACCAGCTGGACGACTCCCCGCGTCGTCGAATACGGTGGCAAGGCCCAGTTGATCGTGCCGGCCACGCGGCGGATCACCAGCTACGACCTGGCCACCGGAGAGGTGATCTGGGAATGTGGCGGCCTGACCACGAACGTGATTCCCTCGCCGGTCGTGTTCGGCGACCTGGTGATCTGCATGAGCGGTCACACGGGAAGCGAAGTTCGAGCGATCCGCTTGGACTCCCGCGGGGATGTCACCGACTCGTCCCCGCAAGTTGCCTGGCAGTCGCACGACCATGCGCCGTACGTCCCATCGCCTCTGGTTTACGGCCCGCACCTGTTTCTGACCAAAGCCAATTCGGCGATCCTGAAGGTTCTGAATCCGGGTACGGGAGAGACGTTGCTGGACAGCGCCCGCCTGCCCGAACTGAAGAGCATCTACGCTTCGCCCGTGGGCGCCGCCGACCGCGTGTACCTCACCGGCCGCGAGGGCGTCACGATCGTGCTCAAGAACCAGCCCCGCCTGGAGGTAGTGGCGGTCAACAAGCTGTCCGAAGGCATCGACGCCTCGCCGGCCATCGTCGGCCGCGAACTGTTCCTCCGCGGCCAGCAGCACCTGTACAAGATCGCCGCGGATTGAGCGTGGCGAACGTGCCAGCACGACTTCCGCACAGAGCCGGGCCCGAATTCGAACCGATTCGAGTTCGAAACGAAAGCACGTCATTGTGTCACGCGTGGCGCTGGACAACTGACGACGATCTGCACCGCGCTGATTCGCTGGGCTCAGAAGCGCACCAGTGCCTTGTCCAGGCTGGATGTCGGGGGGCTCGGGGGGCGAGTGCAGCGAGCCCCCACTGGGCAAAAACTGGGGGCTCGCCACTCGTGGCTCGACCCCAGCCACCCAATCCCAATTCTTGCCTTGGGCAACGCACTGGCCGGTGTGTGAGCGACAAGATAGTCGGACGCGGCCCAGTCTCGGACAATTCTGTCCCAGCCCGGAGATCTCTTTGCCAGGAAACGCGTTACGCACAGCAATCCTTGCCTGCGGATGCGTCCAACATCGCCTGGCGCGACAATTCTGTCCTGTCAGCAGGCCCGTGCGGCGAGGCCGACGAGTTCGCAGTTAGCGAGAAACCCGCCGGATCTCGCGGACGGCGATGACTTCGCGCGGATTGGCCCGGTACTTGCTTTATTCCGTCTACCGTGAGGTCAGGGCGGCAGCGGACTGCCTCGGCGGGATGCCCTGACCGACTCCGGTCCAATTCGTGAGAGGAGCAGGTAATGCGGAAAGTCGCAATCTATGGGAAGGGCGGAATCGGCAAGTCGACGACCACACAGAACACCGTCGCCGCGCTGGCGGAAATGGGCAAGAAAGTCATGGTGGTCGGCTGCGATCCCAAGGCCGACTCGACCCGCTTGCTGCTGAACGGGCTGGCCCAGAAGACGGTGCTCGACACGCTTCGCGAGGAAGGCGAAGACGTCGAACTGGATGACATTCGCCGCGAGGGGTTTGGCGAGTGCATGTGTACCGAGTCGGGCGGACCGGAGCCGGGCGTGGGCTGCGCCGGCCGCGGGATCATCACCTCGATCAACCTGCTCGAACAACTGGGCGCGTTTCGCGAGGAAGAGCAACTGGACTACGTGTTCTACGATGTCTTGGGCGACGTCGTCTGCGGCGGGTTCGCCATGCCGATTCGCGAAGGCAAGGCCCAGGAGATCTACATCGTCTGCTCGGGCGAGATGATGGCGATGTACGCGGCGAACAATATCTGCAAGGGAATTCGTAAGTTCGCCGAGGCGGGCAACGTGCGGCTGGGCGGCCTGATCTGCAACAGCCGCAAGGTGGACAACGAGCGGGAGATGATCCAGGAGTTCGCCCGCCGACTGGGCACGCAGATGGTGCACTTCGTGCCCCGCGACAACGACGTCCAGCGGGCTGAGATCCGCAAGATGACCGTGATCGACTGGAACGCCAAGTGCCCGCAGGCCGACGAGTACCGCACGCTGGCCCGCAGTATCGACAAGAACGAACTGTTCGTCGTCCCCAAGCCGTTGAAGATCGAAGAACTGGAATCGCTGCTGATGGAATTCGGGCTGCTGGAAGCCGTCGCGGCGTGAGGGGTGTGCAGGCCCTCACCCGACCGCTACCGCGTCCGACCTCCCCCGCTGGGCGAGGCAGGACATTCGGCGAGCGGCTGCCGAGTCCGACGGGCGTTCGTCCCGTATGGCGGACCACGAACTTAACACAAGCATCCGGACGGAAGGGAGAACTGAACCATGTCCGAGTCCACTACCATCGCTGCGGCTGTGCCGACGGCCGAAGGGCCGCTGACGGCCACGGCGGTCCGCGAGGAACTGCTGCAGGCGTACCCCAGCAAGACGCGCCGCAAGCGGGAGAAGCAGATCGTCGTCAACGACAAGCACAAGGCCGCGGACGGCACGCTGGAGTTGCCTGTCGTGGCGGCCAATACCCGCACGGTACCGGGGATCATCACCCAGCGCGGCTGCTGTTACGCGGGCTGCAAAGGCGTGATCCTGGGGCCGACGCGGGATATCGTGAACATCACCCACGGCCCGATCGGCTGCGGGTTCTACTCCTGGCTCACGCGCCGCAACCAAACGCACGCGCCGACCGACGAGCATGACAACTTTATCCCCTACTGTTTCTCCACCGACATGACGGAGGAGAACATCATCTTCGGCGGCGAGAAGCGGCTGCGGCAGGCGATTCAGGAAGCCTACGACTTGTTCCATCCCAAGGCGATCGCCGTGTTCTCGACCTGCCCGGTCGGCTTGATTGGCGATGACGTCCACCAGGTGGCCGCGGAGATGAAAGCCCAGCTGGGCATCAATATCTTTGCTTTCTCGTGCGAGGGCTATAAAGGCGTGTCCCAGTCGGCCGGCCACCATATCGCCAATAACCAGGTGTTCAAGCACGTTGTCGGCGAGGACGACACGCCGCGCGGCAAGTGGAGCCTGAACCTGCTGGGCGAGTACAACATCGGCGGCGACGCGTTCCTGATCGAGGACCTGTTCCGCCGCTGCGGGATCGACCTGGTCGCCACGTTCTCCGGGAATTCGACCTACGACCAGTTTGCTAACGCGCACATGGCGAAACTGAACTGCGTCATGTGCCACCGCTCGATCAACTACGTCGCCGACATGATCGAGAAGAAGTACGGCACGCCCTGGATCAAGGTCAACTTTATCGGAGCCGGGGCGACGGCCAAGTCGCTGCGGAAGATCGCCGAGTATTTCCAGGACGACCAACTGACGGAGAACGTCGAGCGGGTGATTGGCGAGGAATTTCCGGCGGTGACGGCGGCCCAGAAAAAGTACCGGCCGCGGTGCGAGGGCAAGCGGGCGGTGCTGTTCGTCGGCGGCAGCCGGGCGCATCACTACCAGGAGTTGTTTGCGGAACTGGGCATGGAGACGATCGCCGCGGGCTACGAGTTCGCTCATCGCGACGATTACGAAGGCCGGAAGGTGCTGCCCTCGATCAAGGTCGATGCCGACAGCCGCAACATCGAAGAGTTGCACGTCCAGCCGGACCCGGACAAGTTCCGACCCGAAGAGCAGAGACTGGCCGCCGAGCGGGAACGCCGCGGTTATCGCTTCCGGGAATACGACGGCATGATGGCCGAGATGCGCGACCAGACGCTGATCATCGACGACATCAGCCACAGCGAGGCGGAACGGCTGATCGAGCTGGTCAAGCCGGACGTGTTCTGCGCGGGGATCAAGGAGAAGTACATCGTCCAGAAGATGGGCGTGCCGTGCAAGCAGCTACACAGCTACGACTACGGCGGCCCGTACGCGGCTTTCCAGGGCGCGATCAACTTCTATGCCGAAATCGACCGCATGGTGAACGCCCGCATCTGGTCCCGCATCCAGCCGCCCTGGGAACAGGAAGCGGCCGAGTCCCAAGACGACGGACGGGAGCCGGTCGAGGACGACAACTAGTCTTGGGTCCGATTCGGAACTGCCACCGCCGGTGGCACACCGACGACGTGGTTTGGTCTTCGAGATTTGAGATTTCTGATTTGAAAGCTGAAATCTGAATTTCAGATCTGAGATTTTGAATTTGAGATTCATGGATCTGAGATTTGAGCTTCAGGATCTGAGGTCTGCGATGTGAGATTTTGGATTCGAGATTTGAGATTTCGTTGCTGCCCAAGGGCGCTTTAGGAGAACGAATTCATGACCCTGCTACGACACACCCACGGCGGCGACGTCGTCGAACGCCAGGCCCTGACGATCAATCCCGCCAAGACGTGCCAGCCGATCGGGGCGATGTACGCCGCCCTGGGCCTGCACCGCTGCCTGCCGCACAGCCACGGCTCGCAGGGCTGCTGTTCGTATCACCGCAGCACGCTCAGCCGGCACTACAAAGAGCCGGTGATGGCCGGGACCAGTTCGTTCACCGAGGGCTCGTCGGTCTTCGGCGGCCAGGCGAACCTGCACCAGGCCATCGCGAATATCTTCACGATCTATCAACCCGACGTGATTGCCGTTCACACGACCTGCCTGTCGGAGACCATCGGCGACGATATCGTCCAGATTGCCGAGAAAGCCGTCGAACAGGGCTTGATTCCGGACGGCAAGTACGTGATTCACGCCAACACGCCCAGCTATGTGGGCGCTGCGCCGACCGGCTTTGCCAACATGACCGCGGCCCTGGTCAAGTATTTCTCCCAGGCCACGGCGGCGGAGAAGATCCCCGGCCAAGTCAATATCATCCCCGGCTGGGTCGAGCCGGCGGACATGCGGGAGATCAAGCGGCTGGTCCGCCTGATGGGCTTGGAGCCGATCCTGTTCCCCGACACCTCGGACGTACTCGACTGTCCGCAGACCGGGGTCCACGAGATGTTCCCCAAGGGCGGCGTGACGATCGAACAACTGCGAGCCACGGGCGATTCGCAGGCGACGATCGCGCTGGGGCCGGTCTGCTCCGGCCCCGCCGCGAAGGAGTTGTCGGTCAAGTGCGGCGTGCCGCAGACGACTCTGCCGCTGCCCATCGGCCTGGAGGCGACCGACCAGTTCATCGTCGAACTGCGCAAGCTCAATGGCGGTCACGTGCCGCGCGAGATTGCCGACGAACGCGGCCGGCTGGTCGACCTGGTCACCGACATGCACCAGTACTTCTTCAACAAGACCGCGGCCTTGTGGGGCGACCCGGACCAGCTGGTCAGCTTGAGCCAGCTGCTGATGACGGTCGACATCTTGCCCAAGTACGTCGTGACCGGCACGCCGGGGAAGAAGTTCCTGAAGCGGATGGCCGAAGTTGTGGCGGATCGCAAGGCGGAGGTGCAGGTGCGGCAAGGGCAAGGCGCCGACATGTTCCTGATGCACCAGTACATCAAGAACGAACCGGTGGACCTGCTGCTCGGCAATACGTACGGCAAGTACATCAGCCGCGACAGCGGGATTCCCTTTGTCCGGCACGGCTTCCCGATCCTGGACCGGGTCGGCCACCAATTCTTCCCCACCGTGGGGTACCGCGGCGCGATCCGGCTGCTGGAACAGATCCTGGACGCCTTCCTGCAACGCCAGGACCGCGAATGCCCGGAAGAACAATTTGAATTGACCATGTGAGGAACCCATGAAGATCAGCGCTCGCAACAAACTGCAAGGCACGGTCACCAAGATCACGGCGGGCTCCGTCAACTCGGTGGTCGAAATCCAGTTGCACGGCACCCCGACCATCACGGCCGTGATTACCAACGACGGCGTGGCCGACTTGGAACTCCAGGTGGGCAGCTCCGCCTGTGCGGTCATCAAGGCGTCGAGCGTGCTGGTCGGCGTGTGCCAAGAGGGGAAAGGCTGCGGATGCCAGGGAGCCACGCCATGATTTCGCTGCTGGAAGAACGCCGGGCGCAGATCCACGGCGACAGCCGAGCGCCGTTTGCGATGGCCTGCGAGAAGCAGAGCGTGGCGGGGTCGGTCAGCCAGCGAGCTTGCGTGTTCTGCGGCTCGCGCGTCGTCCTGTACCCGGTGGCCGACGCCCTGCACTTGATCCACGGCCCGGTCGGCTGCGCCGCCTATACCTGGGACATCCGCGGCTCCCTGTCGTCGGGCCCCGAACTGCACCGCATGAGCTTTACCACCGAC
>CAIYOB010000767.1 GCA_903927685.1 uncultured Planctomycetaceae bacterium
CCACAGGTCGGAGGCCTGGGGGGCACGGGGGCGGTACAGCGGCAGCGGCTCGACACATGCGGCGGTCATGACAGGCAGCAGCCAGTTCCCGATAGTATGTACACACCATCACTGGATCAGATGTACACTTTCTGTCAAGCAGGCGTGGCTGGAATGCGGCTTGACAGGTTCCGAGCCGCCTTCGCCCCAGACGACCGTCCCGCGCGACAACCTCCGCGGCCCGCGCGAGACCCGCAGGGTACGGCTGGCGCTGCTGGCCACCGCCGCCGGATTGCCTGTCGCGGCGATGATTTGGCTGGGCCGTTCGCCCGACGGACGGCCCCCGAGAGCCGTGGCCCTGAGCGAGTTGGGGGGGCCAGCTGAGCGGGAACACGTATGCCAAGCCGCTCCCGAATCAAAGCACCAGGCTCAGAAACGCCCGTCCGACGGAATGAAGGCCGACATCCGGACGCCGCGCCGCACGACGCGAGCTACCGCGGCGAGCTTTCCGGAACAGGCTGGCGCATCACCACTCGCAGCCGCATGGAGTACGACGGCTACGCGCTGGACCGTCTCCGCATCGTGCCGCCTGCTGCCCAATCCGAAATCGCAAAGCTGATGCCCCGCTGTTGCTGTACCGACCCGATGCCGAACCGCCGCTCCTGTCTTCGGCGGCGGGCCAGACCAGCGCCAAGGAAAACCGGAGACATGTCGCTTGGTCGGTCGGCATACTGCGGCAGTCATTGGGCAACGCTTGGCAGGACAAGTGGGACACCGAAGGCATTTCGGGTGCGTCAAAAGACGTTCGGTCCCTCGCACCGGTCGCTGCGGGCCGCGGCGAGCGGGTCCAACCGCGACTGGGCTCGACAAATGCTCCGATGCGATCGCATGGGTTGCGTCTGTCGGCAAGAGCTGACCGAGCTGACGGAAGCGATTCAGCCCGCCTAATGCGTCACGCCGGCGCTTGGCAGATTGCGGTGGGATCGGTCGGAGTTCAAAGACTACGGGCCGACAACGGTGTCAATAAGTGGATGGCAGGGAGCCTCGTCGAGACCGCTCGTTGTAGCTCTCCGCGATGCCTCCGGGACGCGCGTTTCCACCTGCGGGACGACAATTCGACAGGACGGGAAGGTTGTCCGGAAACGCCAGGTAACGCTGAAGCAGCGAGAGCGCTTTCGGGCTCTTGC
Organism: uncultured Planctomycetaceae bacterium; assembly: GCA_903927685.1. The sequence goes on from CAIYOB010000767.1 coordinate 1,167, forward strand.
TGTCCTGCAGGGTCCGGAGCAAGTCCAGCATTCGGCGCCGCGACTCGGTCAGCAGCGGCTCGTCCAGCCGACAAGTCCTGATCAACTCCCGGCCTTCGGGTGTGAGATCGTGGATGCATCCGTTGGCAAGTACATCCAGATGATCGCCGAACGCATCCCGGCAGGGATTCAAGACCGCCGCGGTATCCGTTTTGACCGAATTGCAGCGGCAGCAGGCATAAACGAGGTTGTCGTAGTCGCAGACGAGTTGAGAAGCCGCCGCTTGAGACTGGACATGTTCGACGCTGAAAGCGACCTCGCCCACAGCGTACCAGCGTTCGCGCCACAGACAGTAAACACAGCGGAAGTCGAACTCGTCGCGCAACCACGGTTTGTAGGACTGATAGTTGCGATAGCCCCGAGGACCGTGGCGCCGCATGTGGGCGCGTCGCGGGTATTAAAAAATCATGGGGTCACGAACCCTCGGCTTCCTGGAGCGCGGCCGCGACCTCGCGTTCCATCCGGGCGACTTCTGCCAGACGCTCGGCGTCCATCGATTCCAGTCGCTGATCGGCCAGCGATTGAAGCTCTTGGAGTTCGTGAACTTCCCGCGGCGTCAGTCCGGACTTCGCGCTCTTGTGGAGCAAGGCCAGTCGCTGCTGGTTGACCTCGTACCAAGTTGTGTCCCGCGTTCCTTCGAGGGCGCGCGCCAGGAGGTCGGCCGCGAACTCCGTCAGACCCATTTGCCGCTGCTGGGCCTCGGACCTCAGGTGCCCCGCCAGTGGTTCGGGTAGCGTGATTGTGACCGGCATCGTGACCTCCCCCAACTCGCCGACTAAACTGATAGGAAATTGCTTTTCCGCCACAGGACTGAGGCTAAGCAGGGA
>CAIYOB010000768.1 GCA_903927685.1 uncultured Planctomycetaceae bacterium
CGGCCCCAGCACCGAGCCGATCGGTCCGGGGATCGTGTTGTCGTAACTGAAGCCGCCACTGCGCCGGTAGACCGGGCAGGTGTTCATGCAAGCCCCGCAGCGGATGCACTTGAGCGACTCGCGGAACAGCCGGTTCTGCCGGATCCGGCTGCGCCCGTTATCGACCAGCACGATATGCAGTTGACCGCCCGGAATGGGGCCATGAAAGTGAGACGTGTATGTCGTGATCGGCTGGCCTGTCGCCGACCGGGACAGCAACCGCAGGAACACGGACAGGTCCTGAGCCCGGGGCAGCAGCTTTTCGATGCCCACGCACGCGATGTGCAACTTGGGCAGCGAAATGCCAAGGTCGGCGTTGCCTTCGTTGGTACAGACGACGAATCCGCCGGTTTCCGCGATCGCGAAATTGACGCCCGTGAGCCCCGCGTCCGCGTTCATGAACTTGTCCCGCAAATGGGCCCGCGCCGCCTCGGCCAGGTACTTGGGATCCGTGGCGCCCGCCTCCGTCCCCAGGCAGCGATGAAACAGCTCGCCAACCTCTTCTTTCTTGATGTGGATGGCCGGCAAGACGATGTGGCTGGGCGGCTCGCCGCGCAACTGGACAATCCGCTCGCCCAAGTCCGTGTCAATCACCTCGATCCCGTTTCGCTCCAGGTACGGGTTCAGGTGGCACTCTTCGGTCAGCATGGACTTGCTCTTGACGATCTTCTGTGCGCCGTGAGCTTGCAGGATCTGCAGCACGATCCGATTGTGCTCCTGGCCGTCGCGAGCCCAGTGCACGTGGGCACCCTGGCGGGTGGCCTGCTCCTCGAATTGTTCCAAGTAATCCGGCAGCCGGGCCAGCGTATGCAGCTTGATCTGCGACGCCAGTTCGCGCAGCCGTTCCCATTCCGGCACACTGTGGGCGGCTTTGTCACGTTTGGCCCGCACGAACCACAGGGCCTGGTCGTGCCACCCGGTCCGCTCGCTGTCGGCGATGAACTGGGCGGCGTAGTCCGGATGAGTGCCTTTGGTCAAGGTCGTCATGCATTCAACTCCACATCCGACAGGGCTTTTCGAAGCGTGCTAGAAGGGCGGTTGGCGCCCCGCGAAGATCTGGGCGACGTGCATCACGTGAATGGCTTTCCGATGGCGCCGGATCAGCCCGTCCATGTGCATCAGGCAGGACATATCTGCCGCCGTCAAGACTTGGGTGCCCGCCTGCTCGTGATCGGCCAGCCGGTCCATCCCCATCCGCGAGGACACGGCCTCTTCGTTCACAGCGAACGTGCCGCCGAAGCCGCAGCACTCGTCCGGCCGGCTCAGTTCGGTCAACTGGATGCCGTCCAGCGAGCCCACCAGCTGGCGGACCTTGTTGAACGCCGGCCCGACGATTTCGCTGGGCTGCCCCAGCCGCAGCCCGCGATGTCCGTGACAGCTATTGTGCAGCCCCACGCGGTAGGGGAATCGCCCCGCGATCCGATCCACTCCCAGGACATCCGTCAGGAACTCGCATAACTCGAAGGTGTGATGTTTCAGGTGCTCGAACTTCGGCCGGCCCGCCAGGTAATCGTCGTAATGGTGCCGGACCATCGAGACACAGCTGCCCGACGGGCAGACCACGTAGGGATAATCCTGGAAGATCTCGTAGAATTTTACGGCCAGGGGCCGCGTGTCTTCCTTGCAGCCCGTATTGGCCATGGGCTGGCCACAACACGTCTGCGAACGCGGGTACTCGACGTCGACCCCGTGCTTCTCCAGGACCTCGATGGTGGCGAAGCCGATGTCGGGAAACAGCTGGTCAATGTAACAGGGGATGAACAATCCAACCTGCATGGCGGTTCTCCACGGCGCTGCAACGCCGGGCGGGGTGCCCAGTCGTTCCGAGTAGTATACCTCGGATTCGTCCGGTGGCGAAGGGACCTGCCACCGAACTCGCCACCGAACTCGCCATTGGCCTGCCTGTCGTCGGCCCCACTCGATCGCTCGGACCGTCTCCACCCGATGCCCGTGAAACGAGTCACTTCTTGCCCGGGCCCTTGCCTTGACTGTGCGGCACCGACACGGCACACGAGGCGGAGGCCGTGTTCCCGCTCCGATCCCAGGCGGCAACGGCAATCGAGTACACGCGGCCGTTCTTGTCGTTGCCCTCCCGCTCCGCGCGCAACGGGACCGTGGCTTGGTATCGACCGGCACCGATATGAGCCAGTTCGATTGTCACCGGCGTTGAAAACCCGTCCTGACCGGCGACGTCCCCCAGATGTCGCCCCGAGCCGTTGCTGGCATCGGGCTGACTGCTGGCGACTTGACACACCACCAACAATTCGTCCGGCGGGGTGCAGTCATCAATCGCCACGGCGGTGATCGACACCGGGACCATGGCTTGGTTGGCCGGCCACAGCGAGTTGGTATCCGTCGTCACCTCGACGCTCGGCGGGGCGTCGGTCGAGCGGATAGCCAGATTGTGCCCGGCGCCCGCCGTTACGAAAGCGAAGCCGTTCCCTTGCGGCACGGCGCATTGACCGTAGAGGTCGGAGCCCCACGCAACCAGCGAGCCGTCCCGGCGCAGCGCCACGCTGTGCCCGACGCCTGCCGCCACGGCTACAAAACCGTTGCCGGACGGCACATTGCATTGTCCCAAGAAGTTCCATCCCCAGGCAACCAGCGAACCGTCCGCTCGCACGGCCAGACTGTGCGCATACCCCGCGGCGATGCCCACAAAGTCGTGGCCGACGGGAGCCGTCGCTTGGCCGTCCTGGTTCCATCCCCAAGCGATCAGCGAGCCATCGGCTCGCAGGGCCAACGCATGGAAATAGCCGCAGCAGACAGCGGCGTATCCGTTGCCCGTCGGCAGTCCCTCGGGACCACTGATACCGGCTCCCCAGGCCACCAGCGATCCGTCCGAGCGAAGCGCCAGACTGTGCCCGAACCCGGCGGCCACGGCCGCAAAGTCATTGCCGGCGGGCAGGTCAAGCGCGCCGTGCGTGCTGTCGCCCCAACCGGCCAGCGAGCCGTTGGCCCGCACGGCCAGGCCATGAGCCACTCCCGCCGCCAGAGCCACAAAGTCATTGCCGGCAGGAACATTCGCCTGCCCGAGGTCGTTCAATCCCCAGCCGGACAGCGAACCGTCCGCACGCAGGGCCAGACTGAAGTACTCGCCTGCCGCCGCAGCCAGGAAGTCGCTGCCCTCAGGAACGTCCGTCTCGCCAAGCATGTTCAGGCCCCAGCCGACCAGCCGTCCCTGTTGGTCGGCACCGAACGCGCCTTGGCAAGTCCCCAGGAGGACGGCGGTCAGTGTCAGCAGCCACAGGATGCAGCAAGCCCTTGGACATCGCTTCATGGTTCGGCTCCTTGGTGAAAAAAGGTTGGGCTGCCCGCAGCGTCCGGGAAAGTGTCGCCCTTCCCTCTCTGACGCTCCAGACTCCGTGCGCAGCGCGACGATCGCCGCCCGCACGGTGGCAGTCGAGCGATGCAAGCGGCATACCAGCGAGGGGCAGCATTACCGCACTGGCCTTGCGCGTAGCCCGCTGCCAACCGATCGTTGGCGCGGTGGTATGCGCGGGAGTGTCATCCGCCGGTTTGCGCTGAGCGGACGGTTTGAAGACCGGGCCGATCCCTGGGGCCTTGCGTCGGGCAGGCGATGAGCCGACGCCACTGGTGCGCCCGACGAGTCCGGGGGCGGGGGATGGGGAGGGGTTATGCTTACCATCCGGGGAGGAAGGACGCATATCCGGCCGGGTGGGGCTGGGTCAGCCAGTGCCGCTCTGCAGTTCCGTCCGCGATGGGGAGTATGCGTGAGCGAGTCGCCGAAGGCGAGGCGGATCGGCAGGTGATTTCCTCGGACCGTCCGTTCGGCAGCGAGCCTTGGCCAGGCGAAGCGGCCTGAGGCGAGGATTCTGGGTGGCACCTTGCGGGCGCGCGGAACGTCCCACGGGCACCGGCAATGTGGCAAGAACTAGACGAGTGGGAGTCTAAATCCCAGCTGGACATGTACGACGTTGCTGACATGTCGTGACTCAGCCAGGAACCGTTGACCTCAAGCTGCCCTACCGAACAGTCCTCAGAGAATAGTCCCGGACTGAAACAATGCACATTCGACGATTGAGCGGGCATATCAGCCGAATCATGGGCTCGCGGCTACGACGAACTAGCCGGCTTTGGGGGCGGCTTTGGCGGCAGTCGAATCGCCAGGAAAGTCGTAGCAGACCCGACCATCGCGCTCTCGACGCGCACGTCCAAGGGCCTGCGGACCTTTGCCCGCGCAGCAGTCGGGGTGATGTCCAGTGGGAATATCGAAACCGCCAACACAGCTCCCGCTGCCAAGCGGCAACATACCGTTCCGGCAACTGGCATGCCTCTCATGATCCACTCCTTCCTCCAAACATCCCGTCGCAAACGGGCGCACGCCACCACAATTACCCGTAACCTATCGGTCGTCTTAGATGCTGTCGATCTTCCGGGGTAAAACGCGGGCATCCGGATGCCGATCTCTGGTTGCACTGCACATAACTAGCGGACAGTGCTGTATCTGCCAGCAGTGCTATCGTCTGTGTCGCCGATCCGCCCCTTTTTCCCACCGTCTCGGGCAACTGACCTTGAAGCGATCCGCCTCAGTGCCTAGCATCCCCCCGCGCCTCTCTCGGGATCTTCCCGAGGCGCAGGCGTGTTCGCGCAGGGGGGAAGGGTTTGTTCCAGTCCGTCACGGGTTGAACAAGTTGCGATGGTCCCAACACGAAGCATCTGGAAGCAACTGAAGGCGTCCGTGGCCCTGCGGTACGGAACGCTGGGTACGCTGTTGCTGTTGGCCCTGTGGGGTTGGATCAGCAGCGGCGCGGAGGGCGGTGCTTACCAAGCCTTTCCGCTGCGTCACAAGAGGGCCGCCGAGGTCGAGTCGCTGCTGGCGCCGTTGCTGCACGGCATCCAGCCGCCGCCGCAGCTGATCGCCGACCCGCAGGGCAATCAGATTCTGCTCCGCGGTTCGCCGCAGACGCAGCAAATTGTTGGACAGTTTCTCAAGTCGGTCGATCGCGCCCCCGCGCTGCCGGCGGTCTCCGCGCCGGTGTCGGTCCCGCCCGCCGCGCCGGTCGTCCAGGGATATCCCATCCCCCGGAACCAGCTGGCCGACGTCGCGGCACGACTCGAAGCTCGGCTCCGTGACCTTCCGGACACGCGGTTGACGACGGATCCGGACAGCTCCCAAGTGATCGTATTAGCTCCGCCGGATGTTCAGGCTTTGGTGGCCAACGAGCTGCGCCGACCGGAGTCCGCCAATCAAGCGGTTGCCGCCGGACTGCCGGCCGCCCTGCCGGCGCGGCCCGCCGCGCGAGCCCTGCAGCTGACCAGGGCCCCTCTGGCTCGTGTCGAAGTCCAGTTGCGCCAGATGCTCGGCTCCCGTCTGGAGCCGCGCCCCTCGGGCCGCAGCGACGGACCGGATGTCGTGCTGGTCAAAGGACCGCGGCGCGTGGAGATTTCGTTCGCGCGGCCGCTGAATACCGTGCACCTGTTGGGCGACCCGGCATTGGTCGCGCAGGTCGAGCACTTGCTAGGCGCGCTGGATACCGCGGAGCCCATCCCCGGGGTCGCGCAACAGGCGATCCGCATCATCCCCGTCCAGCGAGCCGATCCCGCCAAGGTTCGCGAAGCCGTGGACGCTTTGCGGCAGGCGTCCCCCGCCGCGCCGGCGGGACAAGTGAAACCCGCGGGCGGCGACACCAGCCAAGTCTGGCCGCCCCGGTTCCCCGTCCGCCTGGCCCAGTTTGCCGAGCCGGCCGAGGCCGGCCCGCCGCTGGGGGCTGCCGCTCCCGACGCCCAACCAATCCCCGCCGCGGACGAGCAAGCCGCGCCGGCTCAAGCGGAGCAACGCTTGCGCCAACTCGGCGACAACGTCGAAATTGAAACGCTGCCGGACTTGGACGTCATCATCTTACGCGGTCGCGATCCCGACGTTGACGAAGTGGCGCGAATCATCGCCGAACTCGAACGGCTGAGCGCCGAGACGATCCCGGAGATCGATCTGTATCAGCTCCGCCACGTCAACTGCCTGTCCCTGGTTCAGATCATTGATTTGGTCGCCCAGGACTTGATCGGCGGCCGGCAGGGTAAGATCCATATCACGCCGCTGGTCAAGCCGAACGCGATTCTGCTGGTCGGTTGGGGCGAAGCGGTCACGGCGATGAAGGAACTGATCGCCAAGTTGGACCTTCCCGTTCCGCCGCAGTCGCAAATCCACGTGTACAACCTGCGGCATGCGGCGGCGACGACGCTCCGCCAGACCATCGAGCAAGCGTTCCCGACGCCGCAAGGCTTGGCCCCGCGCGTCGAAGTCACTGTCGATAATCGCACCAATTCGCTGATCGTCCGTGCCGCGCCCGGCGACTTGACCGAAGTCGATTTGCTGATCCGCCGCGTCGACCAGGACGCCAGCGGGGCAGTCAACCAGGCGAAGATCTTCAAGCTGAAGAACACGCTGGCCGCCGATCTGTCCGCGACCCTGCAGAACGCCATCAGCGCCGCCGCGGGCGGGGTGGGCGACCAGCGCTCGGCCGTCCTGGAACTGCTGACCGCCGACGTCGCGGGCCAGAAACTGATCCGCTCCGGCCTGCTGCAAGACGTGATCGTGACCGCCGACCCGCACACCAATTCACTGCTCGTCACCGCCCCGGCCGACAGCCTGGACCTGGTGGCCGCCCTGATCGAACAACTGGACACGCCGACCGCCGTGGCCCAGATCAAGGTCTTCAAGATCGTCAACGGCGACGCCAACAGCCTGATCGAAATGCTGCGCGTGCTGCTGCCGGCCGAAGCGACGGTGGCCGGCCCACAACTGGCAGGCGCTGAGGGCGAAAGCACGCTCGTCCCCGTAAGGTTTTCCGTGGATACGCGGACCAACAGCATCATCGCCACCGGGTCCCAGGCCGATCTGGCCATCATCGAAGCCCTGCTGCTGCGACTGGATGAAGAGGACGTCGAGCAGCGGGTCAACACGGTCTACCGGCTGAAAAACGCGCCCGCTGCGGACGTGGCGACCGCAATCAACGAGTTCCTGCGCAGCGAGCGCGTCGTGCAACAGGCGGCGCCGGGTATGCTCAACCCCTTTGAACAGATTGAACGCGAGGTGATCGTGGTGCCCGAGCCGATCAGCAACTCGCTGATCATCAGCGCTACGCCGCGGTTCTCAACGGAGATCCAGAAGGTCGTCGAGAGTCTGGACGAGCAGCCGCCCCAAGTGATGATCCAGGTGGTCATTGCGGAAGTCGAGCTGGACAACGTCGACGAGTTTGGGATCGAACTGGGCCTGCAGGACTCGGTCCTGTTCGACCGCAGCCTGCTCAGCAACCTGGAGACGATCACCCAGCGGACGACCAATGGCCTGATCGAAACGGTCCAGGAAGAGATCGTGGCGGCGGAAAACACGCCGGGGTTCGATTTCAACGGTCAACCGCTGGGCAACGCCGGCAGCTCGAAGGCCTTTGATTCGGCGAACCGCGTGGGAACCCAGGGCCTGTCGTTCTTCAACATGGGACGTACGAACACGGAACTGGGCTACGGCGGGATGGTGCTGTCCGCCTCGAGCGAGAGCGTCAGCCTGCTGATCCGGGCCCTGCAGCATTCGCGGCGGATGGAGGTCCTGGGGCGTCCCCAAATCATGACCTTGGACAACCAGCCGGCGTTCATTCAAGTCGGCGAGCGCGTGCCGCGAATCTCGGGCTCGCGGTTCGACGGCCGCGTGCAGACCAATGACATCGAGTATGAGAACACCGGCCTGATCCTCGGAGTCACGCCGCGGATCAGTCCCGACGGCATGGTCGTGATGGAAATCGACGCGGAGAAGTCCCGCGTCGGCAGCGAAGCCGAGGGGATCCCCGTCTCGGTCGTCGAGGGCCGCGAGATCCGCTCGCCGCGAATCACGGTCACGATGGCCCAGACCACGGTCAGCGCGTCCGACAAGGAGACGATCGTGCTGGGCGGGTTGATCACCAAAGAGAACATGGCCATCAAACGCCGGGTGCCGTACCTGGCGGATATCCCCGTCGTGGGCCATCTGTTCCGGTACGACGCGGAAGAATCCAAACGGTCCGAGCTGCTGATCTTCCTCACGCCGCACGTCGTGCGCAGCCGCGAGGACATGGAGCGGATCAAGCAGACCGAGGCGGCCCGGATGAGCTGGTGCCTGGCCGACGTCCACGAGATTCATGGCCCGACCGGCTTGTACGAGGCTCCGGACGGCGGTTGCGTCGTCGGCGAAGGCGAAGTGGTCTACCCGGACACGAATCCGGCGGGCCGCCAACCCGGCGAGTACTCGCCCGAGCCGGTGCCGCTCGACCAGCTGCCGCTGTCGCCCAACATTCAGCAGTTGCCCACACCGGCCGACGCGCCCGACTCACCCCCGGGGACCGCGGCCGCTCCCATGCCCTGAGGAGCTGCAGACGACGATGACGCAACTTAGCATCCGTCCGAGAACTACGCCGCACTTCTGTCGCCTTTCGCTCCGCGAAAGGACGTGCCTTCGCGGAGCGAAAGACGACAATGTTCGTGGACGAGTCCTTACGGTCCGTCCACGGCATGCCTCCTTTGGAGCGAAAGGCCGCGTAGCCCGGTGGCTGGCGGCCTTCCTCGCCAGCCTGCTGCTGGCGGTCACGGGCTGCGCCAAGATGGAACTGGGTGACAGTTTCGCGCTTTGGGAGTCCGATCCCAAGCCGCAGACCCCGGACAGCGTGGCCGCGGTCTGGACCGAAGCCTCGCTGCACCACCCCGGCCAGCGGCCGGTGCGCGGCTTCGGCGGACGCATCCTGTTTCATCGCGGAGACCAGCAGGAAGCGGTCCCGGTGGAAGGCAAGCTGATCGTCTACGCCTATGACAACGACCGGCCGAATCGGGACGATCCCGCGCCGGACAAGAAGTTCGTCTTCCCAGCCGACAACCTGGCGTCTCACGAAAGCGACTCGAAACTCGGCCCGTCCTACAGCTTCTGGCTCCCCTGGGACGAAGCGGGCGGATCCCAGCGGCGGATCAGCCTGCTGACGCGATTCGAAGACACGAGCGGCAAGATCGTGATGTCCCAGATGGCGCACGTCACGCTGGCCGGCCCGACACCAATGAGCAACCAGGGCCTGGCACAGACGTCGCCAGGTCCGCAACGGCCCGCGGGCGGACCGGGGCACCTTGGCACGAACGGGGCGACTTCTTGGCCCGGCACCGGTCCTGCCAACGGCGAAGCCTCGCTGGTCCAGCCGGCTTCCTACGACGCGCCGCTGTCGCCAGCCCAACAGGCCGCCACCGCGCCGGCCTCCAAACGAGCCAGTTCGGTGACCATCGATGTGGCCCCGGGACAAGCCGCTCGGCTGCTGTCGGCAACGCGTGGTCCTGCCGAACGTCTGGCTGTCGGGATAAGTCGGCCAACCCCAGCGGCGAGTCTGTCAATGCCGGGCTCGCCAGCGAGTCCGGCTGGTGTGGGCGCTACGGAGCCGGCGGGGGCGGCGTCGGTGCCGACGGCAACGTCAGCTGATTCTGAACCGACACAATTCCCGGCTCGAACTGCACCAGCAACTCGGCCAACTTACGCTCCCGTGCGGAGGCAACCGTACCACGTAGAGTCGCCACACCGTCTGCCACCGACACCGCGATCGGGCTGGTCCCAGCCGGAAACGGCACCGCCTGCAGACGACGCGTCAGCGAGTCGCTGAGTTCCGCCGACGCTTGGGGCGTGAAACCAAAATCGACGCGCAGGCGCGGCGGATACATCGGGACCCGCGCCGGCCGAGCCGCCCCCGCGGTCTGATTCGCGTCCGGCGCCATCTCGACATCCAACTCGTCGACTGCGGACCGGATCTCCTCTTCGGCCAACCCCGCCTGCTGCCGGCCGACGAACTGCTGCGTCTCGCCGGCGTCAGAACCGACGAAATCTGCGGCCGAACGATTCCCGCGGACAAACCTGGCGTCTTCGCTGATCAACGAGCCCGTGCTGGCGTCTGCTGCGCCGGCCGCACCGGGAGCATTGCGAGCACCGGGAGCACTGCTGCCCGTCGTACGGCCGATCGGCCGCGCCGACGACGGACGATTTGCGGCCCCGGGCGAGGCTTGCCGGGACACTGCTTGGCCAAGGGTCCGCTGACCAAACAACTGGCCCCACGCCCGATCAGCGGGCAAGCCGCTGACAACCACGGTCACGACAATCAAGAACAGGCTTCGTGTCATCGGCGTTCTTCCTGGCCGGGGGGAAACTGAACGTGGGGTAAGTTTTTGAGTCACCAGCCTCAAACGGAGCGGATTGTCAAGATTATACGCCGCAGGGGAATTGGGAGGCAAGTTCTGGGTTAGCCGAGTTTACCGATCCTGGGAATCAGGGTATCCTGGGAGGAGAGCACAAAGTTTGCTCCCCGCCCAGAATCAGTCCGGACACTCCCCCGCTCACGTATTTTTGAATCACAAGACTGACCCTTGATGCATTCGTAACCTCTCTCGATTCCTAAATATCGGCTCTGGGGAATCCGCCGGTTTCCCCAACCTGCCGACGAGGCGACGAACGCGGGCCGAGGCAGTCCGATAACCGACATTCCCGCATTCCCCCGGAGGTCCCCGTCGTGAAACGCACGAACTCCTTCGCCTGCCGTTCCCCGGAAACCTGCTCGCTTGCCTTGCTGCTGTTGCTGCTGGCAGCCGGATCCGCCGGCATCTCCTGCGCCTCGGCCGGCGAAGATGCCCCCGCCGCTCCCGCACCGGATGCGGCCAAGCCCGTGGCCGAAGCCCCCGCACCCGCGCCGGAATCGCCACCACCCGCCGCTCCGCCGCCCGCGTCCGAAACGCCCAAGCCCGCCACGGAAGCCCCCGCACCGGCGGCTGAAGCTCCCAAGCCCGCCGAAGCGCCGCCCGCACCGGAGGCCCCCAAGCCCGCCACCGAAGCCCCCGCACCGGCGGCTGAAGCTCCCAAGCCCGCCGAAACGCCCCCCGCAGCGGAAGCACCCAAGCCCGCCACGGAAACCCCCGCGCCGGCGGCCGAAGCTCCCAAGCCGGCCGAGACGCCGCCCGCACCGACGCCGGAGCCGCCCAAGCCCGCCGCGGAAGTCGCCAAGCCGGCGCCCGAGGCTCCTGCGGCTGAGCCCCCGGCCCCCGCCTCCAAAGCCTCGAAACGGACAGCCGAAGCCAGCGCCGCAGCGGCCGATACGGGAACGTCCGACCCCGAAAAACGCCTGCGGTTCAATTTCCGCTACCAGCGCTGGTCGGACGTCCTGGAGTGGTTCGCCGAGCAAGCCGACTTGTCGCTCGTGCTGGACGCGCCCCCGCCGGGAACGTTCAACTATTCCGATAGTCGCGATTACTCGGTGTCCGAGTCGCTCGATCTGCTGAACAGCGTCCTGCTGACCAAAGGCTATACGCTGATTCGCCGCGAACGCATGCTGACCCTGATCGATTTGTCCGGCGAGTTTCCCGAAAGCCTGATCCCCAAGGTGACGATCGAAGAGGCCGAGAAACGCGGCAAGCACGAGCTGGTGACTGTCGAGTTCACGCTGGGCGGCCGCGATCCCATCGCGGCCGTCGCGGCCGTCGAGCCGCTGCTGGGACCCTACCACACGATCCTGCCCGTCGTCCCGACCCGACAACTGTTCGTCACCGACCGGGCGGGCGTCATGCCCAATGTGCAGAAGGTCGTCCAGTCGCTGCCGGAACCGAAGGCTCCCCCCACGCCGCCCACGCCGCCTAAACCTGAACCCAAGGAGCTGAAGGTCTATCCGATCGACGTGGTGGACACGGAAACGCAGATGCAGCTGTTGAAAGAGCTGGTGAGCGGCGTCCAATTCATCGTGGACCCGAATCTGAACCAGATGCACGCCAACGCGACCGCGGCCCAGCACGCCCAGATCCAGGCGGTGCTGGACCAGGTCAAGGCCGCGGCCGCCTCGGCCACCGATCGCGAACGCCGCGTGGAACTGTACGAGTTGCCCCAGCCGGTGACCACCACCGCGGCCACGACGAAACTGACCGAGATGTTCAAAGCCCTCGTTCCCAAGGCGCTCGTCTCGCTCAAGGAAGACGGAACCGCCGTGATCGCCTGGGCCTCGCCCGCCGAACACGAGACGATCCGCGCCACGATGGACAAGCTGGGGGGCGGCCCCGTCGGCGATCCGGTCAAGACGCCGCAACTGGAGATCTATCGCCTGACCCGCGTCGATCCGACCAAGCTGATCACGATGCTGGAAAAGCTGGTTCCCGACGCCAAGCTGAGCTACGACGAGCGGTCCCGCAGCCTGATCGCGCTGGCCAAACCAGGCGACCAACAAGCGATCCGAGCCACCTTGCTGCAGGTCCAGACCGAGAGCGAAACGCCGGGCGCGGATCAACCGCGGTTCGAGACCTATGACGTCCGCGCGGAAACCGCCGCCGCCCTGGACGCGATGACCGCCCAAGTCCAGCCGCTGGTCCCGGAAGCCAAGATCAGCGCGGACGCCAAGACCAAACGCCTGGTCGTCTACGGCACGACGGCCGAACAGCAGCTGGTCAAGTCGTCGCTGGAAAAGCTGGGCCTGGACCGGCCCGCCAGCGATGGCCGCACCGTCGAGATCTATCCCCTGAGCGGCGCCGACTTGACCGCGACCCAGACGCTGCTGGCTCAGATGGTCCCCCTGGCCGAGTTCACCGCGGACGCCGCGCAACAGCGGTTGATCGCCGTCGCCTCGGCCGCTGATCATGAGCGGATCAAGTCGACGCTGGAGAAACTGCGGCCCAACCCGGCCGATCCGGAAGCGGCCCAGCTGAAGTTCTATCCGTTCGAGGAGACGCCGCCCGCCGACGTGCTGGACCTGCTCGCCAAGGTCGCCCCCCAGGCCAAGATCACGGTGGACAAGGAACGGGAACGCCTGTTGGTGCTGGCGCCGCCGACCAGCCAGACGGCCGTCGAACTGGCCTTCCAGCAGTTCCAACAGGCGACGCCGGCTGCCAAGCCCGAACTGGCCACGTACCCGATCCAGGCGTCCGATCCGACCAGCCTGGTGACGATGCTGACGACGCGTTTTCCCCAGGCCCAGATCGCCCTCGATACGCCCAACAAACGCCTGCTGGTCTGGGCTTCGACCGCCGATCAAGCCGCGGTCGCGGCCACGATCGAAAAGCTGGAAGCCGAACCGGCCGCCGACCAGCAGCCGCGGTTCGAGTCGTATCCGCTGTTCGGTTTCGCGACCGCCGCCGAAGCCGGCACGCTGGTCACCTCGCTGCAATCCCTGGTTCCCAACGCCCGTTTTACGATCGACAGCAAGGTCAAGAACCTGATCGTCTGGGCGACCGAGAAAGAGCACCAGACCGTCGCCAAGGCGCTGGAGCGACTGGGCCAAGGCCCCGCGCCCCAAAACACGCCGCAACTGGAGGTGCACCGACTGGTCAAGGCCAACGCCGATACCACGTTGGCCCTGCTCCAGAAAGTCGTCCCGGATGCCCAGCTGACCTTGGACGCCAAGACCAGCAGCCTGATCGCGCTGGCCGTGCCCGCCGACCAACAACTGATCCGCAGCACGCTCGAACAATTGCAGCCCGGCGCCAGCGGCGCCGGCGGGGCGCCCGCGGTCCGCTTTCATCCCCTGGCCGACGAGCCCGCCGAAGGACTGCTGAACATCCTGAAAGAAATGGTGCCCAACGCCCAGATCACCGCCGACGCGCCCAACAAACGGCTGATCGCCGTGGCCACCGCCGCCGATCACGACGCGATCCAGAAGATCATCGAACAGTTTGAAACCAGCACGCCGCCCGAGGAGCCGCGCAAGCTGGTGGTCTACCCGGTCACGGCCGCTCAGAAGAAACGGTTTCAAGCCGTCCTGCCGACGCTGCAGACGGACATGCCGGGCCTGCAGGTCTTGACCGACGACGATCCCGGCTCGCTGACCATCTGGGCCCGCCCCAGCGAACAGCTGAAGATCGCCGAACTGGTCAAGCAGTTGGAGCAGGAGGCGCCCGAGACCGAGCAACTGCAGCTGGCGACGTACACCTGCGCCGTCGCCGATCCCACCACGATTTCCACCTTCCTGACCAGCCTGTTCCCCGACGCCAAGTTCGTGGTCGACGCCAAGTCGCGGCGCGTCCTCGTCTGGGCGCGAGCCCAGGACCACGCGAAGATCAAGCCCGCGCTGGAACAGCTGGGCGGCGGATCGGCCGGCGATTTTGAACTGCAGCTGCAGTCGTACTCGCTGTCCAAAATCACGCCCGAGATCGCCGTCCCGATCCTGCAGCAACAGTTGCCCGAGGCCAAGATCTTGCCGGATGCCAAGTCCGGCCGGATCCTGGCTTGGGCCAGCAAAGCGGATCACGCGACCATCGCCCAGGCTATCGACCAACTGCAGGCGGGTGCGGATGACAAGCACAAACCGCAACTGGTCGTCTACCCCCGCGGCGACGCCGATCCGCAGACCCTGGTGCTGATGCTCACCAGCCTGGTGCCGACGGCCCGCGTCGCCGTGGACGCCCAAACCGGCGGCCTGGCCGCTTGGGCCGCGCCGGAAGACCAGGAGACGATCCGCAAGGCGATCGAGGAGATGTCCAAGGCGGAGGTCACCGCGAGCAAGCCCAGCACCAAGGCGTACGCGCTGCA
>CAIYOB010000769.1 GCA_903927685.1 uncultured Planctomycetaceae bacterium
CCAGGCCAAGAGTTGCGCCGTGTACATCGGCGCCGAGCAGGCCGAGGGGATCCCAGGTTTTGTGCCCGATTCGCCGATTCAGCAGATCGTATGTTGTCTGGGCCAGCCCGTGGCTGGCAATCCGACTCAGTTCATGATCGAGCGGGCCTTTGCCGCTGCGGGGTTGGACTGGCGATATTTGACGCTGGAGGTACCTCCCGAAAACCTCGGCGACGCGATCAAGGGGATGCGAGCCATGGGATTCCGCGGAGGGAACCTCACGATTCCGCACAAAACGGCCGTCATACCCTACTTGGACGAATTGAGCCCAGCCGCGGAGTTAATGGGGGCGGTAAACTGTGTGAATCGGGTCGGCGACAAGCTGGTGGGCGAGAACACGGACGGCAAGGGATTTGTCCAGTCCTTGCGGCAAGTGACGGATCCGGCGGGCAAGCGGGTGGTGATTCTGGGGGCCGGCGGAGCGGCGCGGGCGATCGCCGTCGAGCTTGGCCTGTCCGGCGTCGCCGAGATCGTGATCGTGAATCGCACGGCCGAACGCGGCCAGTCGCTGGTGGAACTGCTGAGCCAGCGGGTCCAGGTCGCGGCGCGGCTGGTGCACTTGAGCAGCGATTACGCCCTGGAGGACACGACCGAGATTGTCATCAATGCCACGCCGATCGGCCTGGGGGATGCCGAGGCCCGCGTGCCGTTGCAGCTCGAGTCACTGCGGCCGGGCATGGTCGTCGCCGACGTCATCTTCAACCCGCCGCAGACGCGTCTGATCCGGGATGCCGCCGCTCGCGGTTGTGCCACTCTGGATGGTCTGGGAATGCTGGTGAACCAGGGCGTGATCGGATTCAAGATCTGGACTGGGGTCGATCCCGACCCGGCGGTGATGCGCGAGGCGTTGGAGGAATACCTGGAAATCTGACTCGGAAACGCCCGCGGAGTCATCCCCTCTTTTCAATCAGAACGCAACGTGCGAGCATAAGCTTATCTTCTGACGGATTCTGGACGAAGGGTCAATTATCATGGGGCTGAAAGAGAACCTGCAGAACGAGACGGTCTCCCGACTGCCATGCCGCGAGGCGATCCGCTGTCTGCCGGAAACGACGGTTCGGCAAGCCGTCGAGCTGCTGCAATCCAAGAAGTTGGGGTGTGCAGTCGTGGTGGACGCCGAGGACAAGCCGTTGGGCGTGTTCACCGAGCGGACGCTGATCGACCTGCTGTTGCAGCAGCCTGACAACCTGGACGCGCTGCAGGTCCGGAATCACCTGGAGGCGGAGTGGTTCTGTGTCCAGAGCACCGATCCAATCGCCCGGGTGCTCGACTTGGTGCAGAGCCGCGGCGCCCGGTTCATTGTCGAATTGGACGCCGAGGGAAAGGTCAGAGGTTTGACGGGCCAAAAGGGATTGTCGGAGTATATCGCCGACCATTTCCCGGAACAGGTCATGGTGCAACGGATCGGCGGACAGCCGGGCATGGAAACTCGCGAAGGAGCATGACGATGGCAAAGCTGGAACATCACTTGGGTGATTTCGTCGATCCGCTCAGCAATTACGAGCCTCGCGAGTACAGCGATGTGTTGCGCGAGGCGTTGGCCGAGGAGGACGTATCCGCCATTCGCTCGCGGCCGTACGCCGAAATCTCGTCCGACAAGTCGATTTACGGGGCGTTGCAGGCCCTGGCGGGCCTGAAAGTCGCCAGCCTGCTGGTCGTCGAGGACGGCCGACTGGTCGGCGTCTTTACCGAACGCGACGTGCTTGAACGGGTCGCGCTGCGCGGAATCGATACCAAGACCGTGGCCGTCCGCGAGGTGATGACCGCGAATCCGGTCGTGGTCTACGAGACGGATCCAGCGGGTGCGGCGCTGAGCGCCATCGCGGTCGCGGGCTTTCGGCATGTCCCGGTTCTGGATGTGAAGAACGCGGTCGTGGGCGTGATCAGCCCACGCCGCGTGTTTGAATTCCTGCAGCAGCGGATGGGTTAGCGCTGGGCCAGCACGGTGCCCGGCTCGCACACCACGCGGAAAGTGACGTTGTGCACTCGCTGCCACGGCAGGTAGCTGAGGCGGGCACTGGACGTCGCCCATTTGGGCTCGTCCCGCCATGAGCCGCCGCGGACGACTTTGCGACCGACAGCACCGCCGACATCCCGCCCGTCGCCTGCTGCATAGGGATACGGCAGGTATGTCGAGCGCGTCCATTCGGCGGCGTTGCCATGCATGTCGTACAGGCCCCAGGCATTGGGTCGATACCGGCCCGGGGCCACGGTCAACAGCGCGCCGTCATGGAATCGGGTGTCCTTGGGAATCCAGTCGTCGTACGGCGTCGGGTTCTCCAGGGGGCTGTCCACCGTGTACGGATTACTGGCGAACTCGCTCAACTTGGCGTCCGCCAGGTTGCCGTACGGCGAGAAATCGGCTTCCAGGCCGCCAAAGAAAAACGGTTCACCCGATCCGGCGCGGCACGCCCATTCCCACTGGGCTTCGGTCGGCAGCGCAAAGGACTCGCCCGTCCGCTGGGACAGCCAGCGGCAGAATTGCTGGGCCTCGTCCCACGAGATTCGGACCACCGGCTGGTCAGGCAAGTTGGCTGGATACCCGTGGATCCCGAACTGGTACGTGTTCTTGTCCTCGACCCGGCTGTCGTGGTCCGGATCGAAGCGGGCATACACCTGGTTGCTGATCTCGCAACTGGCCATCCAGAACGGCCGTTCGATTCCAACTCGGCACGCCGGCCGTTCATCGGGACTGCCCGCGGGACTGCCCATGATGAACTCGCCCGCCGGAACCAGAACCAGGTCGATCTTCAGTCTGTCGCCCAAGTCGATCTCGCGGCGTGTCGCCGGCGCGGCGTCGGCTTGACGCCGCTGTGCCTCGACCGCATCAAACGGCCAAGCGGGACAGTCCTCCACCGACGCCGGCGGGGCGGGCTGCGGAGGGATCACCGGCTCGACCGCCGGCCGCGGCAGATCCGGAACGGCCTCGGGGTCGTCGTTGACGTTCGCGTACAGCTGGAGCAATTCCCGGCGGCGTTGGCGCTGAATGCCCGGATCGTGCAGTTCCTCGTGCCACGTGCCATGGTACGGACAGTTCAGATCGATCCACGTGATCAGCCGGTCCCAAGCCTCCGCGTCCAGTTGGACGCCGTAATGGCCGCGGCGGAGCATCTGGACCAGCCGTGTCGTGCTGGCGTGGAACTCCATCGGCTCCAGGACGTGGTAGTCGCTCTCGATGCCCGGCCGGCGGACAAAGCGGTGCAATTGCGCGTAGCCGACGGAGAACTTGCCGCCGTGGCCGCCGCCGTTGCCGGGCGTCACCGATTTCCAATCCTTGATCATCTCCGTGCCGCGCAGGTCGCACAGCGTCGTCCCGTCGGGCCGCGGCTGGCCGTCGTGGCAGCCGACGCAGTGCCGGTCGATCACCGGCTGGACTTCGCGCGGATAGCTAAAGCCCCGCGTCGGCCCGTACCAGGGCTGGATCTCGGCCGGCCGAGCGTTCAAGGCCAGGGTGCTCTTCAGCGGCGGGGCCGTGTTCTGCCGCTCGTGACAGCCGGTGCACTGGACCGTCTCCCCGGGCATCGCTGTCATCCAGCTGCGCATCAACTGGATCGCCTGGCCCTGTTCGTCCAACGGCTGCAGCGAAACGGGCGTGTTGGCGGGAACCCGGAACTTGACCGAACCGTCGGCGTTGACCGGGACGGTGCCCAGCACGCGTTTGATGTCCCACGGTCCGTCCATGCCGATCACCCCCAGCAGTCCGCCCATGCCCTGATAGGCGAAATGGTAGGTGAACACCCGCATCTGCTTGACGGTGCCGCGCGGCACTCCCTTCATCCCGTCACCGGCGTAGACGTCGGGCAGGTAGACCACCGCATCCTGGCGGCTGAGGTCGACCTTGTCCGGAATCGCCGGTGGACGCGGCGTGGACCGGAACGGAATCGGCTCGAACAACGCGTAATCCGGCAACTGCTTCAACGGCACGAGGTTGTCGAACACATCCACCAAATACAGGCCCCACAGCGACCGCGGGGTCGGCTTGCACGAGACCAGGAAGTACTTGTCGCTGAGCGGATACGGATGCAGGAACTTGGGCCAGCTGCTGCTGGTCAAGCCGTCCCGGATGAGCGCCTCGACGGGTTTGCCGTAGCCCGGGATCCGCTGCACGGCCCCGGTTGCCTCGTGCCGCCCCTGAGCGGGATCGAACAGCACGAGTTCGCCCATGCGCGGATGGTCGTGATGCCCGCCGATCACCGAGATGACTTTCGTCGGATGCCCCGGGATCGGCCGCGCGTAGAAGAACGAGTTCGGCCAGTACGAGTTGCTGCCCAGGTACTCCATCTGTCCGGTGCCGTCCGGGTTCATGTGGAACAGCAGCCGCGTGTTCGAATGCGGCGTGTCGGTGTACTCCCAGCGGCTGTACAGCACGCGGCCGTTGTTGAGCACGGTCGGACACCAGTCGTGCTCCTGGTCGAAACACAACTGACGGATGTTCTTGCCGTCTGCATCCATGCTGTACAGCACCGTCACGTGGGAACTGCCGTAGACGCAGGGCACCCCGATGAAACAGGCCGACGAGGTGAACAGGATCCGGCCGTCCGGCAGATAGCAGGCGTCGTAGCTGTCCACGTCCGGCTGCTCGCCGGTCAAGGCCCGCAAGCCCGAGCCGTCCCCCTGGATCTCGAACACCTGCCACCGCCGCTTGTCGTCCGGCATCGAGAAGAGCAATTTCCCGGCGTCGAAATCCAGATCGACGTCGCCGACGAACCGCCCGCCGTCCGGCTTGAACAGCGTGCTCAACTCCCCGTCCGGCCGGACCGGCGAGAGCACGACGATTTCATCGTCAAAGCCGGTCGCCGCCAGCGACGAATTGCTCTGCCAATTCCGCGGCAGGCCGAGTTCGGGCGAGCCGTTGCCGCGTTTGACCAGCAGCAGGCGGTCAAAGTCGAGCAGCGGGTT
This sequence comes from uncultured Planctomycetaceae bacterium, assembly GCA_903927685.1. Next base: position 4,939 of record CAIYOB010000769.1, read on the forward strand.
GGCCAGCAATGCTTCCGCCTGCAAGGCGGCCAGCTGCTGCTGGAGTTGTGTCCAGGTTTCGCGTTCCTGCACCGTCCGCTGAGCGCCCTTGTCGGCCAGCGGCTTGACCTGCGTCTCCAATTCGTTCAACCGCTGCAGGAATTCCACGCTGCGCGGATACCGCGGCCCGAATGTTGCCGAGAGGTCCTCGAGGGCCAATCGCAGCGCTGTGGTGTTCACCTCGGTCGCCGCGTAGGGCTGCCAGGGGGCGGGCGGCGCGGAACTGCCCGGTGCGCGCGGCGGTGGCAGCGTGGGCTGCCATTCCGGAGGCAGGGGCACCGGCGCGTCAAACCGCAGGCCGACGACATGCGGAAACGCTCCGTCCCGTTGCAGCTTGAGCGTGTGCTTGCCGACCGCGATCGGCAGCGCGCCCGCCGCCTCCCATTTGGCGCCGCTCGTGTTCCAGGTTCCCGTCGTGCCGGTACAGCACTGGCCGATCAGCTTGCCGTCCAGGTATAGGTCGACCGGCCGCGCGTTGGCCGCCGCGTACAGCACGCTCAATTGATAATCGCCGCAGACCGGAAACTCGACATCGAACTCGGCCACGACCGGGTCCTCGCCGCCGAACGCGATCATCGGCTCGGCGTCCGCCCACTGGGTGGCAAACACCTTGGCATTGCCGCGATCGTAAACGATCGCTGGAACCGCGAACGAGGTATTGGAAATCCGACCGGAGATTTTGCTGGGCGGCGATTCGGCCGCGCCGGCGGCGGCGGCCAATAGGAGGACGAGGCTTCCGCCCAGTCCCAGGCCGGGCAGCCGTATCCAGAGTGTCCGGAGGAATGATCGGCAGCGCATCATCGGCGTTGTCCTTTATCTCTACTGGCCTTGAATCCGTCGCACGGCCGCGTCGACCGTGTCCGCAGTCTCGAAGAAATTGTCCAACTTGCAGCGAGTGAGCACGATGGCCACAAACGGCGAACAGGCCGCCAGGATCAACCGGCTGGCGCTGGTGTTCGCGTGGGCGGCGAGCGAGACCAGGTAACCGATGCCGTGCGACGAGATGAATTTGGCCTGCGACAGGTCCAGCACGACGTTGGCGCCGGACTGGGCCAGCAAGGCGAACAACTGGTCGCGAAAGGCCCGGTCCGCGGAATCGTCGATTCGGCCGGCCGCGGCGGCCAACACGTAACCCTCCCGGGGAGATACGGTAAGTTCCATGGATTCGGCTTTCAGCAAGCGGAATGGATCCGGCATCGAACGGCGTCCGATGCGCTGGGTTGTCTGCCGTCTGATTGTACACGATTTGGCGAACAGGTAGACTCGGGAACGGACAAATTATCCACCGACGGTTTGGAGCGAAAGGAACCTGGCGTATGCACTTACGAGTGCCCCTCATTGTCGTCACGCTGTGCAGCCTGATTTCGGCCGCGGTGGCTGCGGCCGACAAGTACGCTCGCCCGCACCTGCTGATCGAAACCAACGAGCTGGCCAAGCCGGACTTCGCCCGGCGGTTGGTGATCCTGGATGCCCGCAAGAAAGTCGCCTACCAACAGAGCCATATTCCCGGCGCACGCTGGGTCGACCACGACACGTGGAAGTCGGCGTTGGGCGACGGCACGGACGTCCAGGGCTGGAGCCGGCGGATTGCCGCTCTGGGGATCGACCGCGAATCCGAGGTTGTCGTGTATGACGACATGGGCGGGCTGCTCGCGGCGCGGATCTGGTGGCTGTTGCGCTATTGGGGCGTCGACGGGGCTCGCTTGCTGAACGGCGGCTGGCGGGCGTGGCAGGCCGAGGGGCTGCCAACGGACGCGGTGGAACCACCGCCCGCGCGGGCGACCCAATTCACGGCCAACGCCCACCGGCAGCGGCTGGCGACCAAGGAGCAGATCGCTGCTTCGCTGCCGGAACATCGCCTGCAACTGGTCGATTCCCGCTCCCGGGAAGAATACTGTGGAATCGACCGGAAGGAGAACAAGCGAGGCGGAGCGATTCCCGGCGCCAGGCATTTGGAATGGAGCAACCTGCTCGATCCGGCGACCGGCCGGTTCAAGAGCCCGGAAGAACTGCGGCGGCTGATCGCCGAGGCCGGGATCGACCTCAACGCACCGCTGGCCAGCTATTGCCAGACCGGGGGACGTGCCTCGGTCATGGCGTTCGGACTGGAACTGATGGGGGCCAAGGAGTCGCGCAACTACTATTCCAGTTGGAGCGAATGGGGGAACAACGAAGATTTGCCGATCGTCGTGCCCGAGAAGAAGTGACGAGGCGCTGGCCCGATGAAACCTGCGTCAGACCGCGTTGTGCCCGGGCTCGCCGCGTTTCGCCTGCTGGTGATCCCGGCCGCCTGCTTGGTCGTGAGCGTCGCATTTCTTGCGGGCTGTCGTTCGCGTGCCCCCGAGCCGCCGCCGGCACCGGTCCCGACTGTGTCGCGGCCGAAGCTCACCGCCGATCAACTGGCCCGGGTTGCCACCCGGTACAACCTGGCCGTCGCGAGTTTGGGCATGGCGGATTACCGCGACGCGGTATTCCAGTGGGAGGAATTGAGCCAAACGCTGCCGGACGATCCGGCGGTCGCCAACAACCGGGCGGTGGCACATCTGTTATGGTTGCGGACGCTGGCCTTTGCCCGCCGCGGCGAGAACGGCGAGTTTGCCGCGGCGCTCCCAGCCGCCCAGCGGGCCGTGCAGGGGCTGCTGATGCTGTGCGGCGACGAGGCCGGCAGTCACCTGTTGGCCGCCAAGCTCGCGCGGCTCGCTGGTGACGAATCGGGGACTTGGTCAGCGTTGGATCGAGCCGCCGCCTTGGCCCCCCGGGACCCGCTCGTCTGGTTCGAACGATTTCAGACCGGCCGCGGCGCCGGCACCGACATGGGCGCCAAACGGGCTGCCGAGGCGATCCGGCGAACGCACGAACTGGTTCCCGACAATCTGTTCGTTCTGATCCAGCTGATCTGGCAGCAGGCCGCCGACCGGGACCCGGCGATCGCCGCCAGCCTCCCGCGGTTGCGGCAACGGGCCGAGCCTCTGGTCGGCGACAGCCCGAGGCTCCGCAAGCAAGATCTAGCAGCTCTGTTCGATCAGTCCGCTGTCGCCGCGGCGGTCGCCGTGTCTTCGGCCGACCCGAACGAATGGAAAACGCTGACGGCGGTGACGCGGCGGATCGGCAACGTCCTGCTCGCGGAAACGCCAACGCGAATTGACTTCCGCCGCCTCGACCGGCAGAACGAGCGGGATGTGGCGGAGCTCGAATTCGTGCGTCCCCGCTTCGACACCGCGTCGCGAATTTCCACTCCCGAACGGGTCGGCGGTCTGGGGCCGCCGAGCTCCGTCCGTCTGCACCCCGCGCCGGACAATGTCCAGTTGCCCGTTCTGGCGGACATGCAGGCCGTCCAGTTGCTCGACTTCGATCTGGATGGCCAACAAGACGTCGTCGCCGTCGGCCGCCGGTCGATCGAGATGTACGGACACGCCGTCGGCAGCGGCGTCTGGCAGCAGCTCGCGTCGTTCGACTCGCCGCGGGAATTACGCGGCGTCGCGGCCGCGGACTTGGATCGGGACGTGCCGCTCCGCGGCAGCGCGGCCGCCGGTTCCGGTTTCCAGCCCGGCGACGCGGACCTGATCGCCTTTGGACCCGCGGGCGTACTGGTCTTGGAGAACAGCCTGGACGGCGCCACTGGCCGCAGGTGTTTACGGGAGGCAGGGCAGGCCTCGACGTTCGGCGCACTGTCGGATGTGTGGGCCGTGGGGCTGGCCGACCTCGATCACGACGGCGACGTGGATGTCGTCGTATCCGCTGCCGCGGGCGTTTCGTTGTGGTCGAACGAGGGCCACTGGGCATTCCGCGAGATCAGTCAACGCTCCGTCCTGCCCGCGGCGGGACTGACGTTCCGCTCGATCCTCGCGGAGGACGAGAATTGTGACCGGGACATCGACGTCCAACTGGCGGGCGCCGCGCGAGCGACGAGCGGCTGGCTGCTGAATCGACGGCACGGACGCTTTGCCTGGCGGCCCGACCCCGCGGACAAAGCCCCTGCCGTCGCGATGGCGCCGCGGCGACTGTGGGACTATGACAACGACGGCTGCCAAGATGCGATCACATGGGACTCCTCCGGTCTGGCGTTCTGGCAAGGAGTTCCGGGCGGGCGATTGCACGCCGTGTCGTTGCTGCACCCCTGCACGTTCCGCGACATCCGGGACTGCGCGGTCGGCGACCTGGACGCGGACGGCGATTGGGATGTGGTGGCCGTGACGCCCGAGCGCGTGGTGTGGCTCGTCAACGATGGCGGAAACCACAACGGTTGGATTGATGTGGTGCTGGAACCGGAAGCCAATCCGGAGCAGTTTCCCGATCAGCGGATCAATCTGGACGGAAGGGGTTGTCTGGTCGAAGTCCGCGTCGGTCCGGTTTGCCAGTCTCAGACGGCGACGCTCGGGCCGGTGCACTTTGGGCTGGGAACGGCGTCCGAGGCGGACACCGTCCAAGTCCGCTGGACCAACGGCCTGATCTGCACTCGCCGGCAAGCGCCCGCCGGCCGCCGACTGCGCGTCGAACAGGTCCTGAAAGGGATGTGAGTTGGAATCGGCTCGGGGAATTCACGGGGCTCAATCGCAACGGCCCGCTTTACTCGGGAGCCCCGACGAAAACGAGACTTCGCGGGTGCCGCGATGACCACTCCCCCAACGTCATGCGGGCGAACGGATGGTCGTCCAGCGGCAGGCTCTTGGAGTCCTGGCGGAATCGTTCCCCATCTCCGAAGACGAAAAGCAGCTGGCGGTTCTCGTCCAGGCCGCCGACGCTGAGCGGAATGCGATAGCCGCGATGCTTCCACGTCAGCACCCGGACTCGATCTGCCAGATTGCAATAGGTGATCGAGAGCGGCTTGCCGTCGAACAGATCGTTGACGATGTGATAGTCCACGCGTTTCAGCAGCGACAACGGGTAGGCGCGGGCCAGTCCGTTCACGCAGACCCCAACGACCTCGGCCTGGGCAGAGATCGCGGCCTTCGACACGTCTTCGAACTTCGGAATGTCGACACCGGGAACGTCCGCCAGCACTCGGATCTGGAAATCCTGCGGGGCGGCCGGCCGCACAACGGGTTGCGGCGCGAGGGTTCCCGAGAACCAGCAAGCCCACAGTGCGTACACCCCAGCCAACGCAGCACAGGTGGCGACGACCCCACAGGCGACAATCTGTCTTTGCTCCATTCCGCACGTCCTTACCGGTTCTACCTGCGAGCGGACGTTCGCTGTGACAAGCAACGGGAACAGAACCGTCCGCAAAACGCAGCGCATGCTGAGCAGGAGTTGCATAATCGGAGCGAAGTCGCAAAAAAACGGGGCTGGCGCGAGCGATGCATTCAACAAGTCAACTGTGTGCGGAAGATACATGCATGCACCATTGCGTCTGTCGCTGCAGCCAGTTGTTCGCCGGAGTCTCGCGGGAAGTCGATCATGCCCAGACTGCGTCTGCTGATTTGTGCCGGATACTGGGGCTTGCTGACCGTGCTCTTGCTGACGGGTGATCCGGCCGGCGCGATCGGACTCGATGAAGGTCCGAACTTTCCCGGCGGTGACGTCAGCGCCCACTTTCTGGCATTTGCCATCTTGGCGCTCTTGGTTCACGCCTCGCGCTGGCCACGGAGCGTGACGCCGTCGCCGCTGGCACTGCTGCTGCTGTACGCGGTCGCCGTCGAGTCGCTGCAGTGGTTCTCGCCTCCCCGAACCGTGGAGTTGAAGGACTATGCCAACAACCTGCTCGGCGTGGCGGCCGGTACGGGGCTGTACTGGTTCGTCACCCGGCGGAGTTGGCTGCCCCGGCGTCGCCTTGCCGACAGCCGGCCGACGCTGTCCAGCCGGAAGGGCGGCGCTGGGAATTCGACCGAGGGCACCAACAGGACGGCGGCGATGAGTGCGCCGTAGGCAACGGCGGCTTCCTGGCCGCTCACGAGCGCGCCTGTTCGTGCTCGGGCCGCAACGCGGCAGTCTGCCAGCCGACTAGCCGATCGCCGGCACCACGAATGGCTCGCGATACCGGCGGCCGACCAGTTCATTGGCCACGGGGTGGTCCATGAACCGCTCTTGAGTCGGGTCCATGTCCAACCACGGACCGAGCATGGTGTGGGTCCGCTCCAGGTCGATCCCATTGCGGGACAAATGATCGCAGAAGGCCCCGAATCGTTCGGCCAACAGCGGGTGGCGTTGGACCTGCTCGCCGATATGGCTGGCGGGTGAGGGCTGCCCCAACCGATGGGAAATCATGCCCATGTGGCACAACGCAGCGGAAACGTGCCCCTCGTGCACGCCGGCCGTCAAGCAGGCCGGATCGCGTGTGCGGATCGCCTGCAGCCAGTTGCGAAAGTGGAGATTGTCGCCCTTGCCCCAGCCGCGGCCGAACTGCGGATGGACTTGCTCGAAGCGGCGGATCGTCCGGCCTTGGTGGTCGATTGCGACGAGCGACTCGCCACCTTCGACGACGGCGAATTGGCCTCCTTCGCAAACCACGAGCACCCCCACGCCACGCCCGCGGCTGAAGCCTTCGAGCGTGTCCATGTTCTCGCCCCATAGCTCCGCGGCTTGGAACTCCTTGGATTTGGGCAAGCCGCGGACTTCGAACACCAGCGGCGGGCCGTCGTAGGCATGGTAGACCAATTGCGTGTTGGGCGTTTCGCCGTCGTCGTCGTAGCCGAGACGGCCCCCAATGCTGATCACCCGCGGCGACAAGGTCGCCTGCCCCAGGAACCACCGGGCAATGTCCATCTCGTGGACGCCCTGGTTGCCCAGATCACCGTTGCCGTAGTCGTACACCCAGTGCCAGTCGTAATGAAGATTCTTGCGGGTCAGCGGCTTGTTGGGCGCCGGACCGAGCCAGAGGTCGTAATTCAGCCCGGGCGGGATTGTCCCGGAGCCGGCCTTGCCAATCGACATCCGAGGCTTGTAGCACACTCCCCGGACGTACTCGATCTTCCCCAGGTTCCCAGCCTGCACCCAGGCCACCGCCTCGATCAGATCGGGATTGGAGCGAGCCTGAGTCCCAACCTGGACCATCCGCTGGTACTCACTGGCGGCGCGGACCAGCTGGCGGCCCTCATAGATGTTGTGCGAGACGGGCTTCTCGACGTACACATCCTTGCCCGCCTGGCAGGCCCAAATCGCGGCCAGGGCATGCCAGTGGTTCGGCGTGGCGATGGTGATCGCATCGACGTCCCGGCAGGCAATCAAATCGCGGAGATCCTGAAAGCCCCGGACCGGTTCGCCACGCTTGCGGGCGCTCTCGACCACACTGCCCAGCACCGCCGGGTCGACGTCGCAGACCGCGGCCAGGCGGAACCCGGGAATGCTCGTGAGCATCGACATGTGCAACTGACCGCGGCCGCGCAGTCCCACAACGCCCACCCGAATCACGTCCGAGGCGTCAAACGCATGGCCGACGACCGGACGCCCGGCGCCGGTCACGGCGGCGGCGGAGGCGACGGAGGCGGCGGCAGCCAGAAAACGACGGCGACTGATTCGCGACATGCCAGACTCCCGCAAAGTCCATTCGAAGGGCGTTGTATGCCGGCGCACCGGCTCCTGCCTCGATTCCCGCGTCGGCGAGCAAAAGGCTACGGCTCGACCGTGACCAGTAAAAAAGTCGACTGGGCCGAACTCAGGCCTCCGACCAGCACCGTCTCGCCCGGGGATAGCACCAAGGTCGTGTTGCATTGCACGCTGATGACGTCCGGCGGACTGTCTTCATTCACGGGCTCGCCCAGTCTGGATGCCTCGTAGGTGAGCTTCAGCACCGTCTTGCCGTCCTGTGACTGGGTGGTCACGCGAACGAGCGTTCCCACCTGGGTCATCTGGATGCTTCGGACCATTCGTCCGGGCGCACTCTGCGCCGTACCCGTTGTGATCGCCGTCTGCCGGCCAAACTGCGCCATCGACTCCTGGCCATCGAGCGCCGCAATGCGGACGGTCTCGATCAAGTCCGCCTTGCCTTCCTTTCGGATCTGTTCGACAGCAGCCAGCAATTCCTTGGAATCCATCGTGGGGGCGAGCGGGACGTTGGCCCGCAACTCGGTGACTTGTACAATGTGCGATGCGCCCGCGGCGACGGGCGGGGGCGGCTGTGGCTTGTCATCCTGTGCCCCGGCGTGCGAGGACAGCCAGCCCAAGAGGGTGATACCAAGCAGGAAACGAAACATGGCGTGGGCCTCCAAAGTGCGGTGCTTGACGAGTCGGTACGATTGTATCACCAGGAACAGGCCGCGGCAAAGATGTGTTTCCTTACGTCGCTTGCCTGCAGGCGGACCTGTCACGATGACGATGACCGTCGGCCCAGTTCGCAGCCTGTCCGCGTGTGTCTTGACCTGGGCCCTCGCCTGCGCGCCCAGGGCCTGGGGCGCGGAGCCAGCGTCCCCGGCGGCCATCGACCTGGCGAATCGACTTGAATCACAGGGCCGATTCGCCGCGGCGGCGGAGACGCTGCAGGCCGCGCTGCACGAGCCCTCTTTGCCGACCGACGACCGCCGACGATTGGAATTCGAATTCGAGCGTCTGGACCGAATTCGCCGGGATTATCCGCTGACCGAGGACGCCTTGTTCGAGCAACTTCAGCGTGCGGTGCGGGACCTGTCTGCCCGGGAGTGGCAGGGTTGGGTGAACGACGGCCGTTTCGACTGGCGCGAGATCGACGGCCGCCGCTGCTTTATGAAATCGAGCGTCAGCAATCTCTTCTGGCGGCATCCGGACCTGCAATCCCGGCGCGTGGCAGCCCGAGACGAGTCCGCGTACCAGCGGGCTCTGTGGGAGACGTGCGTCGCCGTCAAGCAGGCGGCGCAGGCCGCTGGCAAGCCCGTCGTCCTGCCGCAGCGTTTCCACGTGAAGATGACCGTCGTGGCGCGTCCCGACGCCGCTCCCGACGGCCAGCGGATCCGCGCCTGGCTACCGGTGCCGCGCCGGTTCCCGTACCAGGGCGAGTTCGAGCTGGTCGGCAGTTCCTCGCCAATCCTGGAACTGGCGCCCGAGGATAGCCCGATCCGCTCGGCGTTCCTCGAACAACCGGCTCGGCTGGGCCGCGAGACCGAGTTCTGGATCGAGTACCGGTATACCGCGCACGGCGTCTGGCACGACATCCGGGCCGAGCAGGTGCGGCCGTTGGAAGACGCATCTGCCGAACTGGCTCCGTTCCTGAGCCCAGCCCCGCACGTCAGCTTCACGCCGGAATTGCGAGCGTTGGCGGGCCGGATTGCGGCGGGTCAGACCAACCCGGCCCGGGTGGCCAAAGCCTGTTACGATTGGATCGCCGACAATATCCGCTACAGCTATGCCGTCGAGTACTCGACCGTCCGCGACCTGGGCGACGACTGCCGGCGCCGCGGTTACGGCGACTGTGGTCAGGAAGCAATGCTGTTCATCGCCCTCTGCCGGCTGCAGGGAATCCCCGCCCGCTGGCAGTCCGGGTGGAGTGTCTTTCCGGGGCACGAGAACATCCATGACTGGGCCGAGGTTTACTTGCCGCCGTTCGGCTGGATCCCCGTCGATCCCTGGGCCGGCGTGATTGCGACCCAATACGCGACGACGCTGTCCGGCACGCAGCGGCGGGAACTCAGCGACTTCTATTTCGGCGGTCTGGATCCCTACCGCATGGCGGCCAACCGGGACCACTGCCAAGACCTGACCCCGCCCAAACGAACGCTTCGTTCCGATCCCGTCGACTTCCAACGCGGCGAGTTGGAATGGGACACGCACAATATCTATTTCGACCGGTTTACCTACCGGTTCGACGTCACGGCGGGCCAATGATGCGAGGCGCAAGGCCCCCCTGAACTGCAACGCGACACCACCTAACGTGTCGACAAGCCGTAGACAGCTCGGGCTCTTCGCCCTAAATTATCGGACTATGTCGGCCTCTTCCCACCAACCAAACGGAGATCTAGAGCATGGCCAAGAAACGCGTTGAGACCGAACCCGCAGCCGAAACCGCACAATCACCAACCACCAAAGCCCAGGCGATGCGCGACGCGTTGGCGTCCGACCCCAAGGGGATGCCCAAGGACATCGCCGAGAGGCTGTCGGCCGAGGGCTGGAACGTGACAGCCAAGGAAGTCAGCCAGGCGAAGTTCCTGCTGAAGGCCAGGAGTAAGAAGGGAAAGAAAAAGGGCCCGAAGAAGGCGGCCGTCAAGGTCGCGGAAGCCGTGCCGGCCGCCGCCGTGCCCGCGGATTTGGTTTCGGTTGCCGCGCTGCAAAAGGCGAAGAAACTGGTGCATGAACTCGGCGGCCTCGGCGAAGCCAAGCAGGCTTTGGCCGCGCTGGCTCAGTTGCTGGACTGACGCCACCATGATTACCGGCGACGGCTGCGATCTGACCGGCAGGACGGCTGTGGTGACGGGTTCGTCCAGCGGAATCGGCCGCGCAATTGCGATCCAGTTGGCCGCGGCCGGGGCCGACGTGCTGATTCACGCTCGCGCCAGTGGCGCGGCAGCCGCGGCTGTCGCCGACGAAGTCCGCGCTGCCGGTCGCCAGGCGACGGTGCTGCTGGCCGATCTAGCCGACGCCGCCACGCACCAGGGTCTGATCGACGCCGCGTGGGCCTGGCGAGGCGGAGTCCAGATCTGGGTCAACAATGCCGGAGCCGACGTCCTGACCGGCGACGCGGCGGGGTGGTCGTTCGAGGAGAAGCTCGAGAGGCTCTGGCGGGTCGACGTCCTGGCCACCATGCGTCTTTCCCGCTTGGTCGGGGCGAGGATGAAGCAAGCCCGCTCCGGATCGGGCCAGGCGGTCATTCTGAACATGGGCTGGGACCAAGCCGAACACGGGATGGCAGGCGACAGCGGAGAGATGTTCGGGGCCGTCAAAGGGGCCGTCGCCGCGTTCACTCGCAGTCTGGCCTGTTCGCTGGCGCCGGAAGTCCGCGTCAACTGCCTTGCCCCCGGCTGGATCAAGACGGCGTGGGGCGAGACCGCTCCCGCGTACTGGCAGGAGCGGGCTTGCCGCGAAGCGCTGTTGCAGCGGTGGGGCACGCCACAAGACGTCGCCTGCGTCGCCCACTTCCTGGCCTCGCCGGCCGCGGAGTTCCTGACGGGGCAGGTGGTCCCCGTCAACGGCGGCTTTCGCCGCAGCGGAACGGGCGAGCCTTAGCACCGTTCGAGTAATGAGTGTCAGGCCTGGGTGGCTGTGGTCGAGAGCAGCGAGCCCACAGTGCGCGGGTATTCCGGGGGCTCGCTGCACTCGCCCCCGGCCACCCTTGCCAAGGTTCTTCTCGTAACCTCGCGACAGGCACCCTGCGGCCGACCCGCAAAATAGACTATGGCGTGACGTTTCCAGTCAGGACGATTACGTACGAGTACTCGCTGTTGTTGCCGTACCGGATCGTCAGCGGGGCGGACTTGCTCCCGACGACATTGGTGCTCATCGAGACATTGAACGTCACCGATTTGCCGGGCGCCAGCGGCTGGGGCCAGGGCGTGCCGACTTTCGTCACGTTGAAGCCGGACCCGGAGGGCAACTCAAAGTTGCCGATCATCAGCCCCGTCGTGCCCGTGTTCTTGATCACCAATTGCTTCGTGGGCGCCGAATAGCCCTTCTTCACGGACCCGAACGACAGCTGGGACCGGTTGGGCACCTTGACGCCCGCCGGGGTGTAAATCGTCATGTCCGTCGCCACGGCAGTGAGCGGGGGCAGCTCGACCTTGCCCGTGACCGTGAACTCGAACGGGCTCTCATTCGGATCGTTGCTGACGAACCGCACCGTACCGGACAGGTCAGCTGCCGTGTCGGTGATCATCTCCAGGGTGAACGTGTCGTGGGCGCCCGGCAACAGCTTGGTGGACAAGCCCTCTTTGACGCGGAACCCGGTGGGAACTTCCAGGCCACTCAGGTCGAGCGTCCGCGTACCGCGGTTGACCACGGTGAAGGTCTGCTCCCGCGGTGCGGCGCCGGGTGCCGCGCTGCCAAAATCCACGACAGCCCCGGCGCGGACCTGGGCGTCGTCGAGCAACACGTCGACTTCGGCGGCGTTGCGCTGTGCGACTTCGCCCTGGACCGTGAAATCGAAAGTCTCTTCGTCCACCGAGTTGCTGGTGAACCGCATGATTCCCGAGCGGAAGCCCGGCGTGTCCGTCTTCATCACCAGCGTGAAAAAGTCCGATCGCCCCGGAGCGATGGCTTGACCGAACCGTCCGATGACGCGAAACCCCTCGGGAATCTCCAGGTTGCCCAGCGTCAGCGGCTGGTCGCCCAAATTGGTGATGCGGAAGGTCTGGGGCGGAACGGCTCCGTATTGAAGAGTCGTCCCAAAGTCGATGACCACCCCGGGCCAGACGGCGGTCGACTCACACGATACCCGCATGACGTCCAGATCCGCGCCTCCCGTGCGGCGGCCGTTCACTTGGCCGGCGATCGTGAAATGGAACGGATTCTCGTTGGAGTCGTTGTTACTGAAACTGAGTTCGCCCACCTTGAATCCGGCCACGTTGGTGGGCATCTCGATGGTGAACGTGTCGGACCCGTGCGGCCGAATGGTCGACCGGAGCCCTTCCTTGACACGAAAGCCGTCCGGCAGATGGATCGTCCCCAGAGTCAACGTCTGGTCGCCGCGATTGAAGACGGTGAACATCCGCGTGCGACCCGACGCCCCCTGCTGGACCGAGCCGAAGTCGACGCTGCCGCCGATCGGCAGTTCGTGGGCTCCCAGCTGCACGGCGATCTCGGGCCCCACCGCCAACAGCATGCGACTCTCCAGAACCTCAAATCCCAACCGACACCGCTCGCGGCTGGAAGGATGCGACTTCGACTTGCTGTTACGGCTCATGGTTGTGTCCTTTGTGAAAGCAGGATGAAGTGACCTCGGCGCATGTACCACAATCCGGACCTTGCCGTAATTATGAGATTTCGGTAAACAGGTCGCAAGTCGGAGGGGCGTTTTCAGTGTCGGGCGTTTTCAGCGGCGGGATGCGGCGGTGCCAGCGTCTCCCAGCGTCCGGCCGCGGCGACTGGAGGGCTTGGTGCCGGCGAAGGAATAACTGACGCATCGTCGATCGCCGTAGGTTGCTCCGGATGCACGGGATTCGCGTGTACGAGTACGTGTACGAGTAAGTGTACGTGTACGTGTACGGCGCTCTCCCCGTACTCGTACACGTACTCGTACACTCCTATCTCTTCCTGGTCGGAATGCGACAGTTGTTTCTTTGCTGGCCCTTGGTGCTGTTGCCCAGCGCACAAAAAAGGCCCTGACGGCAGGCGTCAGGGCCGTGGTTGCGTACGCACAGGGACCGGCGCCGTGCCGGTCTGGCGCTATTTCACATCATCCATGTTGATCCAGCGTTTCTCGCTGGCCGACAGCATCGCCGCTTCGAGCACGCGCTGGGTCTGGTAGGCGTCCTCGAAGTCCGGAATGGGGACGGTCGGCTGCTGGCCGGCGATCGCGCACAGGAAGTCGTACGCTTCGTTGGTGAACGTATGCTCGTAGCCGATCAGGTGCGCATCCGGCCACCAGTTGGCCACGTAGGGATGATCGCCGCCATGAGTGCACATGATCGTCGTCCACCCCTGCACGCGGCGCGGGGCGGTGGCGTCATAGTATTCCAATTCGTTCATCCGCTCGAAATCGAACTTCAGCGAGCCCTTGGTGCCGTTGATCTCGAAGCCGTTGCGGTTCTGGTTGCCCGTGCCTTGGCGGCAAGCTTCGAAGCTGGCCACGGCGCCGCCCCCGAACCGAGCCAGGAACAACACGGTGTCGTCCACCGTCACTGTGCCGTACTCGTCCGCCGCTTTCAAGCCGGCCGCGATCCCGCCCGCCGAAACGCCCGAGGCTTTCTTCCGCTGCTTGACAAACGTTTCTGCGATAGCGCCGCAGATCTCGGTGATCTCCTGGCCGGTCACAAACCGGGTCATGTCCACGATGTGCGCGTTCAAGTCGCCGTGGGCCCCCGAGCCGGCCTGCTCCTTGATGAACCGCCAAGTCAACGGCACGGAGTCGCCGGCCCAGTCCTGCAGGTAGTGCGCCCGGACGTGGCGGATGTCGCCGATCACGCCGTCCTTGACCAACTGATGGGCCAAGGCCACGGCGGGACAACGGCGGTAGCAGAACCAGACGGCGGTCGGCACACCGGCTTTGCGCGCCGCCTGGGCCATTTCGCGCGCCTCGGACAGCGTGCCGGCGATCGGCTTTTCGCAAGCCACCGCCTTGCCGGCCTCGATCGCCGCCTTGGCGGGCGGTGCGTGCATGAAGTTCGGCGTCACGACGTCGACCAATCCGACCTCCGGCGACCGCACGACCTGTTCCCAATTGGTCGAAGCGTTCTGCCAGCCCCAATTCTCGGCGAATGCCTGCGGATTCTCCTCCGCCTGGCCGAACACGGTGTGCATCACCGGCTTGATCGGTGCCTTGAAGAACTTCGCCACCTGGCCCCAGGCGTTCGAGTGCGAACGGCCCATGAAGCCCTGACCGATCATCGCCACGTTAATCGTCTTCATGCCTGTCTCCTTTGTGCTGCGGGTACTCGCGATCGTCGATCGCACGGTTTGCTCGGTCCCCTTCGAGAATGCTCCGATTTGTAAGCCGGCTTGTCCGGTTTTTCAAGGGGGCGACACGAGGCAGCTTCCGCGAAAAATGGGGCCGCAGATCCTTGAAAAGCGGGTGCCGGCCTCTAAAACGCCTATGGTTGTGAATTAGGGAAGAAAAAGTTACAAAAATAGACAAGCACTCGACAGGAGTTGCCCCATGTCTGTCGCATTTGACCTGCCCGTTGTCCGAGGTGCCCGTCGCTTTTGTGTGGAGCCTGACCCAATGGAACGTGCCGATGTCGACTTGCGCGCCATCGAGGGCGCCGTAAAGACCATTCTGCGAGCGGTCGGCGAGGATCCCGACCGCCCCGGCCTCGAAGATACCCCCCGACGAGTGGCTCGCATGTACCGCGAGATGTTCGCCGGTTTGCGGCTGGATCCCGCGCGGCATCTGCACGTCACGTTTCCCGAAGAGTATGACGAAATCGTGCTGGTCCGCGATATCAGCTTCACCAGCATGTGCGAGCATCACCTGCTGCCGTTCAGCGGCGTGGCGCACGTCGCGTACATTCCCAACGGACGCGTCACGGGACTGAGCAAATTGGCGCGGGTGGTGGACGAAGTGGCCCGCCGCCCCCAAGTGCAGGAGCGGATGACGGGTCAGATTGCGGACTTGATCGAACAGGAACTGGATAGCACCGGCGTGGCGGTGGTGGTCAGCGCCGAGCATTCGTGCATGTCGATCCGCGGGATCCGCAAGCCGGGCAGTCGCACCGTCACCAGCGCGCTGCGCGGCGTGTTCAAGACGAACGAGTCGAGCCGAGCCGAGGTGATGTCGCTGATCAATCAGAAGTAGCCGTCGGATGGCAACCGCCCATGATCATCCAGAAACAGTACAAGTTCTATGCGGCGCATCGCAACGAGGAATTGCACGACAAGTGCCGCAATCTGCACGGCCACCGCTACGGCGTGACTTGCCACTTTGAGGTCGAACGCACCGGCTCGTACTCGACGCTGTTCGCCGAGTTCGATGACAAGATCGAGCCGCTGCTGAAGGCCGAGTACGATCACGCGCTGCTGATCAACGTCCACGACTCGCTGTACCAGACGCTGTGCGACCACATGGCGCGGACCGGCGAGTGCCTGCGGCTCAAGAAGTTCCAAGTCCCCACCTCGGTCGAGAACCTGTGCCACCAGTTGTTCACCGAGATCACCGAGTTGGGCTTTCGCCTGAGCAAGCTCGAAGTCCGCGAGACGGACACGTCGGTGGTCGAGTACACTCGCGACGATTGGGTGGCCGATAACCGCCACTTCGCCCGCCGCGAGCTGGCCGCGGCATGCCCCACGCCGGCGCCCGTTGCCGGCTGACGGCGGACACTCCGCCGGACACCGTACGGCTGAAGCTACTCGCGGGCCGCGTCGGACATGGCCAGGATGTTCTCCGTCGGCACGTCGGTCTGCAGCACGTGGCAGGGCGCCAGGATATAGCCGCCGCCGGCCCCGAGGATCTCGATGCGCCGCCGGACTTCTTGCCGCACCTGGTCCGGCGTGCTGTTGGGCAGCAGGTACTGGGTGCAGATCCCGCCGTGCAGGCAGATGCGGCGGCCGTAGGCGTCCTTCAGGGCTTGCGGTTCCATGCCCTGTGCGGCGGCCTGGAGTGGATCGAGAATGTCGACGCCGATCTCGATCAAGTCCTCGATCACGGGGCGAATCGCGCCGCACGAGTGAAACAGGAACTTGACTCCGTGGCTGTGCGTCATGTCCACCAACCGCTGCAAGCGGGGCTTGATGAACGTGCGAAACATCTCGGGGCTGAAGAACAGGCCCCGCTGCGTGCCCAGATCGTCGGCTGCCCGCAGGATGTCGATCCGCCCCCGGGCCGCGGTCAGCAGGCGATCGAAAAAGTCCAGGTAGAAATCGGTAAAGCGGTCGATCAGCCAGTGGGCCATCTCCGGCTGGACGGCCATGTCCATCAGCAGGTTGTCGATCCCGCGGAGGAAGGACGGATGCTGGAACACGCTGGCCCCGCTGGCCATCACGGCCAAGTCCTCCCAGGGCGCCAGGCGGGCCGCGAAATCGGAGAAGTCGAACCAGTCTGCCTGCGGCCAGGGGTGCCGCTGCAGGTCCTCGACCGACGCCGCGCCCGCCAGGACGAATTCGACGAAACAGTCTTCGGGGCCCGTGGCCGTCTGCATGACCTTCTGCCGCCAACCCCAAAGGTTCTCCCGCACGCCGTCCCCCAACTCGCGCCGCTGCGGGACCGGGCCGCAGTACCGCGGATCGACGACGCCCCGCAGGTCGACGATGTCGCTGTGCAGCCGTGCGAGCAACTCGCGGTGCGTCGTCGTGCCAAGATCGCGGTGCAATCGCTCCATGACCCACGGGTTGGGCAGGAAATCCAGCGGCACCCGATCCGGCTCGGCCAGGTGCACGGCAGTCAGGACACGCTGTTTGGAATTCATCCCGGTACTCCGGTTCGTTTTCGTATTGGGTTTGTCCCATCATACCGGATACGGCGCTTGCTGACGCCGGCCTGCCGCACGCCGGCCACCCAGTTCCGTCTGCCCCGTCGGCACATTCTGCCTCCGTCGGATCAGCCCGCTGACTTCGCCGACAGGGCCGTCCGCCCAAAGAACTCGTGCCTGTCCGGTCCTCGTCACCTTGACCGCGAACCGGCGAGTGACGGACAATCAGGCGTCCGGATCCGAACCAACCGTTCGCACGATGAACAACCGATTGGAGGTGCGCGATGACCGTTTTGCAGCCGAACCCAATCTCCCGGCGGGCAATCCTCAGAAGCACGGTGGCGGTTCTGACGCTGGTGTTCGCCAGTGCGCTCGGTGGGCTCCCCGGCTTCTCCGCGGACCAGCCGGCGGTCGGGCCGAACCTGATCCAGCGGGAGAACGCCCGCGAGGGCGCGATCGACTGGCAACTGACGCGGGTCCGCGTGGACAAGAGCGATGGCTGCCGCAGCCCGGCGATCGAAGGCTACTGCTCGAAGCAAAGTGTGGCGGCGGGCGAGACGCTTCAGATCATGGTCTCCACCGAACCAGCCGAGAAATTCCACATCGAGATCTTCCGCACGGGCTATTACGGCGGCCGCGGGGCGCGGCTAATGACCACGCTCGGACCGTTCGACGGCCAGCCCCAGCCGGTGCCCACACCCAACGAGCGGACCCTGCACGAATGCCGCTGGCAGCCGGCCACCGAGTTGACGATCCCCGCCGACTGGCCAAGCGGTGTCTACCTCGGCCGGCTTACGACGCTGCCACCCAAGGACGAACGGCCCTATTGGCAAAGCTACGTGATCTTCATCGTGCGGGACGAGCGTCCGGCCGCGGTGCTGTTCCAGTGCAGCGACAACACCTGGCAAGCCTACAACGGCTGGCCCTACAAGTCGTCCGTGTACACGCATCCCAAAGGCGGCCAGGGCCCCTGGGCCGACGTCAGCTTCGATCGGCCCTACGGGCGCGAGGCGCAGTATTCGGGCATCGTCAATGACCCGCTCTCGGTCGGCTCCGGCGCGTGGCTGACGTTCGAGTTCCCCTTGGCGTATTGGCTGGAACAGCTGGGCTGCGATGTGAGCTACTGTTCGAATAGCGACCTGATCGCCGCCGACCGCGGGCTGCGGTGCAAAGCCTTCCTGAGCGTGGGCCACGACGAGTACTGGGACATCCGCCAGTACGAAAGCGTGGTGCGGATGCGCGACTCGGGCGTGAATCTGCTGTTCCTGTCGGGCAACGCCGTCTGCTGGGTCAGCCCGTTCCGGCCCAGCAGCGACGGGCGGGCCAACCGGATCATCTTCCGCGGCGGGCCGTACGGCGGATCGAATCAATGGCTGGAGTCCCGCGTGAAAGAGCACGGCCCGTTCCCCGAACGTGGTCCGGATGAGGGCTACCTGATCGGCGCCCGGAACCACCAGATCGTCAACGGCGGCGGCGATTGGACCTGCACCAAGCCCGAGCACTGGCTGTTCGCCGACACGGGCATGAAGCTCGGCGACAGCGTGCCGGGGCTGATCGGCTGGGAGTACCACGGCGACCCGCCCGCGGACCTGCCCGGTTTGGAAATCGTCGGTCAGGGCACCGCCTGGCAGGGAGGCGTGAATCCCTCGCCGTGGACGGCCACAATGTATCCCGGTCCCAAGGGGAACTACGTGTTCAATGCCTCCACCATTTTCTGGGCTCAGGGCCTGGGTATGCCGCCAGGTCACACGCTCCCCTGGTCGCATTGGAGCCGCCCCCACGGCCCGGACCCGCGCGTCCAGCAAATGACGCTCAACCTCCTGCGCCGGGCAGGCTGCCTGCCCTGATTCCGCGAACTTCGCGCCTCGAAGTGCTGGGCAACCGGGGTTGGGCTGGCGGATTGCCGGGTCCAGCCTGCCCGCGGATCGTTGCTGGATCTACGGCACCACGGGCTCCCAGCCCGGTTCGTACTCGCGGCGCCACAGCTTCAGGGCCTCCTCGTCATTCAGGATGTGCCCGTTCTGCGGGTCGGTGGTCAGGGTCCTGCCGGTCCGCTGGGCGATGTTGCCCAGGTGGCACAGCAGCGTGCTCTTGTGGCCTTCGGCAATCTCGGCGTTCAGGTTCAGCGGCTGGTCGTTGCGGATCGCGTCCAGCAGGTTCACGATGTGCTCGATATCGCCCACGCTGGGACTGCCGAACTTGCCGACTTCCTTGTCGCTCGGATCGAACACCGTGTAGGTCCCGTTTTCTGCCAGATCCAGAGCGCCGTTTTCGCCGTAGAAGGTCACGAATCGGCGATCGTGCTTGTTGCAGCTCAGGCCCTCCCAGGTGACCTGGCGACGGCCTTCGAATTCCAGGCCGACGGTCTGCGTATCAGGCGTTTCCTGGTCGTCCTGGTAGCGATAGCGGCCGCCCGACGAAGTCACGCGGATCGGGAACTCGGCGCCCAGGCCCCAGCGGCACAGATCCAGGGTGTGAACTCCATTGTTGCCCAGTTCGCCGTTGCCCCAGTGCCAGAACCAGTGCCAATGATAGGGGATGCGGTTGTCGACGTACGGGACGCGGGGTGCGGGGCCTTGCCACAGGTCGTAATCCAGCCCGGCCGGGACCGCGGCCGCTTTGCCGACTCCGATCGAAGGCCGCAGGTTGCTGTACCAGCTGCGGGCCAGGTACACGCGGCCGATGATCCCGTCGCGCAGCTTCTGCATCGCCTCGATCGTTCCCGGGCTGCTCCTCCGCTGCGATCCCATCTGCACCGCACGGTTGGACTTGCGAGCCGCCTGGACCATCAGTTCGCCCTCGTGCGGATTGTGGCAGCAGGGCTTTTCGACGTACACGTGCTTGCCGGCGGCACAGGCCAGGATCGTGGCGGGGGCATGCCAGTGGTTCGGGGCGGCGCAGATCAACAGGTCGACTTCGGCGTCGTCCAGGATGCGGCGGAAATCGCCGGCGATCTGCGGGGCCGTGCCCACCGTGCCTTCCAGTAACTTGGCGCCGTTTTCGGCGCGGCTCTGGTCGGGATCGCACACGTATTTGATCACTACGCCGGGCTGGGCCGCAAAGCTTGTCATCAAGCTGCGGCCCCGGCTCAACCCCATCACGCCGGCCACAATCGTCTTGGCGGGGGATTCCTGCGCCGCGGCCGCTTGACGCAGTACGCTCGCCACCGCGACCGAGCCCGCGGCGGCCTGTCCCAGGAACGTTCGCCGAGTCACCTGCTGGGCCATCTTCGTGCCTCCCCTGAAATGAAAGCGTTTGCCAGGGTCATTAAATCGCATTGGCCAGGTGGCGTCTACGGGAGAAGGGGTACGGGGGCTGGAGACATGCGGGGACTGGGAGGAAAACAGCTTGTCCATCGGAACCCGAAGCGTGAGCGAGGAATGAGCGGAATACGGCACGACCTCTCGCTGACGCGTCGGGTTATGGTGTCCCTCGCTGACGTGTGGGGTTATGGTGTTGGCCCGACGGGCCGATACTGCCCAGGCCGCCACTGCCCGGGGGCCTGCCGTCGTCGCCACGATTGACTACAATTCCCGGCATGAACACCCCCGATCGACAAGACGCTCGACAACGCCTGGCGACCCCGATCCAGTTCGTCAAGGGCATCGGGCCTCAGCTGGCTCCCCTGCTGGAGCGACTGGGGCTGCGGACGGCCAGTGATCTGCTGTTCTTCTTCCCCCGCGATTATCACGACGCCAGCCGAGTCTTGAGGGTCAACGAACTCGTCGAGGACCAGGCGGCCAGCGTCTGCGGGGTGGTCGAGGAAGTGGAACTGCGCAACACGGGCACCGGCCGAACGCTGCTGGGCGTGCTGGTCCGTCAGGATCAGGAGTACCTGCGGGCGCTGTGGTTCAACCAGCCGTACCTGCGCGACCGCTTTCGCCGGGGCGCGCGTGTGCTGCTGTCCGGCACGCCGCGGTTCCAGGGCTGCCGCTGGGAAATGGTCCACCCGCGAGTCGAGGGACTCGAAGGCGACCAGCAGGTCACATCCGGCAGCATCTTGCCGCTGTACTCGCTAACCGAGGGCTTGAAACAGCCGCACCTGCGGCGGATCGTCCGTGCGGCGGTCGAGACCTACGCCGGGCTGCTGGACGAGGTGTTCCCGGAGGACTACCTGCGCGAGCACGACTTGCTGTCGATCCAGGCGGCGGTGACCGAGATCCACGTGCCCAGCGATCCGGCCAAGCTGGCCCGGGCCCGCCGCCGGTTCATCTACCAGGAATTGTTGGTCCTGCAAGTGGCCTTGGCGCTGCGCAAACAGCAGCGCGGCCAGGGTAGCCGGAGTCCCACCTTGGTCGCCGATGCCAAGATCGACGCGCGGATCCGCCGCTTGTTTCCGTTTGAGCTGACGGCGGCCCAGAACCAGGCGATCCAGGAGATCGTTGCCGACCTGGCTCGGCCGACACCGATGAACCGCCTGTTGCAGGGCGACGTGGGCAGCGGCAAGACGGTGGTGGCCGAGTACGCGATGCTGGTCGCCGTGGCGCACGGCTATCAAGCGGCTTTGATGGCCCCGACCGAGATCCTGGCGCGGCAGCACGCGGCGACCTTGCAGCGCGACTTGCGGGAGAGCCGGGTGCGGATCCGGCTGTTGACCGGGTCCCTGACGGCGGCTCAACGGCGCGAGATCCGCGACCAGTTGGCGGCCGGCGAAGCGGACTTGATCGTCGGCACGCAGGCCCTGTTGCAGGAGGAACTCGACTGGTCCAAGCTGGCGGTGGTAGTGATCGACGAGCAGCACAAGTTCGGCGTCAACCAGCGGGCGGCCCTGCGGCGTTCGGCGTCCGATCCGCACTATCTGGTCATGACGGCCACGCCGATTCCCCGCACGGTCTCGATGACGCTGTTCGGCGACCTGGACGTGTCAGTGCTGCGTGACGCGCCGCCGGGCCGTGCGGCGGTGCACACATATCTGGGCGCGCCGGCGGAACGCGGCCGCTGGTGGGAGTTTTTCCGCAAGAAGCTCCGCGAGGGCCGGCAGGGCTACGTGATCGCGCCGCACGTCGAAGCGGCCGAGGAGGCGGCGGTGGCGAGCGTGCAGGAGTCGTTCGAGGCCCTGGCCAACGGCGAACTGGCCGACTTTCGCCTGGATCTGATGCACGGCCGGCTGAGCGCGGAGGATAAGGACGCCGTGATGCGGGACTTTCAGAACGGCAAGACGCAAGTCCTGGTGGCCACCTCGGTGGTCGAAGTCGGCATCGACGTTCCCAACGCGACCTTGATGACCATCGAAGACGCAGACCGGTTTGGGCTGGCTCAGTTGCACCAGATGCGGGGCCGCGTCAGCCGCGGCAAGTTCCCGGGGTATGTCTGCGTCTTCGCCGACGTGAAAACCGACCAGGCCCGCGAGCGGCTGGATGCCTTTTGCCAGACCACCGATGGTTTCGCGCTGGCCGAACTGGATTTTCGCCTGCGCGGGCCGGGCAGCCTGTTCAGCCTGCAGCAGCACGGCTTGCCCGCTTTCCACATCGCCGACCTGACGCGGGACACCGAGGTCGTGGCCGAGGCCCGCCGGGACGCCCAGACGCTCGTCGGCGACGGCATCCTGCTGGCTCGTCCCGAGTTCGCCCGGCTGCGGCAGATGGCGGCCCGGCGCTACGGCCAGGCCCTGGAATTGGCCGACGTGGGCTAGGGCGAATGAGCGAGATGTCATGCTGCCGCTGCCGGTCTAGCTGCCCCGAGGGGCCGGAGTTCCGCTGGCTGCATGATGCGGCAATCGTACCAGCAGCCATTGCTCCGTCCGATCCGGGCCATAGTGCAGCAGCGCCGGGGCTTGGTCTTGGGTCAAGTTGTAGAGCCCGGCCTCGACGACATTGCTGGAATTGGCGCCAATCGTCCAGGCCACGCGTTGCGTCTTCCTGTCCAGCGAGCCGTGCAGGGGCAAGGTCTCTCCCGCCGCGACATTGGTGTAATTTCCCCGGACGACGCCTGCCTTGTTAATCGCCAGCTGGACGATCATCGTCGGCTTGGTTTGGTCTTGATGCGCAAGCGAGAACACGCCCAGCGGCAACCAGGGCTCGCCCGCCGCATCGACGTCTGTCGTGGCGAGGGTTCGAGCTTGCTGGTAGTACTCAGCGCCGGCAGCGACTTTGGTCCGGTTCACATAGACGTCGTTGTCTCGGTAGACGACGTTTGTACCGTAATTGAAGTTCCACGGCTGCCCGAGCGGTGCGCCTAGCCAGGCCGCCAGCGTCTCCCACGCGGCCGGCATCCAGACGTCCACGTCGGTTCCGGCTGCCGGTCGCCAAGCCGCGGGGAAGTCTCGATACCACTCGGCCGAGTACAGGTCATCGGGCCGCCAGTTCCGCCGGATCTGTGCCGCGTGGTCGCTCACTTCGACATCGGCGAGCGACTTCACGTCGCGTTGGCCGCCGGTGCCCGCGTTGCCGAGCAGGTGAAGCCCGCCGTCGGAAGGCAGCGCGGGGCCGGCGCCCAGGGCCGGCCCCGCGGCGCTGTCGTCGACCGGGAGGACGCCGTCCTCGGTCTGCACGTCCGTCGGCCCGTCGTGCGCGGAGTACGGCCGTCCGTACCCTTCCAGGAATCCGCCCATCCCCCGCGCCGGATCACTGCCCGGGCGGTCGTACCGGTCCAGCAATTCCAGCCGCAGGCCCGCCGGGTCGACGGCGGATTCGTCCGGCACACCCAGGAATGAGCCCAGGCGGGGGTTGGCCCGCGCCGGCGACGTGTACGCAAATCGCGAGGCCTGCAGACTGCCGCCAAAGTTCCCATACGCGGCGGGCGGAGCGCCCGGTGTCGTGGCGTAACTGCCATAGCCACCGAAGCCGCGTGCCCAGACAGTCGGTTCCGCGGCCAGCCAAGCGAGGCTGCCGCCCAGAAGTAACGCCAGCAAGCGTGTGTTCATTGTCGTCCCTCCCGACGATTGAGGTTCTCGTGGTTGATCACTGGGCCGGGGCGGGGGCCTGACGCCGCAGGACCACTTCGCCCGTATCCGGCAACGGTTGGGTACCCGCCCTCCGACCGATGGACTGCCAGACCAATTCATCGTCGCTGCGCCGGGACAGGTGACTGAGCGCGTAGGTCGGCGTGCCATCCGCGGTGGCCCCGGTCGCTTCGACCAGCCATCCCGGGCTGTGCGGCGCCCACGTCCCGATCGCATGGCCGCCATCCGGGCTGAACGCCCAGGAGCCGATCTGGGCTCGCAGGGGGTCCCAACCGATGATTTCCAGGTTCGAAGCCGCCGGGGCTTGGCCCGCTTGAACCGTCGACGTCTTGGCGAGGAAATGCTTGCCCGGGAGCCAGCGGAACTCGACTTTCGCGGTCGTGTCCCCGCGGGCTGCGGTCCAAGTGCCTTCCAGCCACGCCAGTTCGGCCAGTCGTGCGGGGCTGGCGGCGACCTCCAGCCGACTGTCCCGCACGCTGGTCATGCGCCACTGGCCGTCGCGTTTGACGTGGACCGCCGAGTAGCGGCTGACGGACGGCGGCACCAGCGGAAACGGCCCCAACGATGCGCGTCCGTCCTCGATTGCCGTATCGTCGGTGGCCAGGCGGACGGCATCTACGACAACCCGGATCTGCACGCCCGGGTGCTCGGCGAAGAAAGCCGCATAAGCCTTCTCGATCTGGGCTTTCCCCTGGTATCGCGTTCCGTCGTCGTCGACATAGTCTCCGTCGTCGGTCCAGCAGGCGGCCACCGCCGCCGCATCACCGCGATTGAACGCCTGGGCAAATGCCGCGGCGGTCTGCCGGATCGCCTGGTCGGCTTCGGCAGCCGGACCAGCAGGCGGCTTGTCCGCGGGAGACGGCGCGGACGTCTTCTCCTGGGCCGGCACGCCGGCAGATATCCCCAGGATCAGGAGTACAAGCGGCACGGTGCGACAGGTGGACTTCATAAGTGACTCCTCGAATCGATCTGTGGGAAAGCGGATTGCTCAGTTGTCTTCTTCGCCGCCGGCCTCGACGATCTCGGGCCAATGCGCATCGACCCGGCGATGGGACGCGTAGACCAGTGGAATCGTCAGGAATACGGCGTGCCCGAGACGCACGTTCAAGAACGAGACGGCCACGGCTGCCAGGCAGATCACGGGACCGGTCAGGATCCGGAGCGTCATGCTGCGAACCACGTCGGGATCGATCTTTGGCCAGACGACTGGCTCGACCCTGTTGGCATACCACCAGATCGCCGCCAGGGACAGACCGCACGCCACATTGACGGCCGCGAAGACGATGATCACCAGCGGCTCGTAGCGATAGGTCCCGATCATCTCGGTGACGAAGGGTACGAGGGTCAAGAAGAACAGGAACCCCATGTTCAGCCAGATCAGCCGGCGGCTGCCGTGCCGAAAGTAGTGGAACATCGCGTTGTGCTGCAGCCAGTAGGTGGCGGTCAGGGCAAACGCGATCGCATAGACCACCACCTGGTACTCGATCTTATGCAGGAACGAGAAAAAGCCCTCGGTGGAGAAGTGGTGATCCTGAGGCACGTCGATCCCCAAGACCAGCAACGTGATGACGACGGCAATCACGCCATCGCTGAGCGCGTTCAGCCGATCGAGCATCAGCGAGCCCGCCTCCGATTTGCCCGCCAGCGTCCAACGCTTCATGGCCCCACCTTGTCCCCCGTTTCAATGACGCCGTGGTCCCGAATTTCGAGCCAATCCTCTTCGTCCGGGCCCGTATTGATGACCACCGCGCCGACATACACGATTCGTGCGCCGCGGAACTCGTCGCGAGCGAGATCCATCAGGTGCTGGACCTGACGGTGGACGAGGGAGTAAGCGACCTTCGTGACTTCGGTTGCCGGGAATTCGGCCGCCAGAATGCGTGCTCGAAAAGGCCACAGCACGCGTTCGAGAAACACCTGCTGCTGGTCGTCCCCCCCGGGCCAGGAAGTGTCGGGCTCCAGCTCTTCCAGCTCTTTCCGTTGTTCCATCCGCGCCACAGCAGCCATCAGGGCACCACACGACTTCGTGTCGCAGGTCTGGCCAGGTCGCCTCATCCAGCCCCAGACGCCGTCCCGCGTCAAGCCGACGTGCGGACCGTAGATCAACAGCGCCGTGCCATTGTCAGGTACGTGATGGGCGAACGCCTGCATGGCGGTTCGCCCGCAGTGCGGCAAACCGCCCAGCCCTCCCAAGGTGAAGGGCCCCCAGAAATCCCGGCTCATGTCCTTACTGGCCAGGATATCGTCACTGCAGGCCGAGGTCCCGAGCAGGATCGTGCTTCGATCAGCCCCATACCGACGATCCAATTGCTCCCGCAGCCAGCGGCGAGCGTCTGCCAGTGGGCAGGCGTCGGGAAAGTGGGCGGTGAGGCTGTCGCGCCAAGTCTGGGTCGCCATGTTACGCCAGGGCCTGCGTCAATTCCGCCACGATCGAATTCTGAATGGTGCCGCGGAACGGCAGCGCGAGCAGGGGCAAGTGGCCGTCGACACGGACGAACTTGTCTTCGACGGTCAGCGTCCCCTTCACGGTCACACCGGTCGTGGTCAGGGAGAACGCCAACACGTTTTCATTCCAGGCCCCGTCCGCGGCGCTCAGGTGCTCCTGAAACCGCTGCAGCGTCTGCTGGACGAAGTCCTTCAAGCGGTTCGTCGCTTCGAGTTGCCCCAGGCTGTGTGCGACCTCGGCATTGAATCCCGGCATAAGCACGTCCTTGATTGATGTGATGCGTAGTGCGAGACCTAACCTCCGGCGAGCTGCGGTTGCGGCCGGGGCGCGGCGGCGGCACCGGCCGCCACGGTCCGCTGGTGCACGCGGCGGGCGAGCCGCGCCAAGTCCTGTCGCGCGGCATCGCGGCCGGCGACACAGCCTTTCGCGACCGCGCTCTTGCCAGGCACCAGATGGGCGAGCAAGAGCGGAGGAAAGCTGGCCAGAAACGACAAGCTAAAACACGCCCAATAGACACCTCGCCCCAAGTTGCCTTCCACGCGATGCACCAGATCGCGGGCCAGCGCCGGATCCGCGGCAATGGGCGCCAGTTGCCGGTTGGCGCGCAGCCAGCGCTCCTGGAAGCTGAGCTGCGCGACGGTGGCGACGTGGCCGGTCATGGCCGCGTCCGTCGCCGCTCCGAACGCGATCCCGACCAGCGGCAGCGCTCGCAAGGCCCCGGCGCTCATCAGTTGCTCCGAAATGGCTTCCTCCGCGGCTCCCTGCGCCGCGTCTTCCACGGCGGCTTCGAGCGCCGTCTCCACGGCTTCCTCGGCTAACTCCTCGACCGCGTCCGCCAACAATTCCTCTTCGGCGTCCCGCAGGCTCCCCAAGGCTTGCTGTTTGTCGTGCAAGGACGCCGCCGAGGCGACCCGCAGCACGCCCAGCACGTACTCGCGCTCGCGCGGCTCGTGGGTCGAGAACCCGTAGCAGTAGCCGATCGTGTGCACGGTCTTCAGGCAGTATGTCATCATCAAGGGCACGCTCACCAGGACCGACGCGCCGCCCGTGCCCGCCAGCGCCGCACTGCGGACCAGCGTGCCGCCGCCAGCCTTGCGAGCAAACTCGGCGGCGAGTCCGTCGCAGAAGGCCAAGTCCTTGCCGCGCAAGTCCTCCAATCTCTGCACGCCGGCCTGGGCAAGGATCTCCTCCCGATGAGCAAACACCTCGGACGCCTCGTACGACATCCGCACCGCGTCGCGAAGCACCTGCTCGGGAATCAATCGCTCGGCCAACGCGACCAGCGGATGCGCGAGCACGTCCAGCGCCTCCGCGACCAGAGCCGGCGGCTCGGCCTTCCACCCGGCAATTCTGCGAATCTGCTGCCGCTCGTAATCCGTCAACGGAATCACGACTTGGTCCTCGCCCGTGAAAACTCACTGTACCGCAACGCTAAAGCCTAATGATCAGACCGCTTCGCGACCAGTGCCCATCCCGCCAGCGTGGTGAATTCCGCCACGCCCGCATACGGTCTTTCCGGACTCACGAGCGTTTGGCGGGAAGCTACCATCGGCGGCGGTACTGGCAGGTTTCGGTCGCCGCAGGAGCAGAAAGCAGGTTGAGTATGCCGTGGCAAGATGCGTCGGTCTGGCAGTCTTGGAGTTCCGTGCTGCAGATCTTCCTCGTCAATCTGGCATTATCCGGAGACAACGCGGTCGTGGTTGCCTTGGCAGCCCGCCGGCTTCCAGACAGCCAGCGTCGCCAAGCGATGTTCTGGGGCGTGAGCTGCGCTGTCGTTCTCCGGATGGTTTTGTCCTGCGCGGCCACCTTCCTGATCGCCGTGCCGGGTTTGCTGCTCGTCGGTGGCGTGGTTCTCTACTTCATCGCCTACAAGCTGCTGGCCGGGGAGCCGGGCGAATCTGCATTTGGCGAGGCGCCGGACGAAAAGTCGCCCAGCAACCTGGCGGGCGCAGTGCGGATGATCTGCGTAGCGGATTTGGTCATGAGTCTGGACAACGTGCTTGCGGTTGCGGGAGCGAGCGGCGGGGATCAGGTACGAATGCTCATCGGCTTGGCCAGTTCGGTCGTGTTCATCCTGCTGCTCAGCAATGTGATCGCCGTGGTGATGGATCGGTGGCAGTGGTTAGTCTACGCCGGGGCGGCTGTCCTGGCCTTGACCGCCGCGGAGATGATCTTGCCCAGCCCCGACACGACGGTCGCCTCCGGTCAGGCTCCGAACGTTCCCAAGGACCTCCAGAGGCACGCCTCGTTGGCCGCTTCGCTGTGCGCCTCGTTGCCGCCCGCGCCGCCCTGGCTGGCGACGCTCGGGCGAGTTCTGGCGGTCGGCAGTTGCCTGGGCTTGGGCTTTGTCAAACGCCGTGCTCGAGCCGGCCAAGCGGACTCGGGGGAAGACTCGCCTGCCCCCGACCGTCAGCCGGATGCCGCCGACTCGCCGTCGCCAGCCAACGCACGCAACGCCGAGCGGCTAGTCGAGTGCGGGATGCGAGGTGGTGGAATCCACCACAGGGGCATGGCGGATTGCGTGACAGACGGGCGAGTGTGAGGGGCTACATTTTAGAACGGGTATACCGGTTCCTTTTTAGCATTGAGGAGTTGCCGCGATGAGTGACGACCAGATCCCCACTTCCGAACCCGTGCAGACGCAAGCCGCAGGCGAGCAACCGGCCGCGGAAGGCGATGTCTTGCAGAAGGTCGCGGGGGCCATGATGACGGCCGCCGAAGCCATGAAAGCCGGTTCGAGTGATGCTCGGACTGCGGCTGCCAAGGTCGTGCCTGCCACCCAGCGTGCGGTCTCCAAGTCCGTGTATGCGACGTGTTACTACTTGTCGTACGGGGTCGTGTTCCCGACGCTGCTGGTTGCGGGCCTGTTCCCCAAGAACAACCCGTTGTACTACGGGTTTGTCGACGGGGCCCACGCCGCCCAGGACACGATCGAGAATATGAACGCTCGGCGGGCCGCGTTAAAGGCCGCCGCTGACGAGGCGCGGCGCGAGGCGGACGCCTTGTGCGCCGCAGCCGCGCCGGCTTAGCCCCCCTGAAATCTGACCGCGGTCGTACCGCAATTGACCGCTGCTTTATCCGCTGGAGGCCTGGATTATGCCGACTCGAGGAGAACTGATGTTTTTTGCGCTGGGACTGGCCATCGGCGGCGTCGCCGGCGCGAATTGGTCGAAGATCAAGCCGATGCTGGAGCCGTTCCTGGGATCGGCGGCGGACGGGTTCGGCGACGCCTACGGCGACGTTGCACGTATGGTCGCCGACCGGTTCGAAGCGTTCCAGGACGGAGCCGCCGAGCGCCGGCACAAGTCGAACGGTTCGACCACCCGGAAACGCAAACGCAAATCCGCGGCCGCCAACGGGGCCGAAGCATTCGTCCGCGCCTAGGACGCCGTTACGGTGTCCTGCTGGGAGGATGCGTTTGAGCCCCGAAATGCGTCCAGCCTCAGCGCCGACTTCCCGAGGGCTCGCCGAGGATCCCGGCGGCCCGATTCCTGTCACGTTAACCCTGTTCTTGATCAACCATGATTGCCCCTCAAACTGAATTGACCGTACGTCAACCCGAGTTGGACGAGACCGTCGAGCCGCCCCCGGCGCTTGGTCCGAGCCGCACCAGCCGCGTCGTGTACGGCTGCGGCTATTACGTTTCGTACAGCGTCACCCTGCCGGCGTTCTGGTTCGCCAGTCTCGTCCCGCGAAACAGCGCTGTGCGGCGTGGCTTTCAGGACGGAGCGAGCGCCGCGGCCGACGCTCATGAACGGCTTCAGGTCCAAACGGCGGCGGCGGTCGAAGCCACCCGTGAGAAAGTCGGCGGCGCCTATGCGCAGGTGGCAACCCGCGTCGCTCAGCGCGTTGAGAACGTTCAGGACGCCATCGCTGAAAGGAAGTACCGGCGGCGAGTCGCGACGGCCTAGTGCGGTTCGAGTCCCAAGAGATTATCGG
>CAIYOB010000770.1 GCA_903927685.1 uncultured Planctomycetaceae bacterium
GACAGGTGCCCCCCCCTGCAGGTTAGTCGGCTTCAGCCGACTCGCCCTTTGCCACCAGCTTCAGCTGGTGGGGCGGTGGTCCCGGGCTGTTTCCAGGAGCCGGCTTCAGCCGGACTTCTCGCTGCGGGTTTCAACCGGCCGGCCGAGCGACCGGGGAGAATGGCGCTGGGGGCGGTGGGTGTCTGAAGACCTGACAAGAAGTCCGGCTCAAGCCGGCTAGAGCGAATCGGGGATCTCCCACCCACCAGCTGAAGCTGGTGGCAAACAGGGAGCCGACTGAAGTCGCCTGAAAGACTCGGGTCCTGCCCGGGCGGTGCGGGCAGCGAGAAAGTGAGCGTCTCTGAGACTGTCACCAGTCGCGTGGCGCGAGGCCAGAGAACGAACGTCTAAGCTCGATGGTATCAATTAGACCTGTCCGGCTTAATTGACACCCAGTCTATTGTGCTATTCAATTGCCCGCAGCCAGTTGAGCCAGTTCGGAGACAACTCGGGCCAATTCCGCAATCAACTCGACGATTCTCCGATTCTCGCCGTCGTCAGCGTCGCGGAGTGTCTTGACCAGCTCACGGTAGTACCACAACGTCCCATCCTTACCGCCCTTGAACTTCGCCCAGATGTCGTCGCCGTGAATGCGGTAGTCGAGCAGGAGGGACCGGGCATTGTGCAACTTGTCTGAGGCCGATACGAGGCGGGCGGAAGCCGAAGCCTTCGACAAATGCGCGATGTACTTCTCCTTCCGTTCTCGCCACTCGGGCTTGGGGGATTCCAGGGTGTCGGTACAGGATAGCACGATGTCAGCTACCCGCGGCCCAAAACGTTGGCGGATGTCGTTGATCCTGAATGCACCGCCCGCATCCTCGCCAGCGTCGTGCAACAGCGCCCCAATCGTCTCATCCTCGTCGGCTCCGTGTTCCATCGCGATGCTGGCCACGCCCAACAGATGGGAAATGTAAGGGATCTCCGTTCCTTTTCGCTTCTGGCCGGCGTGGATCACAGTGGCATACTGCAGGGCTTGATCAAACCTGGGTGTCAACAACATTTGTTCTCCAATGTGCATTCAGCGTGTACATACGTTCGGCAGCATTGCCGCAGCTGTTGTTGTGGATTCGCAGGACCGCGTCGATTCGGCCATTGTGGTCAACTTGATAGCCGCCCGCAAGGTTCCAGGCGACCGGTAAGGCGTCGCGTCAAAATAACTTGACGATATTTTGGGATCTGGGTATAACTCGGCCATGCAGGATGCATTGGCCGTTCAAGGGATTGAGTCTCGGTATGCCGCATTGGTTCCGTTGATGGACGAACGGATGCGTCGTCAGTGGGCTGCGGCGGAAGCGAAGTCTTATGGTTGGGGCGGGGTTCGTGCGGTCGCGTGTGCAACAGGGATGTCGCCGAACACTATCGTGAAGCGTTTGGTAGAACTGCAGGAGCGCGAATCGAGCCCCCAGGCGACAGTTCCACAACGATTGCGAGTCCCCGGTGCTGGTCGCAAGCGTGCCACGGAAGCCGATCCAGAATTGGCCTCGGCGTTGGAACGATTGGTCGATCCGGCGACGCGAGGAGATCCGATGTCGCCGTTGCGTTGGACCTGCAAAAGCACGATGCAACTCGCAGGCGAGTTGACACGTCAAGGGCACACTGTCAGCCCTCGCACTGTTGGGCGTCTGTTGAGAGCGACAGGATACAGTCTGCAGAGCAACCGTAAGACCAAGGAAGGAAAGGGGCATCCCGATCGCAACTCGCAGTTCGAGCATATATCAATGCGAGTGTCCTATCCACGTTCGGCACTTTCCGCCGGGCACCAGCAAGTGGAACAAGATCGAACATCGCATGTTCTGCCACATCACACAGAACTGGCGAGGTCGCCCTCTCATCAGCCACGACGTGATCATCAATCTTATTGCCAACACCTCGACAACTAAGGGACTGAAAATCAAAGCTGAACTGGACGCCGGTACTTATCCCGTCGGGATCAAGGTCACGGATAAGGAACTCGCCACCGTCAACCTCAAAAGAGCCACATTTCACGGCGACTGGAACTATTGTGTTCTCCCGAAACGAAAACCATAAGAAATCACTCAACTTATTTTGACGCGGCGCCTAACCCCAGGCTCTTGGCGGTCTCGAACACGATCCGATCACGCTCGGCCAGTTGTTCGGTCGTCAACCAGCCCCCGAGGGGATCGGCGACGTGCGGGTCCGCGCCGGCCTGGTAAAGCAGGACTTGGCAATCGGCAAACCCCGCGACGATTCCGGGCAGGTCCATCAAGAATCGCTCGGCGTCACGGCGGTCACGGTAGCGGCGGTCGCCCCCGATCGAAACGTGCTTGATCCACGATCCGGCTCCTACCGCTGCGATGATCTCGTCCGTGCCGTCGCCGTAGTGCTGATCGCAGTCGAGAATCGCGACCTTGGGAGCGAGCCCGCGATTTCGGACCACCCCCGCGGCCACGACCAAGCCGTTGAACGTGCAGAAGGCGCCTCCGCGATCGACTCCGGCGTGATGGAAACCCGAGACAGGTGCCACAGCCACCATCCCGTTCCTGATCGCACTGGCCGCGGCCCCAATCATCGCTCCGCTGGTACATGGCAGCGATGCGGCGACTGTGGGGCACGAGTCTTGGGAACGGAAAAGCTGATTGTTGAAGGTCGGTCTTGATACTCTCGTTGAACGTAGGCAGCGCTCTTGACCTCAATCCCCTGGTCTCGGTAGTACAAGTCGCATCGGGCCCATGCGTCGCGAGGCGGATCTTGATGGACTCCGAGCGCCACGGCCACAAGGAACTCGGCGAGCACGCCGCGGTTCGTGTTGACGAGAACGTCAGAGTACCCCCAAGACCAGAAGTCGTGAATGGTTAGCTGTGGTGGAACACCGTCGCCGACAATTGGCTCGTGCCCCGAGGCCCTCCCACACCTACATTCTCTGATCGAGGTTTCGTTCGACTGTCTTCCGGCGGCTGTTTCTGGCAGATCCGTCCGCTCCAATTTTCTCGTCTCTCGCTGCGATGGTCCCAGGCCCATGTCAGCGGCGGGCGACATGTCGATCAACTCGTCAGAACTGTCGTGGAATACTGGCGTCTCGACTCCCCCGATGTCGGGCAGGTCTTCAACCATGTCCAGGTCACCGCCCTCTTTCTTCGCTTGCTGAACCTGCTGAATGATCGGATCGTCTGGGTCTCCCGTAACCGTTCACGCCCCGGAGAGCCTGCACGACGGTGTGGAGCCATTGCGGCCGGGATCTGGAGTCGCCGGTAGTTGGCCCGCATCGAGTAATCGGCGGTCTACGATGAAGGTGCGGCGGCCACGGTCGGGTCTGGAGCAGTCGCCGGACGGGCACCTGGGGCTCAACGGCCCGTGGCGGCGGCGATTCGCGTCCCCGTGGGCGGCAGATGGCAACCAGCGGCCGGGGTATAGGGACGAAGGTCAGGGGCGACGACGAGCGTCCGACGGGGCCCCAGGCTGAGGCCGACGACCGGCGGCAAGATCAACCGGATAGCTGTCAGACTCCTATCCGGGGGATGCCGCTGGCCGGTGGTTGAATTGGGAAGGACGACCGGGAAAAAACTGATCTGGACAGAAACGGCGTTTTCGACGACGACATGCACTATCATGTCGTCCACGACGCCTACGCCCATTGTTGTTCCTCCGGAAATCGACGCCGAGATGACGCCGGCTGTCCGGGCGTTTGTGGCCGCGCTCATCGGCCGGATTGAGAAGTTGGAGGCCCGCTTAGGGCTGAATCCGCAGAACTCCTCCTTGCCGCCCAGTAGTCAACACCCTCACGCCAAGCCGCCGCGGAAGAAAAAGAAAGGTCCGAAGAAAAAAAGAGGAGGGCAGCCGGGGCACCCGCGACATCAGCGGGCCTTGATCGCGACGGAAGACTGCGATCGCGTCGTGCCCTTGAAACCCGCTATTTGCCGGCGCTGCTCGGCCAAGTTGAGCGGGACCGATCCCGAACCTCTTCGGCACCAAGTGTGGGAATTGCCGGAGATCAAGCCGCAGGTTACTGAATACCAACAACATCGCTTACCCTGTACCTGCTGTGGCGAGACGACCTGTGCTCCTCTGCCAGAAGGCGTGCCGAGCGGCCAGTCCGGTCCGAGATTAATCGCCTTTGCGGGTTTGCTGATGGCCTACTTCCGCCAGAGCAAGCGTCGCACGTCGATGTTCTTGCAGGATCTGCTTGGCCAGCCGTGCTGTCCGTCGCTGGCTGTGAAGTTGCAGAATCACGTGGCTGCGGCGCTCGAGCCACCCTACGAGGAATTGCGAGAAGCCTTGGCAAACCAATCGCAAGTGCATATGGACGAGTCGCCGACCAAGGAGGCCAACCAGAAGGCCTGGTTGTGGACGGCCATCGCTCCCTTGTTTGCTGTATTTGGTATTTTTCCCAGCCGGGCCGCCACCGCGATTGGCAGTCTGCTGGGCGAGGGGTATGCGGGAATCGTCAACTGCGACCGAGCCAAAATGTACTGGAGAATCAAACGTCTCCAATGGTGTTGGGCTCATCTGAAACGGGATATTCAGGCCTTGATCGACCACCCCGACCGGCAAGTGAAGCGGCTGGGACATGATCTCATGCGGCAGGTCAAATTGCTGTTCCAGCACTGGTGGGACTATCGGGCGGGCAAGATCTCATGGAAGACCTTTCGGGATCGCATGGCCCCCGTGCGCGCCGAGGTGAACGCCTTGCTGCTGCGCGGTGTCTTCTCTGGGAACAAACACTTGTTCGGCATGTGCGAAGAACTCTACGATCATCGCGATTGGCTTTGGACATTCGTCGAACACGAGGGCGTCGAACCTACGAATAACACAGCTGAGCGTGCCCTCCGCCATGCGGTCATCTGGCGCAAGTTGTCGTTCGGCACTCAAAGCGCCCAGGGCAGTCGTTTCGTGGAGCGAATGCTCACCATCCTGGAGACCTGTCGCCTGCAGAATCGGAACGCATTTGACTTCCTCACCGCCGCCGTCGAAGCCCACCTCGCCCAGCAGAAAGCGCCGTCACTCCTTCCCACCCTGTGAACGGTTGGTCGGCAACCAGCACCGACAGATCCACGACCTCCAAAGCGAATTGCGGTAACTGCAGAAGGACCACCGTGATGGCCTTTCCGGGCCCCCGCGTGGTTCGCCGCGTTCGCCAGGCATGGGGCGCGCGGGGCTGGCTTGGCGCGGCCCCCTGGCGTTGATATCCTGGCGGGGTGGGCAGCATAGGCA
>CAIYOB010000771.1 GCA_903927685.1 uncultured Planctomycetaceae bacterium
GGCTCGACCCCAGCCACCCGCCCCTGAATCTTCAGCCCTGCCGAAGCCCTAGCCCTTGACCACGCCGATCGGCCGCATGCGGGCGACTTTGGACGCCAGGTTCGCTCGGTGCACGACATCGACCACGACGTTGACGTCCTTGTACGCCGCCGGCTGTTCTTCCGCCAGGCCGCGCCAGCTGCGGGCGCGGGCGAGAACGCCTTTGGCCGCCAGTTCCTGGTCGATCCGCCGCCCCTGGGCGTGCTTGACCGCCGCTGTGCGGCTCATTTTGCGTCCCGCTCCGTGGCAGCACGTGCCGAACGTTTGCTCCATGCTGCCGGCCTGGCCGACCAGCACCCAGCTGGCCCGGCCCATGTCGCCGGGAATGATCACAGGCTGGCCGATCTGCTTGTAAGCGGCTGGCGTTTCGGGGTGGTCGGCCGGAAAGGCGCGCGTGGCACCCTTGCGATGGACCCAAACCTTCCGGTCGCGGCCGCCCAACGCATGCCGCTCAAACTTGGCGATATTGTGGGCCACGTCATAGATCAGGTTCATTCGCAGCTGCTGCCAGGGGCGGCCGAACACGGCCGCGAAGGACTCCCGT
Organism: uncultured Planctomycetaceae bacterium; assembly: GCA_903927685.1. The sequence continues at coordinate 584 of CAIYOB010000771.1, forward strand.
GCTTGCCACATCAGCAGCTGGCGGTTGCACCAGGCGAAATTGGCGGCCGCGCACATCGCGCCCAGGTAGTGCGTGCCTTCGCGGCTGTCGATCGGTGCGCATGCCAGCTGGCGATCCGGCAGGTGGATCCCGTACTTTTCCGGCACGCCGCGCAGCTGCTTCAAGGCGTCATCGCAGACCTGGTAGCCCAAGCCGCGCGAGCCGGAATGGATCATCACGCAGACCATGTCCTTTTCCAGTCCCATGACCTGCGCCGCCCGCTCGTCGAACACCGCCTCGACGACTTGCACTTCCAGAAAATGATTGCCGGAGCCCAGGGTCCCGCATTGATCCACGCCGCGTTCCAGAGCACGCGGACTGACATACTCCGGCACGGCGTCCGCCAAACAGCCGCCCGCTTCGGTGTGCTCGACGTCACCCTCGGTCGCCAGGTCGCGATCCCGCAGGTAGCCCACGCCGTCGGTCATCAGTCGGCGGAGTTCCTTGGGGTTGTAGCGGTACTTGCCGCCGCGGCCCGTGCCGGCGGGGATCTTGGCGAACAGGTGGTCCATCAACTGCGGCAGGTGCGGCTTGACATCCTGGTAGAACAAGTCCGACCGCATCAGCCGCACGCCACAGTTGATGTCGTACCCCACGCCGCCGGGCGAGATCACGCCGCCGTCGTCCGGATCGGTCGCGCACACCCCGCCGATCGGAAACCCATAGCCCCAGTGGATGTCGGGCATCGCCAGGCTGGCATGCTGGATCCCGGGCAGGAACGCGACATTGGCGACTTGTTCACAGGCTTGATCGCGCTGGATCTCCTCGACCATCCCCTGGTCGGCGAAGATCAGTCCGTCAACCCGCATGCCCTGCTTGTAGCACTTGGGAATCCGCCAGCAGCATTCACTCACCTGCTCCAGCGGGCCCCGGTAGACGCCTTCCGACATGGTCTTGCTCCAGAGGGGATCATCCTGCACTCGCCCGTTCTGACACACGGCCTTGTGTCCAGGTTCATTCTGGCCTTCCATGTCGTGATCGGCAAGTGCGGCTTCGCTCAGCCCGGCGGCAGAATGGCGTCGCCGGGCGGCGGACAGTAACCGTCCCGGCAATGCTCAGTGCCCTGGCCCTGGCGTGCCAAGCGGTTGAGCCAACTGAGCGCCAGAATATGCAATGGATATCTGCCGTTCAAGGCGGCCGAGCACTCCAGTTTGCGCAATGGCCGTTTGCGCAATCGCTCAATACCAAACGTATCGTTCGCCAATTAAAATCCCGTGCTTTGTGGCAAATGGCCGGGCCGTTGGCCCTCTCGGTTTCTCTTGCTCGTTTACCCAGCCCGTTGGGCTGGGCTAGGCAAACCGCTGGGCCTTCGGCCCGGAAA
>CAIYOB010000772.1 GCA_903927685.1 uncultured Planctomycetaceae bacterium
CCGGGGCAAGAGGTGTGGCCGGTCAAGATCGATCCCGGCCAGATCGACCAGATCCTGGCCAATCTGTGCGTCAACGCCCGGGACGCCATCGCCGGCGTGGGCAAGGTGACCATCGAAACGGGCAATTCGGTCTTCGACGACGCCTACTGCGCCGACCACATCGGATGTGTGCCCGGGGAATATATCCTGCTGGCCGTCAGCGACGACGGCTGCGGCATGGACGCCGAGACACAGTCCAAGGTGTTCGAGCCCTTTTTTACCACCAAGGAGTTGGGCAAGGGCACCGGTTTGGGCTTGGCGACGGTTTACGGCGCGGTCAAGCAAAACCACGGCTTCATCAACGTCTACAGCGAACTGGGACACGGAACGACCTTCAGGATCTACCTGCCGCGCCATCTGGCCACGGCGGAACCGCTGGCGGAGAATCCCGCGCAACCGGCCAAGCGTGGCTGCGAGACAATCCTGCTGGTGGAAGACGAGCCGGCGATCCTGAGAATGACCACGGTGATGCTCCAGCGCGAGGGGTACACCGTGGTGGGCGCCGGCACCCCGGGCGAGGCGATCCGCTTGGCTCGCGAACACGCCGGCCCGATCCACTTGCTCATGTCCGACGTAGTGATGCCCGAGATGAATGGCCGCGATCTGGCCAAAAACATTCTGTCCCTCGATCCCGGCGTGAAATGCCTGTTCATGTCCGGCTACACGGCCAACGTCATCGCCCACCATGGCGTCCTGGACGAAGGCGTGAACTTCATTCAGAAACCGTTCTCCGTGAAAGACCTCGCGGCCAAAGTGCGGGCTGCGTTGGAACGTGAGTAACCTGAGGCACTGCCGGCAGGGTGGACGCGTGCGGTGGCGCGGCTGCGGGCGCTGCGCCGCACTCTTACGCGCCCAGCGCCGCGCGGATCTGGGCCGTCAACTCCGCCCGGGAAAACGGCTTCTGCAGGAAGTGCAGGTCCGGGCCGAGGAGGTTGTGGGGCGCGAGGATCTCGGCGGTGTGCCCGGACCGTGACCCGGCGGCGATTCGCGTAGCCCAGGCGGCCCGCCTGGACGGTTCATCCATCCAGGCGGGCCGCCCGGGCTACGGCGGTTGTTCCAGCAGCCAACTGCTGCGCGTACCGTCCCGTTCAAACCGGTCATGGGCCGAGCACCACACGTACTCGTGCGGCTCGCCGACCAAGCCGGCCTGGACCGGATTCCGAGCCACGTAAGTCACGATCCGGTCCAATTCTTCTGCGTCGCGGACCCAATGGTCATAGGACTCCGGCTGCCAGAAGCGGCCCGTGCGATTCAGGATCTTGTTAGCTTCGTGAGCCGTGTAGCTCTTCAGACTGTGAGTAATTTCCGACAAGGGGCCATGACCGTCGCGAACTTCGTCCGACAAGAACTCGCCCTCGCTCCGTGCCCCAAGCGGCCCGCCTGGATCCTGCGGAGGATCGATCGGCAGCAAAACGGCGTGCACATGATTGCACATGATGCAGTACGACAGCAGGTGATACTTGCCGCCGTCGTGATGATACAAGTTGTCCCGAATCACCTTGGCGACCCGCCGATCAGCCAGCCACTGAATCCGCGTCGCTTGGGCGAGGTAGTCGTCGTACTTGGCGAAGAACTGTTTATGCGCCCGAGCGCGATACTCGCCGCGTGGTACGGTTGCCTGTGATTCTCTCTCCAACAGCCGACTTCGTTCCTCCCGCAACTCCGCCATCGGGCACGTTGCGACTTCCTCGATCTAAAGATTTGATCCATCAACATCATAGACCCGCGCTTCATTCTC
>CAIYOB010000773.1 GCA_903927685.1 uncultured Planctomycetaceae bacterium
GCTGGTGGGATCCGGACGCGGGTGCATTGAAACACCAGACCCTTCCGGGCCGGGTGGTGGACGTTCGAGCTGCCGCCGTTATTGCGGAACCGGATGCTCCGACGCGAACCTCTCGCTGGCCGCTTTTCGCTCTGCTCCTGACCGCCGGCTTGGCCGTCTGGTTGGTGCGTGGAGCAGCCGCCAAGTTGCTGGCCGTTTGGCGCGCGAGGCGAACCGATCCCGCAGCCGCAGCGGCCCGGCGATTGCTGGCGGCTTGCCGAGCCAACGCGGCGGCCGAGGCTTACGCCGCGCTGCTGCAATGGCACCGGACTGTGGCCGGGGGCGCGGGAGAGACGAGCTTGGGCAGACGGCTGCCGTCCGACGCTGCCGCGGAATTCGAGCACGAGTGGAACAATCTGTCTCGGCACGTCTTCGGTGCCGGGAACAGTGGCTCGGTCTGGCGTGGGGAGCGTCTGGCCGGAGGATTCGTACGCCTGCGGCGCAGTTTGGGCCGCGCATCTCGGACACGACACGCCGTCGACGATCTGCCCGCGCTGAACCCGGCTTCGATCGCAGACGGGGGCGGATGAGGCTCTTGGGCGACCCCCGCATGGGCCCGCCCGAAGTTTCCGGGAAAAGGTCGCTGCCGCGGCGGGAACTGTAACCGCCGATTGGCATCCAATAGGACGTTCAATGCTCCCGGAGTTTCCTCGGAGCGGTTTGGAAGGTCGCGACAGCAACAGCGGCGGAAAACGCTGGAAAAGGACGACTGCAATGCGAAGCTGGGTCTTGTTGATATCCGGTTTGGTGATTCCTGTTGCCGCCTGGCCAACGCCGGCGAGCGACGCAGCGGACACCCCCAACGAAAAGCGGGAATTGCTGGCCAGGCATGAAACGTTGGCGGTGTTCGAGGGCGTGAATTACCGCCTGTGCAGGGGCCTGACGTCGCGCTGTCCGAAAGCGTGTGGCGATTCCGGCGAGTTCGCCAGCTTTGGCATCAAGAAGTACCTGAAATACGAACAGCCCGGGCAGTACGGCGACTCGGAACAGGAGACCTTTCTGGTGCAAGTGAGCGACTATGACAAGAGGCCGAAAGGCGATTCCAAGATCTTGGAAACCGTCAAGTCGTTGAACAAGGGCGACCATGTGCTCCTGTCCTGGCATCACGATTACGTGACGAAGGAAGGAGCGTCATTCCCAGAACGCCCGATCGTCAAACTGCAGAAGGTTAGCCAAACCAAGGCGGAGGAGCTGATGCAGACCCCTAGGGACCGAGTACCGCGAGCGACGACGCCGTGACGGAATCGCGCGGTCCGTCATCGCTCCAGGGCGTCTGAGGGCTCGTTTTCCCGGTGCGTCTCGGTGGCCAGCAGCAGTTCGTCCCGCTCCGCTTCGGTTTTCGCCATTCGCTCGGCGACGTACCGCAAACTCTCGGCCAGGAACCGCAGCACGGTGCCAACCGGTTGCTCGCGTCCGCCCACCGAGTCCAGGAGTTCCGACAACTCCATGCGGTACAGGGTGGTGGGGCCGACAGCTTCGACGGTAGCGAATTGCGGAATTCGCAGGAGCACCCCCAGGGCGCCGACGACATCGCCGGCTTGGGCCCGGCCGAGTTCGACGTCTTGATCTCCGACCTGCTTGCTGAGCCGGACTTGGCCGCTCTTGATCACGTACAGGCTGCGGGTCCGTCCGCCCTCGCGAAGGATTATGCCTCCCGGCGGAAAATGCGTCAGATTGCGCCGCACGCGGAGCATGGCCAGTTCGCGCCGCACGTACGCGTACGCACCGCGGATCAAGACTGCGACCGAGGCACCGACCGCGACGCCCAGGGTATTGGCCACGCCATCGGCAACGTCCATGTTTCGGCCGGTGAACGATTGCAGGTACTCGACCAGGAATCCCATGCCGATCAGCGTCAGAAGCGCCGGCATGAAGAGCAAGGGGCGCAGGGCCAGCACAAACAAGGCTGCCAGAACCGCGTAACCCGAGAAGTGCAGCACCTTGTCGACTTCGATCGTCTGATCGGTGCCGCCCACCAGACTACCGACGACGATCACGACCATTCCGGCGAGGCCCGCGACGGCGATCAGTCGGCGCGTCCGGGGCGGGATATCGAAGCCGGCTTGCGCCCGCAGCGCCAGTTGCAGATTGCTGATGCCGCGACCGCCGAGCGGGTCGCGATGTGCTCGGGATTCCATGCGATTCCTACCTTTGTGTCAGCGGTTGCGCAAAAAGAGGGGCGGTCTATGTAAGACGGATTGGCGATCCGTCCCACCTGGCACATGCTCAGAAGTCGCAGGGAATCGCCAGTACGGGGCACGGCGCCCGCCGCACGATCTGCTGGGTCGTGCTGCCTCGCAGCGCGTCCAGGAATCCTTGAGAGCCCTCGGTGACGAGGATGATCACGTCGGATGCCAACTCGTCCGCGGCCCGCAAAATCTCCTCGACGGGCTGTCCTCCCCGGGTGATGCACGAGCATTTCCAGCGGCGTTCGTCCGGCAATTTGGGCCATGGAGCGACGCCGTCGCTCGCGCCCACGTGCAGCAGGGTGAGCGTTGCCCCCTCGCTGCCGAAGGCGTCCAGTGCGCGGACGCCGCGGGCGATGGCGGCGTCCGGTTGGGGCTTCCACGCCACCGGGATCAGCACATTGTCCAGCGTCACGTGTCCGTCGTCGAGCGAAACGCAACTGCGCGCGCCGTGCGGGACAAACAGCGTGGGCACATTCGCCCGCTGGGCGACCGGCTCGGCAATGGAGGGCTTGATCCACCGCGGCAAGCCGGTCCGGCCTTCGGTGGCGATCACGATCATGTCGACCGCGCGTTCCCGCAGAAAGCCGACGATCGAGTCGGTCACATTCGCTTCGTAACCGACCACTTTTTCCACCTGCAGCCCAAGCTGCCGGGCGACATCGGATCGCCGTGCCCCGGACTCCAAGAGTCCCCACCGCGTAAGGGTCTCCCGCACCGAAGGATAGTCCTCCCACGGCACGGGCGTGGCGTCGTCGGCACAAACATGCAACAGCGACAGGAATGCCTTGTTGTGAGTCGCCAACCGCAGGGCATGCGCAAAGGCGACCTGACTCGCCTCGGACAAGTCCGTTGGATGCAGGATGACCTGGGCCCCGGGGCCCGTTGAGGCGATGCCTTCGTTCATGCCGAGTTTCCTTTCTCGCTACTTCAAGCCAGTGGTTGGGCAAACCTGCGGTTCGCTCCGAAGACTCAGAATCCGAACTGCAGTTGGGTCCGCAGCAGCCAGCCCTCGGAACCGGGCAGCATGTCCAAGCGGGGACTGTTCAGCGGCATGCCGTTGACGCGGGACACGTCCATGACGAATTTGGCGTTGTGCCCGTTGATGTACCAAGCCGCGCCGACGCCGACTTCGTCCGTGCTCTCGTCGACACCCCCCAAGGTCCCCGAATCGCCGACGATCCGCGCCCAGCGCGCCAGCAATTCCAGTTTCCGCGGAACCACAAACTGGCCCAGCTGCAGATTGAATCCACAGTCCGACAAGCCGGGAACACTGGCTCCCTGAAAGCTGGACAGGCAGCGCCAGTAGTACTCGGCGATCACGGACAGCCCGTGATACTTCCAGTGGGCATCGACCGTGTACATGCCGATGTCAAAGGCCGTGGTGCCGGGCGGGAGCAGGCTGGCCAGCGTGGCCCCGGAATCGACGACGCGGGGCCGATTGAATTCGGTCTCGCCGCGGGCGTCCACTTGCGTTCCGGCCAGCCCGCAACCCAGGCGGAGCGCCGGCGCCGCATGCCAGCTCAAATCCGGCTCGCCGTCGCTGCCGAACTCGCTGAAGAAATCCGCGTACATCCGCCCGGACCAGGCGAAGTTCTGGTCCAGGCCCGAATCGCGGATGTCGGTGTCGGACCCGGACTGGAAGCCGTTGAAAATGGCGGCTTCCCAACGGAGTGGCGTCGGCCAGGCGTCCAACTCGCCAAACGCGCCGACGCCGATGCTGCGATTCAGGTCAAAGAACAGGTTCGCCGTCGAGCGTTCGGCGAATTCCAGGCGGCGGCCCGATTCTTCCCGCGACCGGCTGAACGGCACTTTCCACTTGCCAGCCTTGACTCCCAATTGATTGGCCTCGCGGCCCAGGAATTCGCAGCCCAGATCATAGCTCACGAAGTAGTCCAA
>CAIYOB010000774.1 GCA_903927685.1 uncultured Planctomycetaceae bacterium
ACATGAGACGCCACGGTCCTGCCGCTGGACACCACGGCCTCGCCGCGGCGAGGTTCTTGTTCGCCGCCACGGTTCTGGTGGCGTGGACGCTGCCGCTCTGGCTGGGCCTGTCGGCCGCAGACGCGGCTGCCGAGGCCGTGGCTCAGACCCATGCACAGCGGCTGCTGTTACAGGGGCGGTACGAGGAAGCGCTCGAGGCTTACGAGGCGTTGCAGGACGAGCAACCCGTGGCGGCCGCGTTGGGGCTGGCCGCCGGCTATCAGCAGACCGGCCGGCGGCAGCAAGCCGAGGCCGTGCTGCAGGCCGCCTGCCAAAGCCATCCGGAGAACGCCGACTTGGCGGCTGAACTCGCCCTGCTGGCTTGGCAACGCGGCGACAGGGAGCAAGCCCGGGAGCGGGCTGACACGGCGATCCGCCTGAACGACCGCCAACTGGCAGCACGGTGGGTATCGGCAGAACTGCACCGCGTCGCAGGGCGGTTGGACGAAGCCCGTCGCGGCTACGAATGGCTGATTGACGACTTCACCCACCACGACCATTTCACGGCCGCGGAACTCCGCTGGATCGGCTTGGCGGTGGCCCAGTCCGCTCGTTGGAGCCGGAACAGCGACCAGTTTCGCCTGCTGGTCAGTTCGCTGTATCCCGCGGCGCTGGCTCAGGACCCGAATTACTGGCCGGCCCGACTGGACATGGCGCTGTTGTTCCTGGAGAAGTACAACGCAGGCGACGCGCGGGCTCAGCTCGATGCGGCGCTGGCGATCAATCCCAACGCGGCGCCGGTCCACGCGGCGCGGGCCGCGTTGGCCTTGCAGGATTTTGACTTGCCCACTGCCCGCCGTTCGCTCGAACAAGCGTTGGCGATCGACTCGGAGTGCGTGGCTGCGCACCACGGGTTGGCCGACGCGTTCTTGGCCGAATGGCACTTCGACCGGGCGATCGCCGCCCTGGATGTCGCTCGCCGTTTGAATCCACAGGACGAATCCACGCTGGGGCGGCTGGCGGCCGCGTACGTGGGCGCGGACGAAACGTCGGACGGACCGCCGCGCGAACCGGCCGACGACCACGAGGACTCGCGGCTGGCTGAGTTGATCCGCGAGGTCACGGCCCGTAATCCGCGATGTGGCGAATTCTATCTCGCCTTGGCCGACGGCCTCGATCGAATGCGGCGTTATTCGGACGCGGGGCGTTACTACGCCGAGGCCCAGCGCCGGATGCCGCAACTGCTGTACGCCCGCGGCCAATGGGGGCTGGTGCTGATGCGATTGGGCGACGAGGCCGAGGCCCGCCGCCTGTTGGAGGACGCGTTCCGCGACGATCCGTTCCAGGTGCGGGTTCGCAACCAGTTGGAGGTGCTTGACGTTCTGGCGGGATATGCTGTCCAAGAGACAGAGCACTTCCTGATCAAGTACGACGCCCAACATGACGAAATGCTGGCTCGGTATGCCGCTCAGTATTTGGAGGAGGATGTCTACCCGGCTGCCGTGGCCGCCTTCGGCTTTGCGCCGCCCCAAAAGTCGTTGTTCGAGATCTTCAGTTCCAGCCAGGGCGTCAGCGGGCACGGCTGGTTCAGTGCCCGGATGACGGGGCTGCCGTTCATTGGCGCGGTAGGGGCGTGCGCCGGCCACGTCGCGGGGATCGTGTCGCCCGGCGATGTGCGAGACAAGTTCAACTGGGCGCGCGTGTTGCGGCACGAGTACGCCCATGTGGTGACGCTGCAGCAGACCGGCTTTGCGATTCCCCACTGGTACACCGAGGCGTTGGCCGTGCGGTTCGAGGGCGGCCGACGGCCGGCCGATTGGACCGAAATCCTCCGTCGGCGAGCAAAGGCGGATCAACTGCTGAACCTGGAGACGATCAATCTGGGCTTCATTCGGCCTCGGGATAAGGACGAGCGGATCTTGGCCTATTGCCAGGCGGAACTGTACGCCGAGTTCATGGCCGCTCGGTACGGCAACGACGCCCCGCGGAAACTGCTGGACGCCTACGCAGACAACCTGGGCACCGGCGTTGCCATCCGCCGCTGTTTTGGAGTCGAGTTGGCCGAATTCGAGCAGGCTTATCGAGCCTACGTGGCGGAGGTCATCGACGGACCAGCGGGGCTTGCGGGCGCGACAGCCGAAACCGTACAACAGCTGAAATCTTCGGCAGCCGCCTATCTGCGAACCGGCGAGAAAACTAAATTAAGGGACGCCCTGCGGCAACTGGCGGACGGCGACGACGACAATTGGCTGTATCGCAAGAAACTGCTGCTGCTGGCCATCGAGGCCGGCGACTTTGAAGACGCTGCCCGCTGGGCCATCGAGTGCCTACACATCGACGTAACCGATGCCGAAGCCCACGCCTTGCTGGGTCAAACGTTGGGCCGTTTGAAGAAACATCCCCAAGCGATCGAAGAATTGGAAACGGCCGTCCGTCTGGCGCCGCAGCGAGTTGAATGGCAGG
>CAIYOB010000775.1 GCA_903927685.1 uncultured Planctomycetaceae bacterium
GCTGAGCCGCAATACGTCCCGCCTCGATTGTCTGCGCTCGGATCCACCCGCCCTGCATCGCCTGGAGACCGAAATCGCCGAAGACGACTCGGTTGCCACGCGTGGCGTTACCTTTTATACGTCCTCTTTGGCTTTTTCTGTGCTTGACTCGCTTCGGCATTAGCGCCATCGGTCATCTCCCCTTCGTACATCCCCTGGTGAATCCAAACCTGAATACCCAGGTTGCCCTGGGCGGTGGCCGCCTCGGCAAAACCGTAATCGATTTTCGCTCTTAGAGTGCTAAGCGGAATCGAACCCAGAATCGCCTTTTCCCGACGGGCCATTTCCGCGCCGCCGAGTCGACCAGCCAACTGAACCTTGATCCCCTTCGCCCCAGCCTCCATCGTGGCCTCCATCGCATTCTTCATCGTGCGACGGAAACTAGCACGCTTGGCCAACTGCATCGCGATTTCCTCGGCGACCAATTGAGCCTGTAGCTCCGGTCGGGAAACCTCTTCGATCTTCAAATTGACCCGCCGGCCGATAAGGTTTTGCAGCTCCTCTTGGAGCACTTCCACTTCCTGTCCCTTGCGGCCAATGATCAAACCCGGCCGTGCCACGAACAGGATCACCTTGACTTCGTCCCGTGTCCGCTCGATTTCGATACGGTCGATACCAGCGCTCCGGTACTGCGTCTTTTGCGGATGGTTCTTGATGAAGTCCCGGACCTTAGTGTCCTCGATCAAAAGGTTGGAATACTCCCGCTTCGACGCGTACCACCGGCTCTTCCAGCCGATCATCACGCCAGTCCGGAATCCAACGGGATTAACTTTTTGACCCATGACCGTCTCCACCAACAACGAGTATATCGCTCGACTGTCCGACTGTCCGTCTAACCGACCACGTCTACGTTAAGCTATCCAGGTCCTCAACCGTGACCGCGATGTGCGACATCCGACGCTTCACCGTGAACGCCATACCGCGAGCTCTGGGGCGGATGCGCTTGAACATCGGGCCGCCATCAATCCGCACGTCGGTCAGCACCAATTCCTCAATTTCGACAGGGCGACCAGCCGACGTCTGCGTGCCTTCCTGGGCATTGCTGACGGCGCTCTTGATCACTTGCTCCAACATCCTGGCACCGCGCTGAGGCTGGTACCGAAGCAACTCCAAAGCCTCGTCGGCGAACTTGCCGCGGACCAGCGTCGCTAGGTGTCGCACCTTCCGAGGGCTTATCCGGGCATATCGATGAGTGGCATTGTATTGCATGTTCGAGTCCTCACCCTTCAACCAGTCTGTCGCGTCTCACGACCTCGCAACATCCGGTGCCGTTCGACTACATCCGAACCGCACCCGCATCCGCTTGGGCCTACTTCGTGGCCGGAGCCGCCTTCTTGCCGCTATGACCACGGAACGTCCGCGTCGGAGCGAACTCGCCCAAACGATGACCCACCATGTCTTCCGTCACAAACACTCGCAGGAATTGCTTGCCGTTATGCACGTCAAACGAAAACCCGACAAACTCGGGAACAATCGTGCAGGCCCGCGCCCAGGTCTTGATCGCCGTCTTCGCGCCGCCCGCATCCAATTGGGCGCGAACCTTGGCGTAAACCTTGAAGTCGACAAACGGACCTTTTTTCGACGACCTACCCATGATTCACTCCCACTATCCCTACCCAAGCTACTTGCTCGGCTATCGCTTGCTTGTTCGTCCTCGCCTACCACCCAATCCAACCGCAGTTATCGCAGTTCCGTTTTCACACAACTGGCACCGAGGTCATGTCCGGTCAACCGTTCTAACTCGGTTGGCGGGACACGGTTTATAGCAGCAACACTACCTCAGTTTCAATTGGCCGTACCGAGTCGATTTTCGACGGCGAACAATCGCCTTGTTCGTCGGCTTGCGACGCTTGCGGGTGAAACCACCCTTTGCCAACACGCCCGTCGGGCTGACCGGATGACGACCGCCCTTGGTACGACCTTCACCACCACCGTGCGGATGGTCGATCGGGTTCATGGCCGTGCCGCGAACATGCGGCCGGCGGCCCATCCAGCGTTTGCGTCCCGCCTTGCCGAGTTCGACGTTCATGGCGTCCGCATTGCCGAGCTTGCCGATGGTGGCACGGCACGCGACCGGGACGCGGCGAATTTCGCCACTGGGCAGCGAGATCTGAGCCCAACCAGCTTCCCTCGCCAACAGCACGGCGCTCATACCGGCCGCGCGGCAAAGGGCGGCACCACGGCCCGGAGCAAGTTCCACGGCGTGGATCGCACTGCCGAGCGGAACGTTCTTCAGCGGCAAGCAGTTGCCAACGGTCGGCGGCGATTCTGGGCCGTTCTCGACTTTGTCACCCGCCTTGAGCCCTTCCGGCGCCAAAATGTACCGCTTCTCGCCGTCGACGAAATACAACAAAGCGATGCGGCAGTTCCGATTCGGGTCGTACTGGATCGAATTCACAACGGCGGGAACGCCGTCCTTCTCGCGACGAAAGTCAATCATCCGGTACATCTGCTTGTGTCCGCCGCCGCGATGGCGAACGGTGATGTAACCCTGATTGTTCCGGCCACCCTTTTTCTTGGCTGGAATCAAGAGCGACTTTTCCGGTGCCGCACCCCGTGTGAGCTCTTTGAAATCGCTCACGCTGGCGGCGCGACGACCGGCGGATGTCGGTCGGTACTTTTTGATGCCCATGATTCTTCTCCA
>CAIYOB010000776.1 GCA_903927685.1 uncultured Planctomycetaceae bacterium
AAAGACGCTGACGGCGGCCCACGTCGCCATGGCGATCAGCACCAGGTGGACGGCCGCCAATTGGACCGCGAACGGCCAAGATGTCGGGGCCGCTTCATTTGCTGCTGCGCCCGCCGATTCCGGAGTCATCCACCGCTGCAGGCCGTGCCATGCCAAAGCGTAACCGCCCAGCGCCACGGCGATCCACTGCAGCAGCCCAGCCAGGAATCCCGGAGTTGTCGGAGCGGCCTGCAACGCGTAGGCCAGGAACGCCACGTATTGCAGCAGGACCGAACCGGCCAGGGCATAGATCTGCCGCTTCTCGCGGATCGCGTGCCCGACCAGCACCGCCACCAGCACCAGCAGCGGCACGGCATATGACTGCGTCATGCCCAACTGGCCGAACAGGCTGTCCGCAGCGACCTTGCCGACGCTCAAGCCCGCCATTCGCTGACTGGCTACGACGGTCGTCAGCACCACAATGGGGACCCCACCGAGCAAAAGGCCCGCCTCGCGAGTCACGCTGCCCAGCAGCCCGGGAATCCGCTCCCAGCCCAACCAATTCATCCGCTGTACGCCCGCAGTCAGCGGCGCTCGCAGCCAGACCCCCAGGGCCGTGGCCACGGCGTATCCGGCAAACGCCCAGCGGAGTGCCGAAGCTGCCGCTTGAACATCCTGCCAGTGAGGAGCCAGCAGCAACGGAATTGCGGCCAACGCCACCAGTCCCTCGACCACACCCTCGACCGACAGCCGGTTCCACAGCTGAGCCAGCAACGCGGCCAGCAGTGCTGTCAGGCAGAGCCAGGAACCGCCGGCATAGGTCAGGGCATGCGTCGCGTCGGTTGGGAGCGCCTGGCGGAAACCAAGTTCCAGCGCCACACCAGGAGCCGCCGCAGCCAACGCGAGTATGACCATGCCCGCCAGAACCAGCGCCAGGACACTCTCGTTCGCCGTCAGCCACGACGGACCCAGCAGCCGTCGCGGCCATTCCCTCCCGGCCAGCAGTCGGCGCCCGACGCTCCACGCCCCGCACCAGGCGGCCAGTGTCGCCAATTGCCACTGCACGTGCCGTGGGTCGGCCCACCAGTCTCTACCCCACGACTGGGCGTGGCAGTACGCGGCGGCCAGGAATCCGACTCCAACCGTGGCCAGCGTGTGAAAGACCGCGGCCATTTCGTCGCGGCGATAGAGCACGGCCGCCGCCAGCCAGACACCTGCCGCTGCCAACACGTAACCGGCGTGGATCCCGAACGCCTGGTCCCGGGCCCACAGCGCCGACGGCACTGCGAGCGTCCCGACGACCAGCGCCGACCAAGCCCAGGGATCCACGAGGGCTTGCCAGCGGGCGTCCGGCCGGCGGGCGCCCGCCCCGCTGAGCCGCCGACCGGCGAACAGCAGGGCCAGTAGCACACCTAGATCAGCGTACGTCAGCACGGCCGCCAACAGCGGCCGCGGGGGCGTCCACTGCCACTCCGCCAGCCCAGCCGCGAGGGCCGTGTTTTGGCACAAGGCGTGGACGAGCGTGACCAACAGGAAGGCCGACGCCGTCCAGGACAGCGTCTGCCTGGCGACCGGTTCGTGCCGGCCCAGCGGCAACGGCAGATACGTCGCGGCGAGCAGCAGGGCCACGGTGTAGAAGGCGAATACGGGCGTCGTCAGATTGCAGTCGCCGCCGGAGATGAAGCCGGCCCAGACGGCGACACTCAGGCTGGCCGCCGCCAGCCCCGCAGCACTCGCCAGATAGGCGAGTGCGTCCGGTTTTCGCTGCCACCGCATCCCGCCCAGCGCAACGCCGCCGCTGAGCAAGGCCAGGACGGTCAAGACCACGCTGCTGCGGCCGAGCACCAGCGTCTGCAGCAGTTGCCGGCCCGCACCGTCGCCGGCGGCGAGCAGATTCCCTTGTCCGGCGTGAAAGGCGACCAACGCCGCCAGGGCCAAGCAAGCGACCGCCGCCCCGTGCAGGATCGGCAATCCGCCTCGCAAGGCCAAGAGCACCAGGATCGCGCCGTTGGTCAGGCCCACCGCGATCAGCAGTTCGGGACGCGGCCAGGCGAACACGACCGCCGCCGCCATCAGCATCGCACCGGCGACAGCCAGCGCCGTCCCTGTCGTCCGCATGGCCGCCAGGCGGGCATCCGCAATCCGCCGGTGCACCAACAATCCGGTCGCCAGGATCACTGCGGCGACCAGGCTGAACGCCGGCCCCAGTTGGGCGATCGCATCCCGCAGCGGCCCGCTCTGGGAGATCTGCAGACCCAGCGGCGCGGCCAAGGCGAACAGCGAGATTCCCAGGACCAGGAACAGTTGCCACGCCCGCCGGCCGGACAAGTGCCACCACGGCAGCGCGCGGCGAACCTGCGAAACCGTGGCCAGCAGGAAACCGCCCAGGGGCAGGGCAGCCAGAAGCGAGGCCTCTCGCAGCGACAGTCCCGGCCGCGCCAGGCGATCGATGAGCAGTTGGCCGACCGACGTCGCCAGCACCACCGACGTCAACCGCCACCAGCCGTGGGGCAGCAGCGCGCGGCCCGCAGAGAATGTGATCCAACCGCCCGCCGCCAGCCCGACGGCCACCGCCAACAGATACACGGGATGCGTCACCGGACGGTCATCGGGTCCGGACATGATGATGGCCGCCAAGAAATTCAGCGGTAGCAGCAACATCGAGATGGTCAACACGCCGCGACTGGTCGTCCGCAGATTCCAGCGTTTCAGCGTGTACATCCCGGCCCCGTAGATCCCCAGCGTGATCAGCATGAAGATCAGGGCGGGGAAATAGGGAATTGCCTGGCTGAGCGTGGCCCGCAGGCTGATCACCAGCCCGACCGCGCTGCCCACGATCAGCAGTCCGGCGAGCAGTTCGCCCCAGCGGATGTTCTTTTCCGCCATGAACGCTTGCATCACTTCGGCCAACTGCCGCCGGGCCGCACTGGGCTCCGCCGGACGCTCGGCGTATTCGCGATCCAAAGCGTGCCCCGCGGGCGCTGGAGGCGGAGCGACCGGTGCGACGGGCGCCGCCGACGGGCGACTCGGACTCAGCGGACGGGGCTCCACCAAGATCACTGCTTCGATGATCTCTTCCTCGCCAGCCGCGGCCACGGCGGGCCGGCTTGCCACCGCCGCCGCCGCTGAAGCCGGAGGGGCTTCGACGGGCGGCGGAGGGGCCGCGGCCGACACGAGCGGTGCGATCGACTCCAGTCGCTTGCCACCCGGCCGCGCTACCTCGGGGCCGGCTTCTCGCACCAGGGCTTCGAGCCCCTGGTAGTCGTCTCTGTCCAGCCAGCCCTGTTGGTGCAGACGAGCCAAGTGCCGCAAGGTGGCGGCCTGGTCGTCCTCCCGGGCTGCCGCCGCCCGGGGCAGACCCTCCGCGGCCGCCGTCCGGGAAAGCAGGCGATGCCCGCAGTGATAACAGAGCACAACGCCGGCCCGCAGGCTCGCGCCACAGGCCGGACAACGCGCGACGGATGCCTGGGCCGGAACGTTGGCTGCGGCCAGCCAGCGGATGCACGCAGCCACCGCAATCCAGATCAAATGACCGACGACCGCGATGACGGCCACGCCGATCGTCAAGCCGCACAGCAAGCCCGCGAATTCGTCCATCGGATCGCCGCCTTTGGGTGGAAATGAATGAGAGTTGCCGGATCGCCGGCTCGCGATTCCGCCCTTACGCGAGTTCGACGCCCGAAGGGGATAGAGAACAGGACCGGCGTTTCGGCCTATTATGCTTCGGAGCGTGCCCGATCGCAAACCAGCGGCCGCCGGATAAGGTGGAGGCCCAGCAGGGCAGCGAGACGGCCGCGAGGCTGGCGGCGGCAGAGTACGCGGGGGGATGGCCAGTTTCAGTCGGGCGACTCGCCAGTGCAGCGCAGGGCGAGCGAGTGGGCGGTTTTTGCCGGAACAGCCTGGCGAGGTACCCAAACGACCGGGGCCCGGCAGACCAGTGTCTGGTCAGCCGAGCCCCGCGAATTGACAGGCGTGGGCCGTCTAGTTGCCTCGCAACAACTCGGCGACGCCGTAGGTGAAGAAGGTGCC
Source organism: uncultured Planctomycetaceae bacterium (assembly GCA_903927685.1). The sequence goes on from CAIYOB010000776.1 coordinate 4,009, forward strand.
CAAGCTGAAGTTCAGGATTTCTTCGCTCGGCTTGTACTGCAGGACCAGCATGTCGCCGGGCTGAACCAGCGGCCGCGATTTTGGATCCCGAATCGCTCGCGCCAGATCGACGGCGATCGTGATCTGGTCGTTGCAGGGCGTCTTGCGGATGATGAACAACTGGCCCGGCGGGACGCCGCCGACGCTGCCGGCGCCAAAGCCGCCGCCAACTCCGCCGCCGCCGAAACCGCCGCCGCCGAAGCCGCCGCGGCCCATCCCACCGCCGTTCATGTTGGAACCGCCGACCAGCGACATCGCCTCGACGACATCAATGTCACGATCGCGTGGCAACTGATGC
>CAIYOB010000777.1 GCA_903927685.1 uncultured Planctomycetaceae bacterium
GGACGTGGTCGGTTACGAGGAGGGGGACCCGCGCGTGCTCGGCCGCCTGCAGACGGGCTATCCGCGGTTCTTCATCCATCCGCTGACCGAACGCTTGTTTGATGACGCGGCTCGCCGGTTCGCTGCTCCCGGCGAGTTCTGCCGCGTGTATCCGTCGGAGACCACGGCGCGGCGGTGCGTCGAGTGGGTGAACCGCTGGTGTGGCGAACTGGGGCGCGTGACTGCGTGGTACGAGGCGGGAACGTGGGTGACGTGTTTTCCTCAAGCCGCGGCAGATGCCGCCAAGAAGTACTGGCGGCACACCGGCGAAGGCGTCTCTTCGAGGTTGGCGGAGGCGTGGCTGCAGGGTGTCGCCCCGCCCCCAGCGGAAGAGGCCAAGAGAACGGTCCGGCAACGGATCGCAAACCTCGCGGGCGTGCCGGCGGATTGCGTGCTGCTATTCGGCTCCGGCATGAGCGCAATCTTCACGGTCTATCGGGCGATCCACCGCATTTTTCCCGGACGGCGCAGCGTCCAGTTCGGGTTTCCCTACGTGGATACACTGAAGATCCAGCAGGAGTTCGGCCGCGGCGTTCACTTCTTTCCCCAGGGGGATGAACGCGAATTGCGGGAGCTGGCAGGCGTGCTCGGACGCGAGCCGGTTTCGGCCGCGTTCTGCGAGTTTCCGTCCAACCCGCTGTTGACCAGCCCCGACCTCGCCGCCCTGTCCGAACTGGGGCGGAGCCACGGATTTCCGTTGATCGTGGACGAGACCTTGGGAACGTATGTCAACGTCGATCTGCGTCCGCTGGCCGACGTGCTGATCACGAGTCTGACCAAGTACTTCACCGGTGCCGGGGACGTGCTGGCCGGCGCGGCTGTCCTGAACCCGGCGAGTCCCTGGTTCGAGGCTTTGCGGGAGGCCCTGGCCGGCGAATACGAAGATCTGCTTTGGGCTGGAGATGCCTTGGCCCTGGCGAGCTGCTCCGCGGACTTCCCGGTTCGCGTCCAACAGATCAACCGCACGGCCGAGCAAGTCGTCGACTTCTGCCGTTCACACCCGGCCGTTGCGGAGGTCTACTATCCGAAGCTTGTCAGCCCCGCCAACTATGCGGCCGTGCAACGCCCTGGAGCCGGGTACGGCGGCCTGTTTTCGCTGCTGCTGAAGGACCCGGCGCGCCACACGCGACGGTTCTACGACTCGCTGGAATTCTGCAAAGGCCCGAACTTGGGGACGTACTTCAGCCTCTGCTGCCCCTTCACGCTGCTGGCCCATTTCGGGGAGCTGGAATGGGCGGAGAGTTGCCGTGTGAACCGTCACCTCTTGCGATTCTCGATCGGACTCGAGTCGCCTTCGAATCTCATCGACCGGCTGGAGCGTGCCCTGGCCGGGCGATAGACGCGCGGTCAGGCCTTCTGAATCACCAACCGCCAGTGATCGCCTTCCGGCGTGATGGACAGGACGCGATGCCCGTCCTTGCGCACGCTGTCGGGCACGTTCCGCGTGCCGGGCTCGTCGAGGAGCACGGTGAGCGTCTCGCTGCTGTGCATCTGGCCGAGCAGGAGCTTGGTCTTCACGTAGTTCAGCGGGCAGACGACGCCGCGAAAGTCCGCCTCGCGAGAGGCGGCCGGCAGGGCCACCGACGTAGCGCTCGCCGGCGCCGACTCTGGTATCGACGGCCGGAAGCGAAGCGAAGCGTCCATGCTGGCGTACAGCTTCTCGATCGTTTCTACGAACCTCGCGGCCTCGTCGGCTTCCCCGGCCAAGTCGGGCTGAGGATGCCGAACGCGGGTGATCAGGTCACCGAACTTTGCGTCGACCAGGCGCTCGTCCACAAAGTACTGCCGAAACAGCTCGACGGCCTCCGTTTCACTGTTGGCCTGTTGGCCGCGTGTCACCAGCAGCGCGCGGGCGGCCAGGACCACCGCTTCCCGCAGCCGTTGCTGACTCAAGGCTTCCCGGGCGCTCTGCAGGTCGACCGAAATCAGATCGAAGACGCCGGCCCCGCATTCTCCGGGACCACGGCCAGCGAGCGAGAACCACGTGTCGGCGCCCCAATCGCGATAATAGTCCGGGCCGGCCTCGAAATCCGGCACGTGCCGGTATCGTTCAGCCAACGACTCGACAAGCTGCCGCCCGCCGGCAGCGAGGAAACGGCGGAAATCCGGAGCCTGCGGCGCGGCCGCGAAGGCCTGCAACACGTCCCTCAGCAGGGCTGGCAGACTCCTGGCCGGGACTGCCTGCTGGCCCTCGGCGAACTGAGTTTCTCCCTCCGCCACCGTCCCCCCGACCTGGATGACGTCATGCGGCACCAACCGGTCGTTCACGCGGCGGGCCACGCCATGCAGCCCGATGTCGGCGATCGCATGTCGCCCACAGCCATTCGGACAGCCGCTGATGTGAAGGCGAAGGTCCTGGACGGGCGTCAACCCGGCGGCCGATGCAGCAAGCTCGTCCGCGACCGCTCGGGCCAGCCCTCGCGACAGACAGATGCCCAGCTTGCAGGTGGCGGCGCCCGTGCAGGCCACCATGTCGCGCAGGACCGGCAGTTGGGCTTCTGCCAAGCCCAGGCCGGCCAGCTTGGCGTGGAGAGCGGTCAGCTCGCTTTCGTGGACCCACCGCAGGACCAGATTCTGCGTTTGGGTGGCACGCACCATCCGCTCGCCATGCCGCTCGACGACGTCCGCGAGCTGCTCCAGCGTGCCAGCGTCAATGTCGCCCAACGTCAGCGGAATGTGGATCAAGAAGTACGCGTCTTGTCGTTGCCGAAGGGTGTTTCGTCCACGCCAGGCGTCGCATCCTGTGGCAGTCGCCGCCAGCTCGGCCTGGTCCGCGGACACGGCGGGCGGCGAGGCGGGCAGGGGGCGCACCTGAAGACCTTCCTGTTGGGCGGGACGCAAGCCCTCAAATTCCAGCTGATACAGTTCGCGGAACCGCAGCCAGCCGATCTGTTCGATCAGGAACCGCAGGCGGGCTCTGTTGCGGTTCTTGCGGTTGCCGTGCTGGTCAAACACGCGTTTGACGGCCTCTGCCACCAGGTGGATCTGCCCGGCCGGGACGAACGGCTCGAACAACTGTCCGACGCGGCTGTCGGCGCCCATCCCGCCGCCGACATACACGGCAAAACCGGGGATCCCGTTGAGCTTCTTGGCAATGAAGCCCAAGTCGTTCACGGTCGCGCCGGCGCAATCGCGAGCGCAGCCGGAGAACGCGAGCTTGTACTTGCGCGGCAGTTGATAGGATAGCGGATCGGGCAGCAACGCCTCCGTCATAGCCACTACGTAGGGCGAGACATCAAACACTTCGGCGGCGCAGACGCCGGCATCCGCACAACCGGTGATATTCCGCACCGTGTTGCCGCCTCCGCCGCGCGTCGACAGGCCGGCGGCGTGCAGTTCACACAAGGCCGAGTGCAGATCATCCAGCAGCACGCGGTGGACCTGAATGTCCTGCCGCGTGGTCACGTGCAGCACGCCGTTGCCGTACTGCCGCGAGACGTCCGCCAGGGCACGCAATTGGTGCGGCAAAACAACCCCCGCGGGACAGCGGGCCCGCAGCATGTAGGTGTCGGATTCACGCTGTTCGTACACGCCGCGGGGGACCCGGAACGAACGGTACTCGGCCGCCGAAACGGCGCCCTGCCGGAACCGGTCCGTCTCCGCCCGGAACGTCTCCAGGTCGCCGGTGAAACTGGCGGGCAAGTGCAGGATGGTAGGCATCGGACAGTTCCTCACGCAAACAAAGTCGGTTGGGGCTCTGACCCGACCACGACGCGCTCGGGTCGCGCTCGGCGCGGGTCTCCGACCCCGCCGAAA